>DATJQT010000436.1:0-1224 GCA_035505475.1 Vulcanimicrobiaceae bacterium
TCGTTGACCCGATCCTGGACGCAATCGAAGGCGTGAGCCTTGCGGCGATCCACCACCTAAGTAACCCGAAAGAACTGGGCAGGTACATGAACATGAACCACGCGCTTCTCGAAGCACTGGGGATCGGGCACCCGCAGCTCTCGCGGCTCGTGCTCGCGTCCCGGTCCGCCGGGGCATTCGGTGCGAAGATCACCGGGGCCGGCGGCGGGGGCTGCATGGTGGCACTCTGTGCAAAACCGGTCCGGCACCGGGTGGCGCAGGCGATCCAGTCCTGCGATGCGCGTGCGATCGTGACCGGGCTCGATACCGAAGGCGTGCGGAAGGAGAAGAATGTCTGAGCGCATCATCCTCAAGCTGGGCGGCAGCGTGATCACGGACAAGGGTGCCGACTGCCGGGTCAACCGGGCGGCACTTGCCGGAATCGCCACGGCGATTGCGGGGGCGCCGGCGGCAGAGATCGTGGTGGTCCATGGCGCCGGCTCCTGCGGACACCCTGAGGCCTGGAAATACCGGCTCGATCGCGGAGCAACAGCCGGCCACACGGAGGGGATCGGGATCACCCATGATGCGGTCAGCGCTCTCAATACCGAGGTTGTTGCCGCGCTCCGGGGCGCCGGCGTGCAGGCGCTGGGCATCCACCCGCTTCATGCCGGTCATGCCGATAATGGCCGGCTGGTCGCGTTCGAGACAGGGCATATCGAAAAGATGCTCACACTCGGGATGGTTCCGGTGATCCACGGCGATGTGGTGATGGACCTTTCACGCGGGGCCTGCATTGTCTCGGGCGACCAGCTCGTGCGGCATCTCGCGGTGGCACTGAGGTGCACCCGCGTGGGGCTCGCCACCGATGTACCGGGAGTGCTGGATGGAGGACGCGTGGTCCGGGAGATTACTCCTGCAACCGTGCATACCCTCCAGATCGGCAGCTCATCACATACCGATGTTACCGGTGGAATGAAGGGGAAAATTGACGAACTGCTCGGGCTTGCTGCTGCAGGCACCGAGTCAGGGATATTTTCAGTCTCGCGCCTGGGCGATTTCCTTGCCGGAAACGACCATGGCGGGACGACCGTGAGAGGAGGGAGAAGAAATGGCTGATAAGAAACGGTTCACATCGTCGCGCAAGCTCGACCACCTGCGCATCTGCGCCGAAGAGGCGGTCGAGTCCGGCGATGCAGGGTTTGGTGATGTCAGGCTCGTCCACAATGCGCTGCCGGAATGCGA
>DATJQT010000437.1:0-7350 GCA_035505475.1 Vulcanimicrobiaceae bacterium
GCCTGTCGAAGCGTGAACGGCGTCCTGCGCTATGCTGAAGGCGATGCGGGTGGTGTGGCGTCGAACGCTTCGCGGGTGATGAATTGTCCGCCGGTGATATCCTGGCTCTGGATGCGGTAGGCATTGTCCAGCGTGATTTCCGCCGTGATCAGACGAAAGCACTTGCTGTCCATGATCTCTTTTCGGACGAAGTAGCCTCCCTCCTCCCGGGCGCTCAGGTCGTGGCGCGGGTCGAGGCGGACGTGGACTTTCGACCCGCAGCGCCCGCATTCGACGTAGAGATGCACGGCATCGTCCGTGCCGGCGCCTTTCGCACCACCGAACAACGCGCCAAGCTTCCCGAGCAGTCCCATGGCATCCTCCTCGGCAGCATGTACCGGGCGGACGATATCCCAGGGATGCTTGGCCCGCAAATTCAAATTTTCTTGGGCCGCCCTAATCTCATGGACCCCTGGGGCGAGACCGGGCGAAAAGTCGCGCAAGCTGAATCTTGCAGACCGACGCGCCTGGCCAGGGTGTTGGCAATTTCCGCCACTTCACCAGCGGCTGGACGATGCCCTTCCGAGTCCTCGGGGTCGTCCTGCTCATCTCTGGGCCTTCGATGGTGATGGCGTGGCTCAAACTGTGGAAGCGGAACCTCGGTCCAATCCCTGACGCGAACGGATGGGCTGTGAATGCCAGAGGAAAGATCGATGCCCCATTCGGGGCGTCGCTCACCCGCGTGGCCGTCCTCCCGGCTGGAGCCCAGCGCGATCTCGCAGACCCCTTCGCCGAAAAGAAGCGTCCCTGGGGTCTCTATTGTGTGCTGGCTGCTCATCTGCTGCTGGCGCTCGGGTGGAGCCTGGGGACATTCGATCGGATGTTGTCGGGCATCTCCCTCCGGATTACCAGGTCTTGGATCCTTCACCACCAGGATCCGCCCAGGTAGGGCAGTCGCAACTTGCATTTCGAAGCAGATCTTTTTCGGCGAATTTGTCCGCCAATATTGACCAGTCTTCGGCGGCGTGGTAATTAAGCACTTACTAACTTGTGCTTTATTCGGGTTTCGAGGCCGCAACCGGCCTGCGAAGGTCTCTTACCGGCCCTGTGGACACGAGTCCCGGGGCCGCATAGAAAGCAGTGAATGGCTGTGTCATCGAAAGCGACTATTTTCTTAGTCCTCATCGGCGTTGGATCAGGCCTCTTGCTGAACGGCTGCAAGGCGTCGTCCTCGGCCCCGGCGCCTGCCGTTCCCGAGGTCTCCGTCGTGACCCTCCAGCCTGAGCGCGTCGTCCTGACAACTGAGCTGCCCGGCAGGACCTCGCCGTACTCGATCGCGGAGATCCGTCCTCAGGTCGGCGGGATCATTCAAAAGCGCCTGTTCGAAGAAGGGGCCGAGATCCGGGCGGACCAAGTCCTCTACCAGATCGACCCCGCGCAATTCCAGGCGGCCGTGGACAATGCGGCCGCCAGCCTGGCCGCTGCGCAAAAAGCCGTGGACCGGGCACGCGCGAACCTAGACGTCAGCCGGGCAAGCGTGGCGCGGCAGCGCGCCACCCTCGACAACGCCAAACTGACCCGCAAGCGCTACGAGGACCTTCTGGCCGATGGCGCCATCTCCGCCAGCCAGCGGGATCAGGCCGTCACGGACGCCGATGTCGCCGAGGCCACGCTGCGCAGCGCCGAAGCACAGGTGGAGAGCGATCGAGAGTCGATAGCCACCGCCGAGGCGGCCGTGCGCCAGGCCGTGGCCATGCTGGATGCCGCGCGGATCAACCTTGCCTACGCGCGGGTCACGGCGCCGATCACCGGCCGGATCGGCCGATCGAACGTGACGATTGGCGCGCTGGTCACGGCCAACCAGGCGACGCCTCTCGCCACCATCCAGCAGCTCGATCCCATTTATGTGGACGTGACCCAATCCAGTGCCACGCTCATCCAACTCCGCCGCAATATCGCCGCGGGCCGGATCCAAGGCGATGGACCTGATCGGACGCGCGTCAAGCTGCTGCTGGAAGACGGCTCACCGTACCCCATTGAGGGGACGCTCAAGTTTTCTGAAGTGACGGTGGACCCCAGCACCGGGTCGTTCGTCGTGCGCCTGGTCTTCCCCAATCCCCAGCGGCACCTCTTGCCGGGCATGTTCGTCCGCGGGCAGCTGGTCGAAGGCATCGTCGAGCAGGCGATCCTGGTCCCGCAGCAAGGCGTCTCGCGCGACCCGAAGGGGAATCCCAGCGTGCTCCTCGTCGGCGCCGAAGATAAGGTGGAACAGCGCGCCATCACCGTCGACCGCACGCTGGGGGACCGTTGGCTGGTTTCCGCGGGCCTTGCCGCCGGGGATCGAGTGATCGTCGAGGGCATGCAGAAGGTGCGGCCGGGGACGGCCGTGAAGATCGTGCCATTCGCCGGCAAGCAGACGCCCGAGGCCGCGAAGACCTCCAAGTCGACAACCCCCCAGAAATAGGATAGCGGGCATGCTTTCGAAATTCTTTCTCGACCGCCCAGTCTTTGCCTGGGTGATCGCTTTGGTCATCATGGTCGCGGGCGGCCTCGCGATTTATAAGCTGCCCATCTCGCAGTACCCACCGATTGCGCCCCCGTCCATTTACATTCAGTCGTTCTATGCCGGCGCCTCAGCGGAAACCGTCGAGAACAGCGTCACACAGATGATCGAGCAAAAGATGACCGGCCTCGACAAGATGATCTACTTGTCGGCGACGAGCGACTCGGCCGGGTCGTCCCGCATCGAGCTGACGTTCGAGCCGGGCACCGATCCCGACCTGGCCTGGTCCAAGGTGCAGAATAAATTGCAGCTGGCCATGGCCAGCCTGCCCAGCGTGGTCCAGACCACCGGGGTGACCGTCGGCAAAGCGACGCGCAATTACTTGATGATCGTCGGTTTGATCTCGGAAGACGGCAGTATGGATGGCATTGATCTGCGGGACTATGCCCAATCCAACCTGGAAAAGGTCCTGGCCCGCGTGCCCGGCGTGGGCGAGGTCGAGTTCTTCGGGTCACAGTACGCCATGCGCGTCTGGCTGAACCCCCACCGACTGACCGATTATCAGTTGACGATTGACGACGTCGTCCGGGCATTGCAGGCGTACAACGTCGAGGTGTCGGCCGGGCAGTTCGGCGGCGCACCGGCCGTGGACGGCCAGCGGCTGAACGCGTCCATCATCGTCCAGAATCTCTTGAAGACACCCGAGGAGTTCGCCGCCATCCCGGTGCGGATCAACCCTGACGGATCGGTCGTGCGCATCCGGGACATCGGCCGCACGGAGCTGGGCACCGAGGCCTACGACATCTCGTCGTTCTATAACGGCAAGCCCTCGGCCGCCTTCGCCATCCGGCAGGTGGCGGGCGCGAATGCGCTGGATACCGCGAATGCGGTCAAGAGCAAGCTCGCCGAGATGAGCCGATATTTCCCGCGCGGAATGAAAGTGGTCTATCCGTACGACACCACTCCGTTCGTCAAGGTGGCCATTGGCGAAGTGGTGAAGACGTTACTGGAAGCCATCCTGCTGGTCTTTCTGGTCATGTGGCTCTTCATGGGAAATTTCCGGGCCACGCTGATTCCCACCATCGCCGTCCCCGTAGTAATCCTTGGAACGTTCGCTTCGCTCGCCCTGTTCGGGTTTTCCATCAACATGCTCACGATGTTTGCGACGGTCCTTGCGATCGGGTTGTTGGTGGACGACGCGATCGTTGTGGTGGAGAACGTCGAACGGATCATGAGCGAGGAAGGCCTGCCCCCACGCGAAGCCACGGCCAAGTCCATGGAACAGATCACCAGCGCATTGATCGGCATTGGTTTGGTGCTCTCGGCGGTATTCGGCCCGATGGCGTTCTTTGGCGGCTCGACCGGCGTGATCTATCGCCAGTTCGCCGTGACGATCATCTCCGCGATGCTGCTCTCGGTGGTCGTGGCCTTGATCCTCACGCCGGTCCTCTGCGCCTCGCTCCTCAAGCCGGTCCCGGCCGGACACGAGCCGGCCGAGAACGCCATCTTCTTCTTGCGGCCGTTCTTTGCGGCATTCGACCGGATCTTCTTCCGCATCCGGGATGTGTACGTGCGCCTGGTGGCACGCTCGTTTCATCGGAAGCTTCGCTACATTGTGGTGTACGTCGTGCTCGTGGTGGTCGTCGGTGTGCTGTTCATGCGTCTTCCTTCCTCCTACGTGCCGGACGAGGACCAGGGAGTGCTGATGTCGCAGGTCATGCTTCCAGCGGGCTCGACCATGGAACAGACCCAAGCGGTGCTGGACGACGTCCAGCGGTATCTCGTGGAGAACGAAAAGGCGGGCGTCGATTCCGTCATGACGATCGCCGGCGTCGGCTTTTCGGGACGGGCGCAGGCCAACGGCATCGCGTTTATCAAACTCAAGGATTGGCGCTCCCGGGGCCGTGCAGACTTACGGGCCAAAGAGATCGCGGGCCGCGCAATGCAGAAGTTTTCGAACCTCAGGAACGCCTTGGCCTTCGCCTTTCCGCCGCCCGCAATCCTGGAAATGGGCAATGCGACCGGTTTCGATTTTCAATTGCTCGATCGGGGCGGAATTGGACACGAAAAGCTGATGGCTGCCCGGAATGAACTCCTGTCGCTCGCCCGCAAGGATCCGCGCTTGAGTCGCGTGCGGGCCAATGGCATGGAGGATGTCTCCGAATACCGCATTAATGTGGATTGGGAGAAGGCGGGGGCCCTTGGCGTTCCGATTGCCTCAATTGACAGCACGATCTCGACGGCGTTCGGCGGCACGTACATCAATAATTTTATCCAAAGTGGCCGCGTGAAGCGGGTGTACCTGCAGGCGGATGCCCCTTACCGGATGCTGCCGCAGGATATCGAGAAGCTTTACGTGCGCAACGCGGCGGGGAAAATGGTGCCGTTTTCCTCGATCGCCACGGCAGTGTGGCGCTCCGGCTCTCCCCGGCTCGAACGCTTTAACGGTTTCCCGTCCATGAATATCTGGGGCGAGCCGTCCCCGGGACGCAGCTCCGGGGAGGCCATGCAGGCCATGGAAGAGATCGCCGCGAAGCTGCCAGAAGGTATCGGGTTCGAATGGACCGGCCTCTCCTACCAGCAGCGCATGTCAAGTTCCCAGGCGCCGGCCCTCTACGCGTTTTCCATCCTCGTCATCTTCCTCTGCGTGGCCGCGCTGTACGAGAGCTGGTCTATTCCCATCGCGAACCTGCTGATGCTGCCGCTCGGCGTCTTCGGCGCGATCGTGGCCACTTGGTCACGGACGCTGCACAATGACGTCTATTTCCAGATCGGATTCCTGACCACGCTCGGCTTGTCCACCAAGAACGCCATCCTGATCATTCAATTCGCCAAAGAACGGATGGCGCAGGGAGCGGAGGTCGTCGAAGCCACACTGGGCGCCGCGCGCGTTCGACTCCGGCCCGTGATCATGACCTCGATGGCCTTTTTCTTTGGCGTCCTGCCGCTCGCCATCGCGTCCGGCGCAGGTGCGGGTGCCATGAATGCGATCGGCACGGCGGTGGCCGGCGGCATGCTCTCCGCGACCTTTATCGACCTCTTCTACATTCCGCTCTTCTTTGTCCTAGTGTTCCGATTCTTTGGAGGAAGGCGCTAGCCTTCATCTACCCGAGCGGTTGTGCCCCAAGCCTATTTCTGATATCGCTCCCTATGCCCGCGGAATACCGCCGATCTTGGACGGAGATTTGGCGGGAGCGGATTTCTATTATGGAGCAACCGGAAGATACTGGTGAGCCGTGCTGCGGTTTCTATGAGAGGTTGCGTCAAGAATGGGCGGCTGTTGGCCTTTTAGGGGGCGGCACCCGGAGGCAAAAACGCCTTCCGCGGGACATATACGTACCCGTCCATGATGCGGCGCGCCGTCCCGGCCACACCAGCTTGGACCAAGCGAGGACCTCCGTCTTCCTTTATCACCTGAATCAGGTACTGCGAGACTCCGGACGGATGCCCGACCCGGACCGTACCGGTCGCTTTCGCCTGCGGGCCGACAATTTCGCTCACGACGGTGCCGTCAATCATCGCGGCCGTCCCCACAGCGATGCCGCCCGTGATCGCATACGCCTTGTGCATCACCGCCAGCGCCTTCGTGCGGGCCAAGAGGTCGCACGCATCCGCATGGACAAGCGTTCCACTGCTGGTCTGGTAGTCCTGCGGGGGTGCGACGAACGCCATCTTGGGAACGGCAGGGCTCACCGCATCAGGGGTAGCCGCGAGTCGCATGAGGAGGGCCGCCTTCACACGGACCTCCTCCATCATTTCCAGAATCGCCGGATTGCTCGCCGTATCTGCGGGCAACTCCCGGCCGGTCAGGCCAAGCTCGGCTGCCTGAACGAACACGGCCGGGTTGGCCGCATCAACCAAACTGACGCGGATCGAGCGGCCGCCCTGGAGCTCGATCTTGTCCACCAGATTGCCGGTCGGGAGCAGCTTCCCGGTGCTCGCCCCTCCCGCATTGACAAAATTCAGCACGATTTTTGCCCCGCGACCCGGCACGCCGTCAATCGCCCATTCGCCCTCGATGGCCGCCTTGCCATTCTTCACGGGAACCGCCGCCTCGATCAGCGTCCGCGTATTCGTGTTAAAGATGTGAACCGTGGTGATTGGCTCGGTGACAGGCACTAACCCCTCATCAACCGTAAAAGGACCCACGCCCTGGGAAATATTGCCGCAATTCCCTTTGTAATCCACCAGGGCCTTCTCGATTCCGACGTATCCAAACGTGTAATCCACATCGGCATCCGGCCGAGTGGACCGCGCGATGATGGCGACTTTGCTGGTGAGCGGATCCGCACCGCCCAGGCCATCAATTTGCCGCGGGTCGGGACTCCCAAAAATGGCCAGGATAACTTGGTCCCGCAGCACGGGGTCGTGCGGGAGATCGCTGGCGAGCAGGTACACGCCCTTGCTGGTCCCGCCCCGGATAATCGCCGCGCGGATCCGTTCACACTCGCGCTGCATCTGGTGTCCCTCTTCGACCGCTGGCCGCCTTTACGCCGGCACGCTCAATACAGCCCCAGGAGCTTCCACCAAAACGGACCGATGCCCATCCAGATCACGATGTACACGAGGGAGATCAGGAACCCAATCGTCCACCACCGCTTCAGATCCACGTACCCGGCCCCGAAATAGACCGGCGACGGCCCGCCTCCGTAATGTGTCAGGCACACGCACAAGTTCGAGAAGAAGGCGAAGATCAGCGCCGCAAAATAGGGGGGCGCACCGGCGGCGATGGCGACCGTCAGGAACGGCACAAAGAACGCCGTCACGTGCGCGGTCAGACTGGCGAAGAAATAATGGGAGTACATGTACACCAGCGCGAGCACCGCCAATGCCGGGAGCCAGGGCAGACCCTTGAGATGACCCCCGAC
>DATJQT010000438.1:0-1317 GCA_035505475.1 Vulcanimicrobiaceae bacterium
AGGCGGTGGCGATCGATTTGAAGTTCAACGATTTTCTGGGGATCTGGCAGCACTTCACGGTGCCGCCCAGCGAGATGGACGAGAGCGTGTTCGACGAGGGCCTGGGCTTCGACGGTTCGTCGATCCGCGGCTGGCAGCCCATCCACGCCAGCGACATGCTGGTGATGCCCGACCCGACCACGGCGGTGATGGACCCGTTTTGCGCCGAGCCGACGCTGTCGCTGATCTGCAACATCGTCGACCCGATCACCAAGGAGGACTACACGCGCGACCCGCGCAACATCGCCCGCAAGGCGGAAGCCTACCTGCAGTCGACCGGCATCGGGGACGTCGCCTACTTCGGGCCGGAGCCCGAGTTTTTCATCTTGGACGACATCCGCTACGCCCAGGACCAGCACTCGGGGTTCTACTTCCTGGACTCGGCCGAGGGGCAGTGGAACACCGGGCGCGAGGAGCACCCGAACCTGGGCTACAAGCCGCGCTACAAGGAGGGGTACTTTCCGGTGCCGCCGACCGACTCGCAGCAGGACATCCGCACCGAGATGGTGCGCACGATGGAGAGCGTGGGGATCCGGGTGGAGAAGCACCACCATGAGGTGGCCACGGCCGGGCAGGCGGAGATCGACATGCGCTTCATGCCGTTGGTGAAGATGGGCGATGCGCTGCTGTGGTACAAGTACGTGTGCAAGAACATCGCGCGCAAGCACGGCAAGACGGTGACGTTCATGCCGAAGCCGGTGTTTTTGGACAACGGCAGCGGGATGCACACCCATCAGAGCATCTGGAAGGGGGAGAAGCCGCTGTTTGCGGGGAACGGGTATGGGGGGATGAGCGAGCTGGCGATGCACTACATCGGCGGGATCTTGAAGCACGCGCCGGCGCTGGCGGCGTTCACCAACCCGACCACGAACAGCTACCGGCGGCTGGTGCCGGGCTTCGAGGCGCCGGTGAACCTGGCGTATTCGAGCCGCAACCGCAGCGCGGCGGTGCGCATTCCGATGTACAGCCCGAGCCCGAAGGCCAAGCGCATCGAGGTGCGCTTCCCGGACCCGAGCTGCAACGGGTACCTGGCGTTTGCGGCGATGTTGATGGCGGGGCTGGACGGGATCGCCAAGCGGTTGAGCCCGGGGGACCCGCTGGACAAGGACATCTACGCGTTGACGCCGGAGGAGTTGCAGGAGGTGCCGGGGATGCCGGCGAGTTTGGACGAGGCGTTGAACAACCTGAAGAATGACCACGAGTTTTTGCTGGCGGGCGACGTGTTCACCGAGGACGTGGTGGAGACGTGGATCGAGTACAAGATGGTCAATGAGGTGA
>DATJQT010000439.1:0-1483 GCA_035505475.1 Vulcanimicrobiaceae bacterium
CGGGATGCTGAACACCCCGCTTTTCGCCAGGCAGCTCAAAAAGGCCCAGGCGACCCGTCTTCGACGGGTACCCCGGCGCGGGGCGATCCGGGGTGCGAGGCGTACTTCGCCGGGTACCCATTCCGATGGGTGGCCGGAACGCCGGGGGGCACCCATCCGTAGGATGGGTCCGGCCTTTTTGAGCAACCCGCTAAAGCGCAGGCGCAGTTGCCGAGCGGGAGAGCACCGTTGATTGACCATACCGGCGAGGTGGACTCGACCGTCCCAGCGGTCTTGACGCAATTGCCGCGGGAATCGGACACCTGCGCCTCGGCAGCAATGACTGGTGTGACTCACGCGGTTGCGGCGACGCCGGTGGGGCGCCTCGCGGTTCTCCCGTACGCGGCCACCATATTTGTGTCGTCGTTCCTGCTGTTCCTCGTCCAGCCGATCATCGCCAAGCAGATCCTGCCATGGTTCGGGGGATCGGCCGCGGTCTGGACGACCTGTCTCGTCTTCTTCCAAACGGTGCTGCTCGCCGGCTACGCCTACGCCGATCTCATCACGCGCCTTGGCCCGCGCCCGCAGGCCGGGCTGCACGGCGGATTGCTTGCGCTGTCGCTGGCGTGCCTGCCCATTCTGGCGTCCAGCGGGTGGAAGCCGCAGGGCGACGTGGAGCCGGTGTCGCGCATCCTGCTGCTCCTCGCTGCCACGATCGGAGTGCCATATCTCGTGCTCTCCGCCACGACGCCCCTGTTGCAGCGCTGGTACTGGCAGCGGTTCCGGAGCGCGGTCCCGTATCGCCTGTTTGCGCTCTCGAATCTGGCTTCGCTGCTCGCGCTGCTCGGGTTTCCGTTGCTGCTCGAACCGTACTTTACCGTGCCGGAGTTGGGCTGGGCGTGGTCCGCCTTGTTCGGGTGTTTCGCGCTGCTCTGCGGGAGGATTATGTGGCATTCGAGGCGGGCGATCGAAGCGCCGCGCGCCGCGAGAGGCGAGGCGGCTCCACTCTCGGGAGGCGTTCAGGCCCTCTGGTTGGGGTTGGCCGCGCTCGGCTCGATGATGCTGCTCACGGTCACGAATCACCTGACCCAGAACGTCGCCAGCGTGCCGTTCCTGTGGGTGTTGCCCCTCTCGCTCTATCTGCTCACGTTCATCTTGGTCTTCGACCATCCCTGGTGGTACCAGCGGACGCCATTCCTGATCGCCTTGGGCGTGCTTACCCCGAGCATGGCGTACGAGATCAACTCGCTCGACCTGCGGCTTGCGATGCCGCTGTATTTCGTTGGCCTGTTCGTTGCGTGTATGGTCTGTCATGGGGAGTTGGCGCGCCTCAAGCCCACCCCCCAGCACTTGACGCGGTTCTACCTGATGCTGTCGGCGGGCGGGGCGATCGGGGCCGGGTTGGTTGCGATCGCCGCGCCGCTCCTGCTGCCAGGCTACTTCGAGCTGGGCATTGCCCTGGCGGTCCTCTCGCTGCTCATGCCGGTGCGGCTCACCGGCATGG
>DATJQT010000440.1:0-4702 GCA_035505475.1 Vulcanimicrobiaceae bacterium
CCTCGCCTCGATCTCACGCTGCAGGATGCCGAGCTGGATCCCTTGCTGCGCGCGACCAGCCTGGATATCCCGCACAGCGGGCAGCCCCGCGCCAGCGGAAAGGTCGAGGTGCGCAATCTTGCCGATACCTTCGCGGCCAGCGATGGGCAGGCGATGTTCACGACATTCCGCGTACAGATCGGGGCAGAAACCTGGAGCGGCGTCGGACCGGCCGAGCTCTCCTGGCGCGAGGGGACGGTGCACATCCACCCGGTGCGGCTACATTCTGGAGAGCGGGAGCTGACAATCCAGGGAACGGTCGGCGAAGGCGGGCGGGCTGCACTCGATATGAGCGGCCGCATGCCGATCGCAGCATTGCCGGTGGATTTGCCTGGTATTCAGCCGCTCGGCGGGACGGCCCGCGGCACGATCCGCCTCTCCGGTATGTTGTCCGCGCCCGTGATCACGGGGCGCCTCGAGTTGGCCGAGGGGCGGTTTCGGTTGGGCCAGTCCCCTGCGCCACTCGAAAGCGTGCAGGCGCAGGTGGATTTGACGCTTGGCCGAGTAGTGTTGCAGGACGTCCGGGGCCGCTGGGCGGGAGGCCTCGTTACTGGAAGCGGAGAGTTCACGAAGGGCGACGGGCGCTGGGCCGTTCGCGCAAGCGTTCAGGTCGAGAACAGCCGCCTCGAGCAGCTGGGATCCGGTTCGGCACAGCAAACGACTGGCGCGCTCACAGCGAGTGGCACATTTACGAGCCGTGTCCGGGTGGAACAGGATTTCTGGGAGAACCTGGCAGGAAAAATTCAGGTCGCCGCGCGCGATGGCGGCATGGGTAGGCAAGGCCTTATCGTCAGGGTGCTCTCACTCGCAAACCTTTCGCAGCTTTTCAATATCAGAGACCTGGATCTGTCTGCGCAGAGCATTCCGTATCGCCAACTCACCGGGGATTTCACCATCGAACGCGGCATCGCACGGACCGAAAATTGCTTCCTGGAGGCCCGGGCATTTAATGCGAGCGCCGTCGGCAAGATCGATCTAGCGAGCCAGTACATCGAAATGGAAGTGGCCATCAAGCCGTTCCAGACACTGAACCTGCTGAGCGAGGTCCCCCTGGCAGGATGGCTGCTCACCGGCAAAGAACGCAGCCTGTATAGCGCATTTTATGAAGTGTCCGGCCCGCTCGCAAACCCGAACGTGCGGTCGCTCCCGGTGAAAGACATCGATCAGAATGTGTTTGGTATTTTCAAACGGGTGTTGCGTCTGCCAGCTCTTCTGCAAGGAAGCCCACCCGAGTAAATCGCGCCATGCGCGTCACGCCCACAGATCCGTGCTGAGATACTTCAGTCCCGAGTCGCACATCATGACCACGGCCGTTTGTCCCTGGTACTCGCCAGCCAAAAGCGCCGCGGCCGCGGCGACGTTGGCGCCGGAGGAGAATCCCGCGAAAATGCCCTCCTCCCTCGCCAGCCGCCGGGCCCAGGCGATCGCTTTGCCATCCGTCACCGTGAGATACCCGTCCACATGCGCAGCATCGACCAAGGGCAGGGACGTCATCGAGTAGCCGCCGCCCTGGATGCGGTGCCCGGGGTTCGTGATCGGTTGCCCAGCAAGGGCAGCGGCACCCTCGGGCTCGACAACAAAGCACCGGATCGCCGATCGGTGGGCTTTGAACGCGGCCGCACACCCGGCGAAGCTGCCCCCCGTGCCGACGAAGTCGCAGAACAGGTCGAAGGCCCCGCCGGTCTGGCGAAGGATCTCGGGCCCGGTGTGCAGGAAATGGGCGCGGGCGTTCCCAGCTAGCCGGAACTGGTCGGCTCGGAAGCCGCCGCGCGCCTCGACGATCCGCACCGTCTCCGCTTCCACTAACGCCAGATCTTCGCCCGAGACCTGGCCAGGTGTGGATCCGGGGGCTTGATCGACGAGGACCACCTCGGCCCCGAGCGCCGCCATCATGCGCGCGCGCTCGCGCGAATTCCCCCGCGACATGACGGCGACGAAGGGATACCCTTTGATGCCGCAGACGATCGCCAAACCTGTCCCCGTATTGCCGCTGGTCAATTCCACCACCGCTTGTCCCGGCTGGAGGCGCCCGTCGGCTTCGGCATCTTCGATGATCTGTCGGGCGATCCGATCCTTCTTGGAAAACCCCGGGTTCAGGTATTCCAGTTTGGCGAGAATGGTCCCGTTCAGATCCCGGCCGAGGCGCCGAAGCGCCACCAGTGGGGTTTCCCCGATCGCGCTGACGACGGAGTCGAGCACATGCACACGCCGATCCATGCAGCCTCCTGATGCTGTGAGTGGCGCTGTCACCCTAATGATGTGCGGTGGGGCTGTCAATCGTATTTCCTGCCTTGTGACCCCGAAAGAGGTGGCGTACAATGCGCGAAATTTATCCGAGCGTTGTCCGGCGATGGCAAGGAGGGTGTATGTCTCGAGCACGGACCTTGTTCGGAAGTGTGGTTGGCCAAAAACTCATCATGGCCGTGACGGGTGGTTTCCTATACTTTTTCCTGGTCGGCCATCTGTTAGGCAACCTCCAGATCTTCGCCGGACGAGACAAACTGAACGCCTACGCAGCCTTCCTGCACGGGGGCGGTGAGGAACTCGTCTGGGGCTTCCGCGCCCTCATGATCGTCTCGCTCATTCTCCATATCATCGCTTCGGTGCGGGTCACGATCGCGAACTGGCAGGCCCGTCCGGTCGGGTATGCGCTCAAGCGCGAGATTGAAACCAACCTCGCCGCCCGGACCATGATCGTAAGCGGTCCGCTTGTTCTTCTTTACGCCATCTATCACCTGATGATGTTTACGTTCCTCACCACCGGCCCAGGCTACAGCGCGACAGATGTCTATCGCAACGTTGTCCTCGCGTTTCAGCAGCCCGCGATTTCTGCTGTGTATATCATTGCCATGCTGATCCTGGCGTACCATCTTTGGCACGCCGGCTGGAGCATGCTCCAGACACTTGGAATCACCTACCCCGGTATCGTGAGCTTGCGGTGGCGCCTGGTCCCGGTTGTCAGCGTGCTGATTGCTCTCGGGTACATCACCATACCGGTTGCCGTCCTGGCCGGCATTATCCGATAGGCGAGGGAGGCGCATGATGGACTTGCACAGCAAGATTCCGGCCGGGCCGCTCGAGCAGAAATGGGACCGCCACCGAAACGAGATGAAGATCGTCAGCCCGAACAACAAGCGGAAGTACAAGATCATCGTGGTGGGTACCGGATTGGCCGGTGCGTCGGCGGCGGCCACCTTCGGACAGCTCGGCTATGAGGTGAGCAACTTCTGCTTCCAGGATAGTCCGCGACGCGCCCACTCGATTGCCGCCCAGGGCGGCATCAACGCCTCGAAAAATTACCAGAACGATGCGGACAGCGTCTTCCGGTTGTTTTACGACACCGTCAAAGGCGGCGATTTCCGGGCACGCGAGGCGAACGTCTACCGCCTCGCCGAATTGTCGATGGCCATCATCGATCAATGCGTGGCCCTCGGCGTTCCCTTCGCACGCGAGTACAGCGGCTATCTGGCCAACCGCTCCTTCGGCGGGGTGCAGGTCTCGCGCACCTTCTACGCCCGCGGACAGACAGGCCAGCAGCTCTTGCTGGGCGCCTATTCGACCCTGATGCGCCAGGTGGCATTGGGGCAGGTCAAGTTGTTTGCCCGGCACGAAATGCTGGACCTAGTCGTGGTCAACGGCCACGCCAAAGGCATCATCGTCCGCGATCTGATCACCGGCGAGATCAGCTCCCATGCCGGGGATGCCGTGGTCCTCGCCACCGGCGGGTACGGCAACGCCTTCTATCTTTCGACGAACGCCAAGGGGTGCAACGTCACGGCGATCTGGCGGGCGCACAGGCAGGGCGCCCTGTTCGCCAATCCGTGCTTCACTCAGATCCACCCGACCTGCATTCCCGTCGCGGGAGAGCATCAGTCCAAGCTGACCCTGATGAGCGAATCGCTGCGCAACGACGGCCGCATCTGGGTGCCGAAGAAAGCCGGCGATACCCGCCGGCCCCAGGACGTCCCCGTCAGCGAGCGGGATTACTATCTGGAACGGAAGTATCCCAGCTTCGGCAATCTAGTCCCGCGCGACGTGGCCTCGCGCAATGCGAAGGAGGTCTGCGATGAAGGGCGGGGCGTCGGGCCGGGCGGCCGCGGCGTGTATCTGGATCTCGCCGACGCCATCCAGCGGCTGGGCGAACCGGTCATCCGGCAGCGATACGGGAACCTCTGCGAGATGTATGAGCAGATTACGGGCGAAAATCCGTATCAGCAGCCGATGCGCATCTACCCGGCCATCCATTACGTCATGGGCGGCCTCTGGGTGGATTACAACCTGATGAGCAATTTGGAAGGGCTGTACGTGGCAGGTGAGGCCAACTTCTCCGATCACGGTGCCAATCGCTTGGGCGCCAGCGCCCTCATGCAGGGTCTGGCCGACGGCTATTTCATCCTGCCCAACACGATCGGGGACTACCTGGCGCGCGTCTCTCCCAAGGACCGCCCGGCCACGGACCATCCGGCGTTCCAAGCGGCAGAGCACAATGCCATGGGGCGCCTGCGCAAGCTGTTGGCCGTCAACGGCACCCGCACTGTTGATTCGTTCCACCGCGAGTTGGGGCTGATGCTCTGGGAGCAGTGCGGCATGGCGCGGAATGCTGCGGGCCTACAATCCCTGCTGAAGCGGATCCCGGCGCTGCGCGAAGAATTCTGGCAGAACG
>DATJQT010000441.1:0-2885 GCA_035505475.1 Vulcanimicrobiaceae bacterium
CCGGTGCTTCCTCCTGAGCACCGCGAGCCTGAGCGCGCTGGGCTACGAGGGCAGGCGGTCGCAGCCGGTGATCCGTTTCTGGAATGACATGCGTCACGTGGACGAGTAGCTCAATACGCTTAATCGGCTATCATGAGAGGGGAGAAGATGAAAGCCACACAATTACTCCACGAGCTGGGCCAGAGTATCTGGCTCGACAACATTACGCGGGACTTGCTGGACCGGGGCACCCTTCAGCGCTACATCGACGAGTATGCTGTCACGGGGCTGACCTCCAACCCGACGATCTTCGATCATGCCCTCAAGACCAGTTCGGCATACGATCACGCGATCCGCCAGAAGCTTGCGCGGGGGAAAGGGGGGGAGGCGCTCTTTTTCGACCTCGCGCTGGAGGATCTCACCCGGGCGGCCGATCGGTTCCTGCCAATCTACGGCCGGACCAACGGCATGGATGGCTGGGTGTCGTTGGAGGTCTCGCCGCTGCTCGCCCATGACACGGCCAAGACGCTGGCCGCCGCCAAGGAACTGCACGCCCGGGCGGGGCAACGCAACCTTTTGATCAAGATCCCCGGCACCCGGGAAGGCCTACCCGCCATCGAAGAGGCGATCTTCGCCGGGATCCCGGTGAACGTCACGCTGTTGTTCTCGCGGGAGCAATACCTCGCGGCGGCCGACGCGTTCCTGCGGGGCGTCGAGCGCCGCATCACGGCGGGGCTGAACCCCGATGTGGGCTCCGTGGCCTCGGTGTTCGTCAGCCGCTGGGACGCCGCGGTTGCGGGCAAGGTGCCCGACGCGTTGGCCAACCAACTCGGCATCGCCATCGCGAAGCGCACCTTCGCCGCGTACCGTACCCTGCTGGGCTCGCCGCGCTGGCAGCGCGCCTTCAACGCCGGCGCCCGCCCGCAGCGCCTCCTGTGGGCGAGCACGGGGACCAAGGACCCCGCGGCCTCCGACCTCCTGTACGTCAAGGCGCTGGCCGCCCCGTTCACGGTGAACACGATGCCCGAGAAGACTCTGCAGGCGCTCGCGGCGCATGGAGAGCTCGGGGAAACCCTGCCGGGTGACGGCGGCAACTGCGAGGAGGTGTTGGCGGCCTTCGCCGAGCACGGAATTGACAGCGCCGCGCTGGCCGCCCGGCTTCAGGTAGAAGGCGCCCAGGCGTTCGTCAGGTCCTGGAATGAGCTCATGGGGGTGATCGTGTCCAAGAGCACCGCCCTCGCGGCGTAGGTCTCGACACGTCGGCAGGAGCGGGCGATGCGCTGTGTCGACAGCGGAAGAAGAAAGCTCGCATGAAGGTGTTGGTCGTCGATGTCGGCGGAACCCACGTCAAGATCCTCGCGACCGGTCAGCGCGATCACCGCGAGTTTGTCTCGGGTCCGACCATGACCCCCGAGCAGATGATCGCCGGGGTCGAGCGGCTTGTCGGTGACTGGAAGTACGAGGTGGTCTCCATCGGCTATCCCGGGGTGGCGCTCAAGGGACGTGTTGTCACCGAACCCTACAACCTCGGCCCGGGGTGGGTCGGGTTCGACTTCGCCGCCGCGTTCGGCTGCCCGGTCACGCTCCTCAACGACGCGGCCATGCAAGCGCTGGGAAGTTACCTGGGCGGCACGATGCTGTTTCTGGGCTTGGGGACCGGGCTGGGGACTGCCCTGATCGTCGACGGGGTCGTGGTTCCGATGGAGATCGGCCACCTGCCCTACGAGAAAGCGACGTTCGAAGATTACCTAGGCATCCGCGGGTTGCGGCGACTCGGCGGAAGGAAGTGGGCAAAGCATCTCGCCATCGTCGTGGCGCGCTTGACGGCGGCGTTCCATCCTGACGAGGTGGTCCTGGGGGGCGGCAATGCCAAACGACTCACCGCGCTTCCTCCGGGGTGCCGAGTCGGCGACAACAACAACGCGTTCCTGGGAGGGTTCCGCCTGTGGGAAGGGGCGAGGGGGAGTACACCATTCACACCGGCAACAATGCCCCTCCGAGTAGCGTAGCAGGGAACGGATGACGAACGTGCGACGCGAGGCACGCGCTGACTCATCGCGGGGCTCCACCCGGAGTGCGCCAAACATCGCATCACCGACACCAAGACCCTGAGGAGGCCAAAATGAGCAACGACCCAGAACAACTGCAGAAGATGAAAGCACATCCCGGATTCGTTGCGGCGCTGGATCAAAGCGGGGGCAGCACGCCCAAGGCGCTGCTCGCGTATGGCATCAAGGAAAAGGCGTGGTCCACCGAGGATCAGATGTTTGCGCTCGTGCATCAGATGCGCACGCGCCTCATCACCAGCCCCAGCTTCACCGGCGAGCGGATTCTGGGGGCCATCCTGTTCGAGAACACCATGGACAGAGACATCGAGGGGCAGCCGAGCGCGGACTACCTGTGGAAGGTGAAACGGGTGGTGCCTTTTCTGAAAGTGGACAAGGGCCTTGCCGCGGAACAGAGCGGCGTCCAGCTGATGAAGCCGATGCCCGCGCTGGCGGCGCTACTTGCGAAGGCGAAAGCGAAGCGCATCTTCGGCACCAAGATGCGGTCGGTCATCAAGCACGCCAACGCCGCGGGCATCCAGGACATCGTGAACCAGCAGTTCGATGTCGTGCAACAGATCATCGCCGAGGGCCTCGTGCCGATCGTCGAGCCGGAAGTGGATATTCATTGCCCGGACAAAGCTAAAACGGAAGAACTGCTCAAAGCCGCCATACTCGGGAAACTCAGCGAGCTGCCGGCGGGTCAATTGGTTTTCCTCAAGCTCACCCTGCCGGAGCAAGACAACCTCTACGCCGACTGCGTCAGTCATCCCAAGGTTCTGAGGGTGCTTGCGCTGTCGGGCGGGTATACGCGGGAAGAAGCCAACAAGCGGCTGCACCGAAATCACGGCGTCGTGGCGA
>DATJQT010000442.1:0-11216 GCA_035505475.1 Vulcanimicrobiaceae bacterium
ATCACGTACCCATCCCGCCGAGGGTCGGCCCCGCCGCTCAGCGTGCCCGTGCCGGGATCCACCGATACCCCCTGTCCCCCGCCGACCACCCACGACCAGTCGGGCAACACGCGGATGGCGTGCCCACGTGCGGCCAGCGCCACGCGCACTGCCGCGGGAATTCGCGCCTCCATGTCCACAGTCCTATCGGTGTAGACCCGCACCCGTGGCGCCTCGATGGCTTCCTGAATATCCATCCCGTAGACCAGCATATTGAGGAACATCTGGGCTGAGGTTTGAGGGATGCCGTAACTTCCGGGCGTCCCCAGCGCGAGAATCAGCCTGCCTTCTCGGAACGCTTGGAGGGGTGCCATCCGCGTTTCGACTTTCCGGCTCGGGGCCAGTACATTGGGGCTCCGCGGATCGAGGTCGTTCCACTGCAACAGATTGTTCATCAGGATACCGGTATCCCCCGCCACGAATCCGGAGCCGAACGGCGACCCGAGCGTCTGCGTGATCGAGGCGGCATTCCCGTCACCGTCCACGACGCTGAAATGGGTCGTATGCTCTCGCTGGTAGCCATACGGATCCCCGGACAGGACGGCGCCGGCCGGCGGGTTGGGATCGTACCGCTCGCCGCCACATACCGCAGCGCGCGTCGGATCGATGCGTGCGCGCTGCGCCGACGCGTACCCTGGACTGAGTATGCCCTGAACCGGCGGCTCCGGAAGCGACTGAAACGCGATCCGGTCAGCCATCGTCAGCTTCACGGTTTCGATCAACAGGTGCAGACTCTCTGCGCTGTTGTGACCCAGTTCCCTGAGACCGCAGCCTTCGAGGATCGCCAACGTTTCGAGAAGCTGCATCCCGGCGGCCGGTGGCGGAACGCTGAAGACCTCGACCGTACCAAACTGGATCCCGATCGGTTCTGTCCAGGTGGGTGAAAACCCGTCCAGGTCGTCCGCCGTCAGCCAGCCTCCGGCCGCCTGCACCGCGCGGTAGAGGCGTTCACCCAGCTCGCCCCGGTACAAGAGGTCCGACCCGCGTTCTACAAGCTGCCTGAGCGTCTTGGCCAGCGCCGGATGGCTGAGCCGCGTCCCTGCTGCCGGGGGCTTCCCGTTGGGGCAGAACACGCCAGCCGCGTCGGGCCCGAGCCGGGGGCAGTGCTCGGCGACGAACTCGGCTCCCCGATGTGTCAGCGGAAACCCCTCCTCCGCATAGCGAATCGCAGGACCGAACACCTCTGCCGGGGACAAGCGTCCGTGGGCACGCAGCGCCTCCCACCAGCCCCCAAAATTCCCCGGCACCAACGACGACTTCGGCCCGCGCTGTAACTCTTCCACCGCACAGTCTCCGGGCCGTGCATGCTGGGGCGTCTTGCCCATGAAGTCCAGGACACTGCGCCGCCCCGCCATGGTTAGCAGGAGGAGGCCGTCTCCCCCAATGCCGGACATGAACGGCTCCACCACGTTTAGGGTGGCCGCGATGGCAATCGCCGCATCCACTGCGTTCCCGCCGCGCCAGAGCATTTCCAGTCCGGCCGCGCTCGCCAACGGGTGTGCGGAAGCGACCATACCGCGGTGCCCCATAACTGCCGGCCGATGCGCACGGCGCGCGCTCATTGTTGATACCTCCTCAAGAGATATTGAAACACAATGAAAGGATGTGAGGATGGGATGGAGGTGGCTGGGGGACGAGGATTCGAACCTCGATATGCAGATCCAAAGTCTGCAGTCCTGCCGTTGGACGATCCCCCATTGCGCGGGTCATTCTAGCCCGGCCATCGGTCCACCGCAAGCACGAGCGTTCTGCTACGCGGGACTAAGCGCCAGCGTTGATGAGGGTAGCCAGGAGCAGTCGCTCGACGGGCTTTCCCCCGACCACATGCTGATCCATAATCTCTTCCACGTCCTGGACCTTCACCTGCCCGTACCAGGTTCCCTCGGGATACACGACCACCACCGGACCTTGCATACAGGCCCCGAGACAGGTGCTGCCGCTCACCGCCACCGTCTCCCAGAGCTGCCGCTTTTCGGTCTCTTCCTGGAATTTCCGCAGCAGGTCGCGTGACTGCTTGGTCGCACAATCGCCTTTCGGATGGCCAGGCGGGCGCTGATTCACGCAGACAAAGATATGATGGCGGTAGTTGAACACGAGGGCCTCCTTTCGGTGTTTAATGCGCCGCGGCAGCGTGGGACGCCATCGATCGGAGCCGTGTGACCTCTTCGACCAGGCGATTCACGACGTACGTCACCTCTTCGGTGGTGGTGCCCCGCCCCAAGCTGAAGCGGATACTGGAATGCGCGAGATCTTCGCCCACGCCGAGCGCGCGCAGGACATGGCTGGGGTGCGTAGATCCTGTGCTGCAGGCGGACCCGGCCGACACCGCGATGTCCTTCAGCGACAAGAGGAGTGCTTCGCCGTTCACGAACTCGAAGCTGACGTGGAGCGTACCGGGCAACCGCTGATATCGGTCACCGTTCAAATGAATATGCGTGAGCCGCAGCGACAGCGCGGCCCACAACTGGTCGCGCAATGCCGTGAGCCGCGTGGCCTCAGCGTCCATGGTGCCAGCGGCCAGCTCGCACGCGGCGCCCAGGCCTACGATCCCTGGAACATTCAGCGTCCCGCTGCGCCGTCCCTTCTCATGACCCCCGCCGTCCATCTGCGGGATCAACCGGACGCGCGGGTTACCCATCCGCACGTACAGTGCGCCGACGCCCTTCGGGCCGTAAAACTTATGGGCGGTGAGCGAGAGCAGGTCCACTCCCAACTCGTCCACCCGGGCCGGGATCTTTCCCACACCCTGGACGGCGTCGCTGTGGAAGAGCACGCCCTTGGCTTTGCAGATCCGGCCGATTTCGGCGAGTGGCTGAATGGTCCCGATCTCGTTATTCGCCAGCATCGCCGAAACCAGGATCGTTTTCGACGTGAGCGCCTGCGCCACGTCGTCGGGGTTGACGATCCCGCGGCGGTCCACCGGGAGGTAAGTCACCTCGAATCCGTCCTTCTCGAGATGCTTGCAGCTATCGAGAACCGCCGGATGCTCGATCTGCGTCGTGATCAGGTGGCGGCCGCGATCGCGATACGCATAGGCAACCCCCTTGATCGCCAAGTTGTCGGACTCGGTCGCCCCAGAGGTGAACACCACCTCGATCGGCTTGCAGCCGAGCAGGGCCGCGACCTGGCCGCGCGCTTTCTCCACGGCGGATTCCGCGGCCCAGCCGAAGGCATGATTCCGCGAGGCCGCATTCCCAAACTCCGTTAGAAAATACGGCGTCATCGCCGCGAGCACCTCGGGAGCAACGGGCGTCGTGGCGTTATGATCCATATAGATGGGAAGCTTTGTAGTCATGCTCCGAACCCCTTCGGCACGCGTCCGATCATTGCGGGCCACGCTGAGAAGTGCCGTACACGTAGAATGCGGGGCCGATTCTACAACCCTAAGTAGGTCGCGCGCACCTGTGGATTGCCGAGCAGATCGGCGCTCGCTCCCTCGGCCACGATACAACCGTCCTCCAGAATGTAGGCGCGGTGCGACAGTTTCAGAGAACGGAAGACATTCTGCTCCACCAAGAGCACCGTCGTCCCGTCTGCATTAATGTTGCGGATTGCCTCGAACATCAGGGTCACCATCACCGGTGACAGTCCGAGCGACGGCTCGTCCAGCATCAAGAGCTTGGGGAGACCCATCAGGCCGCGGCCGATTGCCAACATTTGCTGCTCGCCGCCCGAGAGAGTGCCCGCCAACTGGTGCCGGCGCTCTTTGAGGCGCGGGAACAGGCCGTACACGCGTTCCAGCGTCTCCCCGCGCAGCGGCTTCGCCCGCGGCACGGTGGCACCGAGGATCAGGTTCTCCTCGACCGACATGGACGCAAACACCTGCCGCCCTTCCGGAACGTGGCCCAGACCCAGCCCGACGATCTGCGAGGCGCGCAGCCCGGACAGCTTCCGGCCGGCGAATTCGACCTCGCCCTTCTTGGGGCGCAGGACACCCGAGATCGTCATCAGCGTCGTAGTCTTTCCGGCCCCGTTGTTCCCGATCAGCGAGACGATCTCGCCCTCGCCGACGTGCAGGCTCACGCCGCGTAAGGCGTGCAGATCACCGTAATAGGTGTGAAGGCCGCGGACCGTCAGGACGCTCCTCATGGCTCGAGCTCCGCATAGCCTTCGCCAAGATAGGCTTCAATGACCTGCGGGTTGCGGACGATTTCCGCCGGCGCCCCCTGCGCGATGAGCTGTCCGTAGCTCAGGACCAGGATGCGCTGGGAAAGCGACATCACGGCTTTCATAACATGCTCGATCAGCATGATCGTGATGCCCTGCGCGTGCACCCGCCGGATCAACTCGATCAGCCGATCCGTTTCCCCCGGGTTGAGTCCCGCCATCACTTCATCCAAAAGGAGCAGGCGCGGGCGCGTGGCCAGCGCGCGCGCCAGCTCGACCCGCTTCCGGTCGGCGATCGTGAGGCCATGGCCGGGATTGCGCGCCTTCTCCGAGAGCCCGGTGAGCGCGAGCATCTCTTCGGCGATCCGGATGGCATCGCGGCGGTGCGGGACACGCTGCAGCGCCCCGATCACCACGTTTTCGAGCACCGACAGTCGCTGGAACGGACGCGTTACCTGAAACGTGCGGACCATTCCACGCTGGCAAATATCGTGGGGTCGCAGTCCGGCCAATGGCTCGCCCGCGTAATGTATGGTGCCGCGGTCCGGCGGCAGGAACCCCGATATGATGTGGAACAGGGTCGTCTTGCCCGCGCCGTTCGGCCCGATGAGGCCGAGAATTTCCCCGTCGGCCACGCGGAAGCTGACCGCCTGGACGGCATGCAGCCCGCCGAAGGATTTGCTGATTCCTTCCGCCACCAGCAGCGTCATTCGGCGCTCCCACCGACCCGGCGCAACCAGCCCCGCAGCGACGGATACACGCCCCGCGGCAGGAACAGGACGACGACGATCAATAGCACGCCGTAGATCGCCACGTTCAGGCCAGCCAAAGAGGCCGCAAAATAGGTGCGCGAAAACTCCCCGAGCAGCTCGAGCAAGAACGCGCCCAGAACCGGGCCTAGGATGGTGCCGCTGCCGCCCACGATCGGGCGAATCATGATGTCCACCGAGTGGTTGATGTTCAGCACCGTGTTGGGCTGCAAGTAGAATTGATAATACGCGTAGAAGGTCCCGCCCAACGCCGTCAATGCCGCGCTCAGGCCGTAGGCGATCATCTTGTACCGGAAGGTGTCCACGCCCAAGGCTTCGGACGCGTCTTCGTCTTCGCGGATCGCGACCAGGTAACTGCCGAACTTCGACCTCTGCACGAGCCAGACGACGGCCGAGCCAAATGCCAGGAGCGCTAAGGCAATGAAGTAGTACGGGATCTTGCCCTGGAACTGGTACTGCCAGGGGTTAGGCTTGAATGGAATGAAGATGCCTGTATATCCCCCGAGGATGCTCAGATGCAGGGCAACCAGCCGGCAGATCTCTGCCGCCGCGAGCGTGAGCAGGATAAAGTAGAACCCGCGCAGGCCGAACCGGAAGCCTAGATAGCCGACCCCCTGGCTGAACACGGCGGCCAGGAGAGCGCCGCCAAACATGCCGATCCAGGGCGAGATGCCCAAGTGCATTTGGAGGAGGACCGAAACATACGCGCCAAACCCAAAGAAGGCGGCGTGCCCGAGCGAGAGCTGGCCGGCATATCCCCCGAGCAGGTTCCAGGCCTGGCCGAGGTACGCATAGTAGAACGTGGTGATCAGGAGATTCTGCCATGTGGACGGCACATAGAAAGGCAGGACCAGCAGCCCTGCCGCGGCAGCGATCCCCAGCGCAGCCCGCCCGATCACCGGCGCCCTCCAGTCAACCCCTGCGGGCGCCAGAGCAGGATCGCAACCAGCAGGACGAAGCTCACGATCTCTTTCAACGAGGGCACCAGAATGACAGCCCCGAGCGACTCGCTGACACCGACCAGCAGTCCGCCGACGAAGGCACCCAGCAGGCTGCCCATACCTCCAATGATCACGATGTTGAACGAGGTAATTGTGAAGAACAGCCCGGTACTGGGCGAAAACGGCAGGAGCGGCGTCATCAGGGAACCGGCCGCACCCACGCATGCTGCCCCAACGCCGAATGCCAACGTGAAGACTTTGAGGATGTCGGTCCCGACCAGCAAGGCGCCGATCCGGTTATCCGACGCCGCCCGAATCATGCGGCCGGTGTCGGTGTTCTTCAGGAATAGAAAGAGCCCGAGCGCTAGGATAAGCGCAACCGCGAACGTCACGACCCGCGGCAGGTCGAACACGATCGGCCCTATCCAAAATGTGCTGAGTGCGTAGGGCACGTTGACGCGCCGAGGGTCCGGCCCCCAGACCATCAAGGCCACGTTTTCCATGACGAGCGCCACGCCCATCATGAGCAGGATCTGCATCTCGTGGGGTGCCTGGACGATCCGGTTCACCAGCCCGCGCTGGACTGCCATGCCGAGGAGGAAAATCGCGGTCGCGGTAATCGCGATCGAGAGGTACGGATCCACGCCGAACGTGACGAAGAGCCAGTAGGACAAATACATGCCCCAGACCATCATATCGCCGTGGGCGAAATTGATGATACGCATCACGCCGAAGATGAGGCTCAGCCCCACCGCCATGAGGCTATATACGCCCCCGATCAGCACGCCGTTGACGATCGCTTGAATATACAGTGACATAGCCGGAACACCAGGCACCGAAAGGGCTATCCGACAGCGACAGCGCCGTTCACCCTTCGACAGACTCAGCCGAAAGCGGAAAGGTCGCCGCTAGCGGTCTACCCTCAATCAATGCGCCCTCTGACGCCCGAAAATGCCACGGAGGCAGGAGGACGCCTGTCCCCTGCCTCCGTACTCGTCCTCACGTGATCCGGTTCGCCTCTGCTCCCGTGCGCCTCTGCCCCTCTGCCGGTCTTCAGCCCCGCTCCCAAAGCTTGGGGATGGGATACACGACGGAGATCTCGGCCATCTCTTTCGGAAGAACTACCTTCGCGCGGCCCTCGCGGATCTGCACCATGGCCGTGGATGCCCCGATGTTGTCGCCGCTCTGGTCGAACTGAATCGGGCCGCTCGAGACAATGTGGTCCTTGATGTTAGTCTTGCGCGCGGCCTCGACGAACTTGTCCGGGTCGGCCGTGCCCGCCCGCTCGAGGATATCGGCGATCACCATGATGCCTTGATACGCCCAGGCCGATTCCGTCGTGAGCTGATCGCCAAAGCGCTTCTCGTACTCCGTCGCGACCTTCTGGGTCAGCGGCGACTTCGGATTCTCCCAGGGCGCGTTGGCCATCGTGAATTCGGCGAGCTTCCCCAGCGTGCGCGCGAATGTCGGCTGGTAGAAGCCCGGATTCCCGGGCCCCATGATGGTCTTCACGTCCACCCGCTGCTTGTACATTTCCTGCATCATCAAGATCGCATCGTTGGGGCGGGTGATGGCCAGCAGCAGATCCGGTTTCGCCGCCTTGGCACGTGCAACTTCAGTGGACAGGTCCTGCGTCCCGACTGGGTAGGCGATGATCTCGACAAATTCGAAGGGGGCGTTCAGCTTCTTCGCCCACTCCACCGTTTTCTCTTTGCCGACTTGCCCGAACAGGTCGCTGGTGTGCATGAGCACCGCGCGGGTGCACGGATTGCCCGAGGCTTTGAAGATGTCCATCATGTACTCGATCCCGCGCTTCGCCATCTGGCTGGACGTCGGGAACGGGCGGAACACGTACTTGACGCCCATCTGCGTGAGCTGATCGGCCGACCCGATGTCGATCACCAGCGGGACAGGCTTGGTCGATTGCTGGATGGTTTGGATCATCGCATTGATGTCGCTGCTGTTGAAGGCGCCGACCAGAACGTTCGCCCCGTCCCGCATCAGACGCTCCGTCTCGGCGCGGGCCACTTCCGGCTTGGCCTGCGTGTCCCCCGGCAAGAGCGTCAGCTTCGCCCCGCCCATGGACTTGATCCCGCCGGCAGCATTGATGGTGTCAACGGCGAACTGGTTCCCCTGGCGCGCCGTTTTTCCGACCACGGCGAGCACACCGGTCATGGGCTGGATCGAGGCGATCTTGATCTCCCTCGCCTGCCCGCGCACGATGGCCGGGAACCCCCAGGCGCCCAGCGCCCCGGCAGCGCCCAACCCTTTCAGCACGGTGCGTCTGTTCATCCGCTGCTTGGTCCGCTCCGATCGCATGATCGTCCCCCTGCGGTATCGTCTGTTGCGAAAAACGCCGGTGGACCGGCAAAAACCAATTCGCGAAACTAGCAGGATTTGCAGGGGCAATCAAGGGTTTTTGCCGAGGCGCGAAGGGTTGTGCGGTCAGCAAATTGGCCACGAGTATTGGCAGGATGTCAGCCGATGAGGCGACCTTTGACGGTTTGGAATTGAGGGTCTTGGAGCCGGTCGAGATCGGCCCGGACGTAGCCCAGGCCATACACGCAGAGCTCGAAATTTTCCGAGAGCTTCCGGAACAAGGGCGCGGCTGGTTCCGCGCCGGTCGAAGCGAATTCGGAGACAATCCGATACGAGCGCTTCCCCACGCGCACATAATCGAGAAACGCATCAGCCGAGACGATCAGGCCCGCCTTCTGCTGTCGCCGGACGAATTCGGGAAAGATCCCGGCCATGAATAGCGTGTAATCGCCGATGTGCTTGTGAACCATCCGCTCACGCTCGAACGAATCCGCCCGGTGAAGGATGTCACCTTCCGCCATCATCTCCGCAACCTCCTCGATTCGCTGCCCGCGGGCATTCCGGATCCGGTAGAGCCGGTCCACGTGAACGAAATCCACCAGCACGTCGCCGAGATACGCGATGACGTCGGAATCCGTCCACCCCAGATGCGTCGCGAAATTGCGCTGGGTCAAGCCGGAGAGGAGGCGAACAAGGGGGTGAGATGGGGATATGTTATAGGCCAACGCTTCGACCAATCACCACTCATCCCGGCCGCTCCCCGCGAGAGAGGGTAGATGGCGGGCGAGGGGAACCGTTGGTTCGCCGTTGAGATTCGGAGTGCTACCTCGCTATTTTGCCCAAACTGGAATACGGACGCAACTGCTGATCACTTAGGTTTCCTGGCCTTCGGCTGCGCTCCGGGTTCGAGGAGGGATGCCCGCGTGATCGCGTCGGCGCCGAACCGCTCCCGGATGGCATCCACGGTATGCGCCAGCGTGTGGCGCGCCTCGGCCGCCCCCTGAAACAGCGAAAGCTGCCCTGGCTTTCCGGATGCGGGGACGAGACGCGTCGCCGTCACGCCGATCAAGCGAACCCTGCTGCCCTTCCAGGGCACCCTGGTCATGAGCTGCCAGGCCAGCGCGAACATCTCATCTCCGACATCGGTCGCGTGCTCGAGCGTTCCCGCCCGGGTCGAGGTCCGGAACGCCTCGTCCCGGAACTTGAGCGTGACCCCTTCCGCGTGCACCCCTTCGCGCCGGAGGCGCCGTCCGACCCGATCGGCAAGCTCCAGCAGCGTGCGGCGGATCAATTCTTTATCGTTGGTATCTTCACCAAAGGTGTGTTCGGCGCCGATGCTCTTGGCCTCTTCCTCGGGCGTGACGGGGCGGTCGTCCCGGCCCTGCGCGAGCAACCAGAGGTCCCGGCCGCTCTGGCCCAGCGCCGTCTCGAGGTCCTCGACTCGCGCCGCAGCGATCTGCCCGATGGTTTGGAACCCGAGCTGCTTCAGCCGCGCCTCAGTCTTCGGTCCCACACCCCAGAGTCGCCCGATCGGCAGCGGCGCGAGGAACGCACGCTCTGCGCCGGCCGCAACCACCACGAAGCCGTCCGGCTTTTTCAGATCCGAGCCGATCTTGGCCAGGAACTTGTTGGGGGCGATCCCGATCGAGGCCACCAGCCCCAGCTCTTCACGAATGCGCCGCTTGAGCGTACGCCCGATCGCCTCGGCCGGTCCGAATAGATGCCTGCTGCCGGTGACGTCGAGGAATGCTTCGTCGATCGAGAGCGGCTCGACCAGGTCGGTGTATTCGCGCAGGATCGCGAAAATGCGCTGGGACATCGCGTGATAGCGCTCGATCCGGGGGCGCACGAAGACTGCCTGAGGGCACAACCGGTATGCCCGCGAGATCGGCATGGCCGAACGAATCCCGAAGGCCCGTGCCTCATAGGAGCAGGCGGCCACCACCCCACGGCCGGCCCCGCTTTTCGGATCGGCGCCAACCACCACCGGACGGCCCCGGAACTCTGGATGATCGAGTTGCTCGACCGAGGCGTAGAACGCATCCATATCGAGATGAATGATGGCGCGAGGAGTGAGCGGATGTTGCGCAGTCACGGCCGGCCTCCCGGTTTATCATACGCTGGACCGGTACGAGCCCCAACGGGAATCGGCTGTCGGGATACGTTTACCGCGAGACGGACAGCGCGCGAACGAGGTCGTCGATGGTTGCCGGCAGGCACTCTTCCGGATTGACTGGAGTGTTGTTGCGGCGGACTTCGAAATGCAGATGCGGGCCGGTGGTCCGGCCGGTATCCCCCACCCCGCCGATGGCTTGACCCTGGCGGACCGAATCACCATCGCGGGCGATTACCACAGACAGATGCGCGTACACCGTCTCTGTGGCGTGGGTATGCTGGATCACGACCGCTTTCCCCAGCGCCCCCTTGGTGTCATTGGCGTAAATCACCTCTCCATCCGCCGCAGCGACGACTTCCTGATAATGCGGCGAGCCGATGTCAATGCCGGCGTGGAAACGCCCCCAGCGGGGTCCGAAGGGAGAGTTGATCGGCCCGAGCAGCGGCCAGACGAATTCCGCATCTGTGCGGATTGCGGGTTGGCGATTGTTGGCCGGCGGCGGCGGCGGTGCGACGACCTCGTCTTTCAAGGTGGCTTCCAACTGGCTGCGCTCTTCTTTGCTCAGCGGCTGCGAGGCTTCGACGGTCTTGAGAGATTTCGCGCCCGGCACAAAAATACGCTGGCCGACCCGGAGTGGTGTGGACGACCTCAGTCTGTTAGCATCCAGCAAGGTTGCCATCTTGACGTCGTAGGCCTGAGCGATGCGGAACAGGGTCTGTCCCTGCTGGACGACGTGGGTGACACCTTTCAGCTTTTCAGCAGATCGTGGGCGCGGGCGCGTGGCGGAGGATGGGTCCGGGACCCCCAAAAGGGCAGAAAGGACGAAAACCAGCAGAGACACACTGGCCAGCAAGCGCGTCAGAGGTCTCATTGCGAATAAATATTGGAGCCATGCGGGTAAAAAGTCAAGAATTTACTTGAAAG
>DATJQT010000443.1:0-1165 GCA_035505475.1 Vulcanimicrobiaceae bacterium
CTGACATCTTCGATCCGCGCAGGACAGCATTACCGCCTGCGGTTCAGTGGTTTCGGCTGACCTGGGTGGCGGTGATGGCGGGGTTGCTGGCCGGATGCCTTTTCTTCGGCCAGAAGGCGTTGAGTCCAGCGACGTAGGAGGTGCGCATGGATTGGGGTAACGTGATCGAAGCGGTTGTCTGTCTCGTGGTCGGGGCGGGGGGGATGTTCTTTTACATGAAGCGCGCGCAGGTCAAGGCGGTCGCGGATGCTGTCGCGGCGGCGGCAAGGGCGGCGGCCAAATGAGAAAACTCATCCTTCCCCTTCTGCTCATCGTGGGCTGCGAGGGGGCCGGAGTCGGCAACTTCCCGACCAAGTCGAACCCCGTTGCCCCGGATGGTACCGTCGATCTACGAGCGCTGGTCACGGTTGTCGGCGGCGGCGGAGTGACTTGGGCCATGCAGGCCGGGAGTCTCGGGACCGTCAACTCCGCGGGCCTGTACACCGCCCCCAACTGTGCGACGCTCATCGCGGCCATCAGCCCACCTCCGCCCGATATCAGCAAGGTCGGCCAGATTACCCAGACGGATGTGGTGGTCGCGACCTGGTCTGGCGGGACGATCCCCATCTCCATCCCCATCGCGGAGCAGGTGCTTGGCGTCTCGATCACGCCGTCGAGCGTGACTCTAGCACCGGGGCAGACGCAACAGTTCGAGGCGAACATCGCCTATAGCTGCCATACGGCTGTGAGCCCATGAGCCGACGACGGCCCGAGATCCAGATCGTTAGGCGCCAGACCTATTTCCCCGAGTGGATGATCGAGGAGATCTGCTCAGAAGCCGCGCGTCAGGAGCGCTCGATCTCGTGGCTGGTCAAGAAGGCGTGGGAGATCGCGAAGCCGAAGATCGTACGATATCCGAAGGTACCCGCATGAAGCTAGCCGTGCCGCTGAACATGGTTCTTCTGGCGGTTACCGCCGGAGCGGTCGCGTTCGCGGTTCACGGCTGCAATGCGGCGCGGGACGCAAGAGCAGAAGCGGCGGCGGCCAAGGCGCTAGCGGCAGAGCAGGCGAAGGCGAAAGCCAAGGACGTGCCTGTCGTGGAGCAAGTCGTGCCGAAGGATTTTCAGGCGTTCACGGCCAGCCTCTTGTCGGAGAACGCGGACCTGAAGGCCAGCCTCGACCGGGC
>DATJQT010000444.1:0-22827 GCA_035505475.1 Vulcanimicrobiaceae bacterium
GGTACGAGAGGGATCGAACGCCATGCGGTGGTGTCTCTTGGTTGCCCTGACCAACCCCAGTTGTCCGCGGCGACGAACTCGATGCAGAAAATGAGGGCAACCAGAACGGCTGACCGTACGAGCGGCCCGCGACGCAGCGACCGCTGGCTTGGAGTGCTTGTGCGAGACATCTGCCTGTAGCCCGCCTAACAGCCCGTTGATTTATTGAATCTCGGTGCTGATTGTGTCCGCACTGGATGCGGGGTTGCGCTACAATGTGCCCATCGCAAAGGAGTGTGAGTATGTCGATGGGACGCCGCCAGAAGCACCAGTCGCCGCTATGGATCGGGCACGACGAACTCGCCCCGAGTCCCGGGCACCGCTTCTACGAGACGCTCAACGAACTGCTGCGCGAGGCCGCGTTCGACCGGCACGCGGAGGCCCTGTGTGCCCCGTACTACGAGGCCGCGCATGTCCCCGGGCGCAAGTCCGTGGCCCCCGGCGTCTACTTCCGCATGCATCTCGTCGGCTTCTTTGAAGGGATCGAATCGGAGCGGGGTCTGGAGTGGCGCTTCGCCGACTCCCTGTCCCTGCGCCAGTTCTTGGGGCTCGCGCTCACGCAGCGCGTGCCCGATCACTCGACCCTGAGCCGCACCCGCCAGCGCCTGCCGCTGGCCGTCCATCAAGCCGTGTTCGCCCTCATCCTCGGGATCGTGGAGAGCAAGGGGTTGCTCAAGGGCCGCGTCTTGGGGGTCGATTCCACCTACCTGCGGGCCGATGCGTCGATGAAGGCCATCGTCCGGCGCGATACCAAGGAGAGCTATACCGCGTTCGTCACCCGCTTGGCCACCGAGGCGGGCGTGGACGCCCCCACGGCCGAAGACGCCCGACGGCTGGATCGCAAGCGCACAGGGAAGACGACGTCCAACCGCGAGTGGGTCTCGCGGACCGACCACGACGCTCGCATTGCCAAGCTGAAGGACGGCCGCACGCGGCTCGCGGACCAGCCGGAGCACGTGGTCGACCTGGAGACCGGCGCCATTGTCGCGGCGGTGGTCCACGGCGCAGATGTCGCCGACCCCGCGTCGCTGGACCAGAGTCTGGCCCAGGCCGAGAGCAACCTGCAGGCCGCCCGTGGTGGCGACTTGATGGTGGCGCAACCGGAGACCGCGGCGCCCAAGGAGAAGGAAACGGATGAGGACGACCCGCCGCCGAGCGGTTCCCGGCCGCGTGGGAAGGTCGTCGCGGACAAGGGCTACCACAAGGCGACGCTGCTCCGACGCTTGAAGACCCAACGGTATCGCACCTACATCCCGGAGCGCCGCCAGGCGGGCCGCCGCCGGTGGATCGACAAGGGCGGCACCCCGACGGCGGTCGCCTTCCACCAGAATCGCGCGCGCGGCTTGCGGCCCCTCGGCAAGCGGTACCACCGCTGGCGGGCCGAGCGGGTGGAGCGGACCTTCGCCCACGTCTGCGAGACGGGCGGCGCGCGCCGGACCCGCTTGCGCGGGCGGGCGAATGTAGCGAAGCGCTACCTGCTCCAGGCGGCCGGGGCGAATCTCGCCCTGGTGATGCGGACCTTGTATGGGTTGGGCACCCCACGGGGCTGGGCGGACCGCGTGCAGGAGGCGTTCTTGGCCCTTTTGAGCTCCATGGCTGTCGTGCTGCCCTGGTGGAAGGCTCATCGTCTGTCGCTGCTCGCGTTCTCGCGCCCGGGAGAGGCATGGTGGCTGCCGAGCCCCGATCTGACGGCATGCCCGGCCGCGCTGCGACCCGGGGCATAAATCAACGGGTTGCTAACAGGGATTGGTGGGTGCCCTCCCCGGTAATCGGAATGTCCGCCGGCGACTCGCCGGCGAGGACACGGAAAGCCAACTCCATGGCCTTCTGGCCCTCGGCTGCAAAGCTCAACAGGCGGCCGCCGACGATGCCATGCCCGAGGTAGCTGTCGAACGGGCCGAACACCGGGGCATTCGCCGCACGGGTCACCAGCGCGAGGGCCTCGCGCGGGATGAACGGCTGGCCGGCGCCATCGGCGAAGATCGTCGCGTACACGACCATGCTCTGCGGGGGAAGGTGGCTGACCCGCTCGAGGAGTTCTGGCATGGCTAGCCCGGCGAGGTCGATCACCTCCAGCTCCGATCCTTGCTGCCGCGCGGCCTCGCGCACGGTGGCCAGATAGATCTGGTCCGTCTCGGACGCGCCCCCCACCACGGCGATCCGCCTGATCCCAGGGAGCAGCGTGCGCGCCCCCGTGATGAGGTCATCGGCCACGAGCTTGAAGCTCACGCCCGTCACGGTGCGCCGGAATCCCGCCTGTTCCAGGGCCCGCACCTGACTCTCGGAGATCGTACAGGCAACCACGGGGATTCCGTGAAAGACGGGGTCCCCGTGCTGCACAAAAAAGTCCAGCGCCGGAGCCGACACCCTGATGATGAGGTCCGGCCGTTTCCCCGCATACTTGTCGCCCAGGAACCGGGCCATGGTGTCCCGGTACCGGGGGTCTGTGAACCGGGACAGGCTCAGGTATTCGTCGAACAGCTCGATGGCGAATGTCTGGCTGGACTTGACCGTGGCGCGGATGGCTTGGTCGACGAAGTGGTGCGCCGGAAGCTCCTTGTCCTCGGTATACAGCACGAGGACCCGCTTCTTCGCCGCAGCCGCGACTGCATCGGGGGCAGGCGCGAGGAGCAGCGCCAGCATCAACGAAACGATGACAACCCGGATGCCCTGTCGCATGAGAACGTGTCCCTCATCCCAGCCGTCATCAGGGCCCTGCATCGACCGGCTGGTACTGTGGCCACGGTGGGCGCAATCGATCCGGAGACCGATCGCGGGGGCCAGCGGACTATCGTGGAAATTACATCCGGAACCGGGGGCGGGCAATTAGATTTTAGTCGTATCTGGCCTCTCTGCCGGATACGGACCTTGACGGTGAGCCAGAACAAAGCGCCCGCGACGATTTCGGTGGGCTTCCCAATTATCGGAGCGCTTCACCTCGATCAATCTTCTGGATGATCTGCCGACATCAGGATTCTCAGGATTGGCCCTCTTCGGTGATTTCCATTAGTTCCCTGGTTATTGTACCTCCCTTGTACCGTACTTTCCTTCCCCAGCGATGGCTCCCGTCTGACCTTGGCCGCAACAACGTGGCGACACTCATTTTTTCCAGAGCGGTTGCCGACCGCCCAAGCTGACCCTCCGTTTCGTGGCCTCGAGAAGGGCGAACGAACGCATTGGTCTCGTCGGCGCTCGACCAAGTAGCATCCCGCTTTGGACTCTGAGAACTTCGCGCTGGAACCGCGAATCCTCGCGCCGCGGAAAAACCGGTGAATTCCGCGCCGCACACGGCAGTTCCATGGGAGCGATCCTGTGTGCCGGGAGCTTCGCACGTCTGCTGCGGAGGGTAGTTGAGCGAAGTGATCCGGCCGCCCAACCGTCAGCGCTTACAGGGAGGAGGAAGTGGGCCCAGCTAGCTGTATGGTAGACAGGTGCGGGCGGTTTGCGCAATTTGGGTGCCGGGGGAGGGAATCGAACCCTCATGGGCCGAGGCCCGCGGGATTTTGAGTCCCGTGCGTCTACCAGTTTCACCACCCCGGCAATATTGGGGTCTTCTTTGTACGGCACGCCTGGCAGTGTGTCAAGGGGAACGCACACACGCACACACGACAGGGACAGGGGCAGATCAAATCCGAAGTCCGAGGTCTGACGTCCGCTGTTCGAGACCCGATGTGCGGCGGGCGTCCCCGTTGAAAGGGGCCCTGCCGCGCTGGAACGGTAATGCCCCGTCGCCGACCGCTGACGGCCGCGCTATTTGACGGCCAGCAGCTCGACCTCGAAGATCAGGGTGGAGTTCGGGCCGATTTGGCCACCGACGCCGCGGTCGCCATACGCGAGCTGGGGTGGAACGAACAACTGCCACTTGGACCCGACCGGCATCAGCTTCAGGGCTTCCCGCCACCCTGGGATCACGTCCTTCAGGGTGAATGACACCGATTGCCCATGGCGCGAGGAGCTGTCGAATTCGGTTCCGTTGATCAGGGTTCCGCGGTAGTTGCACTCGACTGTGTCGCTCTCGGTCGGTTTCTTGCCCGTGCCTTCCTTCAGGATCTTGTACTGCAGCCCGCTGGGGAGCGTGACCACGCCGGGCTTGCCCTTGTTCTCGGCCAAGAAGGCGTCGCCGGCCTTCTTGTTGGCCTCGCCCGATGTCCGCTGCGCGGCCGCCTGCTTCTGGCGCATATCCGTCTGGAACTTGTTCATCGCGGCACCTAGCTCTTCGTCGCTCAACTGCAGCTTCCGGTTCGCCAGGGCATCCCGAATCCCCATGATGAGCGCGTCTGGGTTGACGTCCGCGCCCATCTGCTGCAGACTCTTCGCCATGTCCACGCCGATGCCGTAACTCGCCTTATCCTTCTGGTCTTTCAGCGTGACCTCTCCGGCCTGCGCCGCAGCGCTCAGCACCACGATGCCACAGAGCACGATCAACCATTGCGTGACCCGTCGAAACATGTCATTCCCTTTCTTGCGAGAGTGTGTCCTCTACTTGGAGGCTCGAACATCACCACCGACCTGCGCGGACGCGCGGCGGAGCGGGATCCGAACCACAGCACGAGCAGGCCCGTAACCGTGCTAGGGTACCGCAAAGACGCCGCTTTCGGAAGGAGAATTGGCGCGGCGTTTTTCCTTGACCATCCCGCATCGGCATGGTTTGATACGGACCCGCAGGCGGCCAAAAAACAACGCGGGGCTGTGGCGCAGTTGGGAGCGCGCCTGACTGGCAGTCAGGAGGTCAGGGGTTCGAATCCCCTCAGCTCCACCATCGAATCAGGGGGTTGCGAAAGCACCCCCTGATTTTTTTGTGCGATCGTGCCCGTCAGCTGCTGGGCGGCCTCCTGCAGATCGGCGGGCGTGACCCGATTCTCGTCCGCGTGACGCGGTCTCTGCATCAGTGTGTGGGCGGGTGGGCTTCACACGACACGACGTTCACATGCCCCCACTTTCACGAACAAGGGCAGGCTCCGATACCGTGACGCGGGAACTGCCCGCCGCTTTACCCGGTTGTGGGTTCTCTTCACAGAGCGGTCCGTGGAGCAGCTCGCCCCGATGGTTCCTGCACCAGGTGTCGGGTGTCCATCCCGTCGCGGCGACTGAGAGGGGGACGATCGGGATCACGGCCCCCGCGTCGGGAGACACGCCTGCCTGGGCGTGCGCAGAGGTGGGACTGGCAACCGGGGCCACGACGAGGAGCGCCAAGAGCGCGTGTCGCAGTGAAGACCTCCTGTTCCGCCTGTCCGACTGCCCGTGATGTGTGCACGCATCAGACCAGCTCTGCGCACTGGCTTTTTCACTGGCTTAGCGGATTGGGATCATACGGACTTTGGCACCGCACAGCGGAACAGTTGGCGTGCTGGACACTCCCGAAGCCTCGGTGGCGCTCCCATCACCCTGCGGTCCTTTGGACTCGCCGAATTCACGCTTGACAGAAGACGTGCAGACCAGGAATCCTAGCGCGTCGCTCAGTTGGCCTTCGCCTATTGTCTTCGTTGGGCTCGACATGGAGCCGCTCCATGAATCACTGGGATGCTCTCCTGCACCTGATGCAAACGGTGGACGCGCGAATCTTCCGGGCGGTGAACGGCGCCGTGGCGCTCCCGGCGTTCGATACACTGATGCGGCTGGCGAGCAGCAAGACTGTCGGGCTCTGGCTCGCGGCGGGGGTTGCCGCCGGTGTGCTGTGCTGGTCCGGCCGTCGCTGGAGCGGGGCTATTATTCTCACCGTGGCGGCGCTCGTGCTCAGCGATTTCAGCGCGAGCCTTCTGAAATCTGTGTTCCACCGAGTCCGTCCCTGCCATGTTCTTTCCGATATTCGCCTACTCGCCGGCTGCACCTGGTCCTTCGCGATGCCCTCGAATCACGCAGCGAACATCTGGGCGGTCGCGACCGTGGCATGGGCCGTCCGGGCACCCTGGCGCTGGCCCGCACTGTTGCTGGCGGCCGCCGTCGCGTACTCACGCGTGCATCTGGGCTTGCACTATCCGGGCGACGTGTTCGTTGGCGCCCTGGTGGGCGGGGGCATTTCGCTGATCGTCGCGGTCGGGCGGGAGACGATCGGCGGGGTCTACGTGCGCGCGGGCCGGGTCTCGTCGTTGGCGGAACAGTGCCGGTCCTCACGATTGGGGCCCATGGCCCGCTGACCTCTGCAGACGAAGCACCGTGAGCGACTTTTCCGCGGGATGCCCGATTGCGCGGGCAACCGCGCGGGCGATCGGGTTGCCGGATCAGGTAGGTTTTCGTCAGCGGCACGGCGTCCCGCTCCAGTGTCACTTCGAAACGCGGGCGCCGCACCGAGCGATGCAGCTGCTGATAGGCGTCGTAGATATCGCTGAAGCTGTTCACGGCGCGACCGTCGACAGCGAGGATCACGTCACCAGCTTCGAGACCGATACCGCGGGCCCATTTCGGATTCGTCAACCGGAACCCGTTCACCTCCATCACGCCATCAGCGATCGGCGATTCGACAGGCTGGGGTTTTCCTCCCAGAGCGGACAGCCAGCCACCCGCCTACATCCCTGCGACGGTGCGCTCGCCTCGATCGAAGAAGTCCTACAGTTCCTTGGCGCCGATCTCGACCGAGTTGGGGGCCACTTCGCGTACGAGCGGTGCGTCCTGTGACGCCTGTTGGGATGGACCCGGCGGCTCGTGTCGCACCACGTGCGATGCCGATAAGCCGGATCTGATCGTCAGTTCCTCCCCACGCACGGCGGGCACGGTCACTTCGAGATGCGCCCGGCTCCCTTCAACGCACGCTAGCATCGGCTCCGGATCTATCGCCCCCTCGCCGATCTGATAATGGAAGATCAGGGCGGTCGGATGAATCGATTCGGCCACGAATTGCCTCGGATGTCCCACCCCGTTCGATCCGAGTCAGGAGATGGCTTGCCTGCCGAGGTGTTGCGACGATCGAGGGCCGTTGGCACCTTTGCGCTTGACACCCTGCAAGATTGGTATAGCTTCCCCCGAGTCCTCAATCGTTCCCTCCGCCGGGAGCCGTATGCGCGAACGGTCAGGGTCCGGCGCAGCAATCCCCACGGGAAGGCGTGCCAGCCCGTCTCCGGCTCGCTCAGCTGGACCAGTCGGCGCCCATCTCCAGTCAATTCAGCCTGCCAAGCGAGATCGGGTTGGCCGTTTCGTTCCAGCCCGGAGCGGGCTTCAATTCCCACGATTGTCCTGCACGCAATCGTCTCTGGCTGGGATGCACAGTCGCGCGCCTCGCGCACGCGGCTCGCAGCGACAACGGGATTCCCTATGGAGACGTGGTCCGGAAACTGGCACTGGGCGCAGTGAAAGGAGGGCGTGATGAATCGAGCCTGGCGGGCGGCTCTACCGTTGGCCATTACGGGCGTGCTGCTGCTCCTGTCACCTCCGACCGGCCTGGCGCCCCACGCGTGGCGCTTCTTCGCGATCTTCGTCGGAGTGATCGTGGCGCTGATGTGCGAGCCGCTCCCCGGCGCGGCGCTTGGCCTGCTCGGGATCACCCTCATCACCACCCTGGCGCCCGCCGTGCTTTACAGCCCCGCCGAGTTGGCGAAACCGGGATTCAACCCGGTGAACGCCGCGCTCACCTGGGCGCTGTCAGGATTCGCGAACACGACTGTCTGGCTGATCTTCAGCGCGTTTGCGTTCGCGCTCGGGTATGAAAAAACCGGGCTCGGGCGCCGGATCGCCCTGCTGCTCGTCAAGGCCATGGGACGGCGGACGCTCACGCTCGGGTACGCGATTGCGTTCGCCGATGGCATCTTGGCCCCCTTTACCCCCTCAAACACGGCCCGGAGCGCCGGGACGATCTACCCGATCATCCGCAATCTGCCGGAGTTGTACGATTCCAAACCTCGTGACCCGTCGGCCCGCAAGATTGGCGCGTTCCTCATGTGGGTCGCCATCAGCACGACCTGCGTGACCAGCTCGATGTTTCTGACTGGCCAGGCCGCGAACGTCCTCGGGGTGGAGCTGGCTCGGACCACCGCCAAGGTGGAGGTCACGTGGATGCAGTGGCTGATCGCCTTCGGGCCGGTTGGCGTCGTCCTGCTTTTGGCAACACCCTGGCTCGTCTATGTGCTCTATCCGCCGACGGTCAAGGAAAGCGAAGCCGTTCCCACCTGGGCCGCCCGGCAGCTCGCAGAATTGGGGCCGCTATCGAAGCGGGAGGTCGGACTGGCGGCCCTGGTCCTCTTGGCCCTCGGGCTGTGGATTGGGGGCGGCAGTCTCGTCAACGCGACCACGGCGGCGCTGATCGTAACGGTCTTGATGATGATCACCGGGATCGTCAGCTGGAACGATATACTCGCGAACCAGCCGGCCTGGAATACGTTTGCCTGGTTCGCCTCGCTGGTGGCGCTCGCCGACGGGCTGGGCCGGGTCGGCTTCATCAAGTGGTTTGCGGACCGGGTAGCTGGCCAGATGGGAGGCCTGACGCCATTCAGCGCGACACTCGTGCTGGTGGTGGTGTACTTCGCTGTCCATTACATGTTTGCCAGCCTGACGGCCCAGGTCACGGCCATGTTCCCGATCATGCTGGCGCTGGCCTCGAAGATTCCCGGCCTTGACCTGCACCAGTTCACGCTGACCCTCTTGGTCATGAACGGCATCATGGGAATCTTGACGCCTTACGGCACGGGGCCTTCGCCGGTGTACTACGGGACGGGGTACCTGTCGGCCGGGGAATACTGGAAATACGGGGCGCTCTTTGGGGCGATCTTCCTGGCCGTATTCCTGATCATTGGCCTCCCCTGGCTTCAGCTGGTCCACTGACGGGAGAGGAACGCGTATGCTGGGGAGCATGCCGTTCGGTCCCTTTCGCAATTACCGGGCGAGAATCATCCGGTGTTCCGATGCGAGGCCACACCTCCTTTGTTGACGTTGTCTGACCTTCCAGGCATCGAGGCCGCGCTGACCCGATGTCGGGACATGCCTGCCGGCTATTTCTCCGGCTCGACCAAGCCCTTCACGAACCAGTGCTGGAGAAAGACCACCACGGCTACCGGCGGGAGCATCGCGAGCATGGCGGTCGCCATGATGATGTTCCAGTCCGTCTGCGCATCGCTCGTCCCGATCATCTTCACGATCCCGATGACCACGGTCTCCATCTGGCGGTCCGTCGTGATCAGGAGCGGCCACAGGTACTGGTTCCAGCCGTAGATGAACAGGATGACGAAAAGCGCCGCGATGTTCGTCTTCGAGAGCGGGAGGACGATCTGCCAGAAGAACCGCATCGGGCCGGCGCCGTCGATCTTGGCGGCTTCGGCCAGCTCGTCCGGGATGGTCAGGAACACCTGGCGGAACAGGAGCGTCGCGGTGGCCGAGGCGATCAAGGGAATGGTGAGGCCCGCCATTGTGTTGATCATTCCCAGGTCTGACACGACCTTGTAGGTCGGAATGATGCGGACCTCGACCGGCAGCATGAGGGTGATGAAGATCATCCAGAAGCAGGTCCGGCGCAGCGGGAACTGAAAGAACACGACGGCATAGGCGGACAGGACAGAGATCGCGATCTTCCCCACGGCGATGCCGACGGCCATGAAGAGGCTGTTCAGCATCTGGCGGCCCACCGGCGCCGCGCTGATCCGCAGCCCTGAGCCACCGGTCAGCGCCTGCCAGTAGTTGGCGAGCGCATGCGGCCCCGGCCAGAGCGGCATCCGCCCGGTCGCGATGCTCGCGGCGTCGTGGGAGGACCCGATCAGCGCAAAGTAAATGGGAAAGGCGAAGACGACGACCCCGACCGTCAACACGAGGTGCGGCAGCCAGCCGTCGCTCCGACCGGGTGTACCCATCAGTAGTGCACCTTGCGCTCGACGAAGCGGAACTGGACGGCGGTGAGCCCGATCACGATCGCCATCAGCACCACCGACTGCGCCGAGGAGCTGCCCAGGTCGAGGTTGATCACACCGTCGCTGTACACCTTGTAGATCAGGGTCTCCGTCGCCTTGCCCGGCCCTCCGCCGGTCAACGCATGGATCACTCCGAAGGTCTCGAAGAAGGCATAGACCAGGTTGACGACTAACAGGAAGAAGGTGGTGGGCGACAGCAGCGGGAAGACGATGCTCCAGAAGCGCCGCGCGGGTCCGGCATCGATGGACGCCGCCTCGACGATGGCCCGGGGAACCGCCTGCAGGCCCGCCAGGAAGAAGAGGAAGTTGTAGCTCACCTGCTTCCAGGCCGATGCCAGGATGACGAGGAGGAGCGCCTGTGCCCCGTTCAGCTTGTAGTCCCAGGGAATGCCGAGCGCGTTGAGCCTGCGTCCCAGCACCCCGATCGACGGATGGAAGACGAACAGCCACAGGCTGGCGGCCACAGCCGGGGCGACGGCGTACGGCCACATCAGGAGCGTCCGATACAGACGGGTATGCCGAATGCCCGCGTCGGCCATCGCGGCGAAGAGCAGGCCCAGGCTCATAGCGAGGAGGGTGACCGCGCCCGAGAAGAGCAGGGTCACCCGCGCCGATCCGAGGTAGAGGGGGTCGGTGAGGATGGCCTGGAAGTTTTCGAACCAGACGAACTGGGTACGCAGGCCGAACGGATCCTGGATCAGGACCGATTGGTAGAGGGCCTGCGCCGCCGGCCAGAAGAAGAAGACGAGCGTGACGGCCAGCTGGGGCGCCAGCAGGACGTAGGGCAAGACCTTGTTGGGAAAGATGACGCGGCGGCGCATGGCGACAGCCCGCGCCGCGGACGCGCGATCAGCGTCCTCGGCGCCCGGGCGCACTCTACGGCTGGTTGGCCCGTTCGAAGGCGCGCAAGACGGCGTTCCCCCGCTGCACGGCGCTGTTCAGCGCCTGCTTGGCCGTCTGCTGACCTTGCAGCGCCTTCTCCATCTCCTCCTGAATGATGTTGCGGACCTCGATCATGTTGCCGAGGCGCAGGCCCCGCGAATTCTCGGTCGGCTCCGTCCGCGTGAGCTGCCGGAAGGGAAGGTCGGCCCCTGGATTCTTGAGGTAATAGCCCTGCCCCGAAACCACGGCGAAGCCCTGCAACGTGATCGGCACGTACCCCGTGTCCATGTGCCACTTGGCATCCACCTCGGGGCGGCTGATGTAACGGAAGAACTCGCCCACCGCCCGGTACTCGTCGGCCGTCCGCTTGGGGGACGTCATCACCCACAGACTCGCTCCCCCGATGATCGAGTTCTTCGGTGCACCAGGCGTTCCCTGGTAGTACGGCAGGAACGCCTCACCCCACGCGAACTTCGCTTCGCGCACGATCCGGGCGCGGAGCCCCGAGGAGGCCTGCAGGATGGCGCACTCGCCGGACGGGAACAAGGCGTCGGCCGCAGCGTCGCGCCCGCCGTACTTCAGCGTACCCTCTTTTTGCATGTCGAGCAGCGTCTGCAGGTGCTTCACGTGGAGCGGGCTATTGATCTTCAGCTGCGTGTCGAGGCCGTCCATGCCGTTCGCTTTGGTGGCCAGCGGCACGTTGTGGATGGCGCTCAGGTTCTCGATCTGCGTCCAGGTCGGCCAGGCAAACCCGAATCCGCACGCCGCCGCGTTGGCGGCGCGAATCTTCTTCGCCGCGGCGCGCGTCTCTTCCCAGGTCACCGGCGGCTTCTCCGGATCCAAGCCGGCCTTCTTGAATGCGTCCTTGTTGTACCAAGTCACCGGCGTCGAGCTGTTGAAAGGCATCGACACCATCTTGCCGTCGGACGTGCTGTAATAGGCGCGCACCGTCGGCACATAGTCTTTGGGGTCGATCGCGACGCCCGTTTCCCGCGCCAGCTCGTGCAGGGGCTTGATGGCCCCGCGAGCCGCCATCATGGTCGCGGTGCCGACCTCGAACATCTGGACGATATGCGGCGCGTTGCCGGCGCGAAACGCCGCGATCGCCGCGACCATCGTCTCGGTGTAGCTCCCCTTGTAGCTGGCGTTCACCTGGTACGCCGACTGGGAGGCGTTGAAATCGGCCGCGATCTTTTCGAGGAGGCCGCCGAGAGGCTGGGGCAGCCCGTGCCAGAAGTCCACCTGAATGCGCTGCTGGGCATCTGCCGGCGGCGCCAATAGCACCCCGATGATGAGTGCGAGGACGGCGCAGCCGAGCGCGAAAGGTCCGGTCCGTCGTTGCATGGCGGTTCCTCCTCAGGGGCGTTCGAAGTGGAAGCGACGCACCGTGGCGCCTGCGGGCATTCCCCCGCAGGCGGTGTAGGCTAGGTGCAAACTGTGACAGCCCGATGTCGGCACAAAGAAACGATGATGACAGACACCTTCCGGTCTCGGTCCGCTCGGTTAGAACCGCCGCCCGTACGGCCGTCGGATGCGCAGGCTGCTTTGAAACACGCGACCGGCACGGATCACGGCGACCGGTTCGAGCCGCTGGCTGCCCAGCACTGTTTCGTGCTGGCTGTCCTCGAACGCGAACTCCCCGGTGCAGAGCGCCAAGACTGTCAAATCCGCGAGCGCCCCTTCCCGCACGGTCCCGAGCCGGTTCGTCAGTCTCAGCACCGCGGCCGGCGTGGAGGTGGTCTTGGCCAGCACCTCGTCCAGCGACAGACCGAGCAGCAGGAATTTCGACATCGTCGTGGCCAGGTCGAAGACCGGCCCATGCACGTTGTAGTGGTGCAGATCCGTGCTGATCGTGGCCGGAGCGAGCCCGTGCGCAAGCGCTTGCCGGGCCACGGCAAAACTGAAGCTGCCGACCCCGTGCCCCACGTCGAAGACGACCCCCTTGCTGGCCGCCGCCGTCACCTCGGGCAGGACCTCTCCGGTGCCGCTCAGGATTCCGTGCCGCCGACCGTGGAAACAATGGGTCACGATGTCCTTCGGCCGCAGCTCCTCGAGAATGGCGCCCAGCGGCGCATCTGTGTCCCCGACGTGAAGCATCATCGGCAGGCCCACGGCCTCGGCGGCTTTCTTGGCGAGGGCTAGCGGCTTGAGCCCGTTCTCGCCGACGTGCCGGCGGGATAGCCGCACCTTGACGCCTTGGATCACGTCGCGGTGGCGCTCGATAACGCCGATGGCACGCTCCGGGTTCGCCAGTCGCAAGTCTTCCAGCTCGTTATCCAGCGGGCTGATCATGCCCTGGGTCGAGATATTCAGAAAGGCCAGGACGCGCGTTTCCGAGACGTCGATCACGTACCGCCGCAAGCCCTCGAAGGTGTCCGCGCCCGCCGAGCCCGCATCGCATACCGTGGTGGCCCCACGGGCGAGGCAGGTCTGGTCCGGGTCGATGCCGTAATGGCTCACGCCGGGATAGACGTGCACATGGAGATCGATGAGCCCCGGCGTCACGAGGTGGCCGGCGACGTCGAGGATCTCCGTCGCCGCCTCGGCCGGCAGGTCGGGAGCCACGGCGGCAATCCGTCCCCCGGCCAGGGCAACGTCACGGGGCGCATGCACCCCTTGGCCTGGATCAATGACGGTCCCGCCGCGGATGAGCAGGTCATAGCGCACCGCTTTCCCGCTCATCGATCAGCCCCCGCGTCCTGCCACGCGAGCCGCACGGTGGCCTCGTCGAAGACCACGCCGCAGCGGCGACACAAGAACCGGGGCCGCCCCCACTGGGGCAGATACCCGGCTTCGACCTCGGTCCCGCCGCACGTCGGGTGCACGAAGACGTATCGCACGCTCCGGCCCTTGCCCCACACCTTGCGCTCCAACCAGCGGCGCACGTTCATGTCGATTGCTGAGAGCTCATGGCCTGTCGCAGCGCGAATGCGCTCGGTACCTCTCATTCATTGCGGTCTTCTTGCCTACCATACATTGCCAGGGCGGCGAAGGTCACGGTCCCGTTGGGATCAGGCCACTGACCATACCGGAGCAGGCGGCCCCGGCAGCCGGGCAGGAGCCGCAGCATGGCGTAGATCGGTGGAAGCCCGCAGATCCGGCGCCGGTCCCCGTCCCGGGCGACGGCCCGGAAGAACCCCTCGGAGTCCCCCGCCTCGGCAAACGCGAGCATGTCCCGGTCCGACTGCTCGATTACCCGCAAGACGTCCGAAGTGATCCGGTCCTCGTCCCCGAACTGCGGCCCTACATGCGCCAGGTCCGCACTCGCCACGATCACCGTCCGACCACCCTGTTCGGCGAGGGTATCGCGCAAGGCAGCCAGAAACTCCTCCACCTCGCCGCTGGCAGGCGGCCGGCCGGCCTCGACCTGGTCGTGGAGCGATCCGCAGAGGACGGGCACGATCCGCACAGGGCCGGAAACCAGGTGTTTGAGGAACACACACTGGAACTCGACGGAATGCTCGCCCCGGTGGGCGAACTCGTCATCCAGGCAGCGCTCTCCGACCCGGGCGAGCAGCCGGTCCACCACTGCTCGGTCGTTCTCGGCCGTCCCGAACGGGGTCTCGAAGTCCTTGCGCGTGAGCGCAAACGAGCGATCGATGGGGGCGTGCACCGTTCCCAGGATGACCCAGCGGTCCGCCTCCAAGGCGAAGGCCGCCTCCCGGTAGCTCCAGGCATAGCACGTCCCGCCGCGCTGGAAATCGATATGGGGGGCCACCAGGCCAGCCAACCGGGCGCCGGCGGGGCTGGGCGGCGTGTCGCCGGGTCCTTCGGAAGCCGTGAAGTATCCGTCCAGCTGGTTCTTCAGCGCGGCGGGGTCCGCCGGGTAGGCACGCCCTGCGAGATGGGCCGGGCGCGTCGCTGCCGCCCGGAACTCGGATTTTAGGCGGGCCAGATGACGGGCAAACCGGGGACTGTCGAGGAACAGGTGTTCATCGAGCGAACCAATGAATTCGATGAGTTGCTCCCTGAACAGCAGAGATCCGAACTGCCGGGCGTGCGCCTCCTGAATGTCCAACAACGAGTGCCGGCCATCGAACAGGCCCAGGAGGACGGCCGCCTGCCGGGGAACCGAGACGACGGATTCCGTCAGGTGGAGCGGATCGCGCAGGCAGAGGACCTGGTCCCCATTCACCTGGCCCGGGAACACGTCCAGAGACCGGAGGCGTGGGAATTCGATGTCTTTATCCTGGGATGCGCTCATGTCGCCTACACCGGCTGGATGTCATACAGCACATAAATAGTATGTATTATGAGAAAATTCGTTGACAAGCCACCTCACCCCAGGTAGCTTCCGCCATCCAAGAACCTCCAGCAATCGAATCGCTGCGTCGGTCACCTCGCTGACCATGTCGTTCTTCGGCATCATTTACTTATTCCAGTGATCTTGTATTTGTTCCAGTGATCTTGCGGGCGAGGCGTCGATACGGCTCCCGGCAATCGTTCATGAATGCCGCCGGGGCATTGCAGACGGGAGGGGTCATGACCATCGAATACACCTTGAACCAGATGGAAGCCGTGCTGGGAAACTCGGCCAAGCGCGAAGGTTTACAGACATCATTGGGCTGGTGCACACGCCTCGTCCTGGGAGGCCTGGTGGCCGCTTTCCTGATCGGTTTGGTTCAGGACGCAGTCCGCGTGGCAAGCATTCAGGCCGAGGCCGAATCCGCCCGCGTGATCGTCATCAGCAAAGAAGAAGCCTGGCTGCGGATCCACCGACGCCTGCGCCCGACTCATGTCCGCCCGGCCGCCCAAAACCAGTCCGCTGCCCGCTCGTAGCGATCAATCGGAACCTTCCCGCCAGGGCCTAAAGCGCATCCCCCTCGATCGAGACGTTCCCCTGGCGCCGAAGTTCCCGGAGCCAGTCCGCCAATACCAGTTCCCGCTTGGCGCTGAGGAGCTGCATCTCGAATGTGGCCTTTTCTTTCTCGAATTCTTCCTGTGAAGGGGGTTGCACCGCCACGAGCTTCAGCAGATAGGACGCCTTCTGGCCCGAGACGAGTGGACTCATCTCTCCCGGCTGGAGTATGTCAGCGGCCTGCCGGAACACGTCGGGGTCCGGAATGTCCTTGGGCGGAGTCGTCGCTTGGAATGGGCCGAATGTTTTCAATGGCTTGCCTACTTCTTTGGCCGCCTCCGCGAGAGATTTCCCTTTGCCGACCGCCACGGTGATGGCATCTGCGATTTTCTTGCCCTCCTCGCCGGCCGGAAGCTCGGCGGCTTCGACCGTCAGCCGCCGGTGCATCTGATCGAACTGCTGCCGCGCCTCGGCGTCCGAGACCTTGGCGGCGCTCTGCACCAGGCCCTGGACGTTCCGCACGGTGAGGTCGGCCCGCAAGTCATCGCGCAACCGATCATACGACATCCGGTTGGCGCGCAGGATGTCTTCGGCCCGCTGCTTGCTGTATTGCCCATCGGGCCCCTGGAAGGCGGGCAGTTTGCGGAAGGTGTCGTCCACGGTGGCCCAGCTCACCGCGAGGCCGTTGCGGTCGGCATATTGCAGCATCAGGGCACGGCGGATCAGGCCTTCCAGCACCTGCTGCCGGATGTTGAGCGCCTCGAAGATCTTTTCATCGAACTTGTCGCCGAGCAGCTGCTTGTAGTACTCCATCTGTTTTTGCAGAGCGGTGCGGACCTCGTCGGCCGTGATCTCCTGGTTGCCGACGACTGCCACGACCCCCCGCCTGCCGAGGTCGCCAGGGGCCGACTTGACCCCCCACACGATGAAAATGGTACCGACGAACGTGATGACGACGAACGCCATCACGCCCTTGACAAAGAACGCACTGCCTTCCCGCATCGTCTTCAACATGGCCCTGCCCTTTCCCTGCGCACGGTGAATGCTCACATTAGCCAGATTTCCTTGTATTTGCAAGGGCTATGAAGCGACCAAGGCCGGGAAATCGCTTGTAATTGCGGGTACCGTATGTTAAACACAGCCGGAACGAGGCATGACTCGGGAAGATTGCCTCCTCGCCCGGGGAGTTTGTGTAAAGGAGTGAGTGCGTGTTTGACTGGTTATTCGGGATGTTCTCCAACGACCTCGCCATCGACCTCGGCACCGCGAATACCTTGATATATGTCAAAGGGAAGGGAATCATCCTCAGCGAGCCGTCCGTCGTCGCGATCAAGAAAGGCACGAACCAGGTGCTGAAGGTCGGGCGCGAGGCCAAGGAGATGCTCGGGCGGACGCCGGGCAGCATCGTCGCCATCCGGCCGTTGAAGGACGGCGTGATCGCCGATTTCGACGTCACCGAGCAGATGATCCGGGCCTTCATCTTGAAAAGCCACAACCGCAAGGCGCTGGTCCGGCCGCGCGTCATCGTCGGCGTCCCCTCGGGCATCACCCAGGTCGAGAAGCGTGCGATCCGCGATTCGGCCGACCACGCCGGCGCGCGCGAGGTCTACCTGATCGAAGAGCCGATGGCCGCGGCGATCGGCGCAGGGTTGCCCGTGCAGGAGCCCAGCGGCAGCATGATCGTGGACATCGGCGGCGGGACCACCGAGGTCGCCGTGATCTCGCTCTCCGGCATCGTGTATAGCCAGTCGGTCCGGATCGCCGGGGACGAGATGGACGAGGCAATCACCCAGTACCTCAAGCGCAAGTACAACCTGCTGGTCGGCGAGCGCACGTCGGAGAACGTCAAGATCCAGATCGGCTCTGCCTACCCCTTTGACGAGCCCCGCAAAATGGACATCAAGGGGCGCGATCTGGTCGACGGCATTCCCAAAACGCTCACGATCAATGACAGCGACATCCGCGAGTCGCTGCACGACCCCGTCTACGCCATCGTCGAGGCGGTGAAGATCGCGCTCGAACGGACCCCGCCCGAGCTGTCTGCCGACATCGCCGAGAAGGGCATTGTCCTGGCGGGTGGCGGCGCACTGCTGCACGGCCTCGATACCCTGATTGCCCTGGAAACCCACCTGAAGGTGCGGGTCGCCGACGACCCACTCTCGTGCGTGGTGCTGGGCACTGGCAAGGTCTTGGACGAGCTGGACCTGCTCCGAACGGTCTGTCTGGATTCGTAGGGCCGCCCCGCCGCAGGGGTGCCCTGCGGAGTCACGTGAGTACGGGAGATCGCGAGCATGCTCTGGCGGCTCATCGCCAAACATCGCCGGGCGGTCATTCTGGGCGCCACGCTCATCGCCTCCTTCCTCTTGATGACGCTCCAGGTCCGGCACGACCCGGCCGTCGTCGCCTTCACGCGCCAGGCGGTGCTCATGGCCGTCTCGCCCGTCATCAAGGTCACGGCCGTGGCGCTGGGCAGCGTGGGCCAGGTCTGGCAGGACTACATCGACCTGCGGACCGTCCGGAAAGAGAACCTCCAGTTGCGCCGCGAGGCGGCCATCCGCGAGCGCCGTGTCAGCCAACTCGAGGAGCAGGCGCTCGAGACGCAGCGACTGCAGGGGCTGCTGGCCATCCGGGATGCCTCGCGCGCGGATTTCTTGGCGGCGCGGGTCGTCGGGCGCGACACCAGCAACTGGTTCAAGACGATCCTGATCGATCGGGGCAGCAGCGCCGGCATCCGGCGCAACCTGCCGGTGATCGCCCCCGACGGGCTGGTCGGGCGCGTCTTTGAAGTGACTCCGACCCTGTCCAAGGTCCAACTCCTCACCGACCCGGTCAGCGCTGCAGGCGGTCTCGTCCAGCGCACGCGCGTGGCCGGCATCGTGTTCGGGAATTTGGAGGCCGGTCTCGTGGTGCGCTACTTGCCCCAGCTCGCGGACGTCGCTGTCGGCGACGAGATGATCACCTCGGGCTTGGGCGGCGTGTTTCCGAAGGGCATCCCCGTGGGCCGCGTCGTCGCCGTGGAGCGGCGGAGCGGCGCCTTGTTCCAGGAAGCGACTCTGCAACCCAAGGTGGATCTCTCCCGATTGGAAGAAGTGTTGATCCTGCTCCAGCCCGACGCGCCCGCGGGCGTTGAGGCGGGTGGCCTGCGTCAAAAATGAAGTGGGCATTTCCGCTGACCCTGCTGGCCTGCGTCGCCGTGCAGACCGTGCTGCTCGATTTCGTGAGCGTGGCCGGGGTACGCCCCGATTGCTTCCTCCTCCTGGTCCTGTTCTGGGCGCCCCACGCCCGTCCTGAAACCGCCACGCTCCAGGGGTTCGCGGCCGGCCTGACGCAGGATGCCCTGTCGGGCGGCCCCCTGGGCCTCAAGGCGTTCATCCTGAGCCTCCTCGGATTTCTCACCGCCCGCCTGAGCCGGCGCCTGGCCACCGAAAAGCCGCTGCCCCAGTTCTGGCTCTTGCTCGCCGCCGCCGGCGGGGCCGGTTTGTTGTCCGTCGGGCTGCTGAGCTTCTTCCTCGGGCCGCCGCCGCTTCTGGCAACGCTCCGGGTCGTGGTCCCCGAGATCCTCTACACCGCCCTGCTCGGCTTCCTCGTGCTGCGCGTGCCCCCCGTGCAGCCGAAGCGGACACGCCCCGCATGAGTCTCGAGCGCCGCCGCCCGCATCCCGTGCAGGCGCTGCCGATCCGTCTCCGCACGGCGATGATCTGCGTGGGGATCGGCCTCTTGCTGCTCCTCCTCCGCCTGTGGTACCTCCAGGTGCTGGAGGGCGACCGCTACGCCACCCTGTCCACCAGCAACCGCCTGCGCGCCCGCGTCGTCGAGGCGCCGCGGGGGTTTCTCCTCGACCGGAACGGCGATGTCCTGGTCGAGAACCGCCCGACCTTCGACCTCTACGCGACACCGGAGGACGTGAAGAACCCGGCCGAGGTGGCGGCCGTTTTGGCCAATGTCCTGGGCACGGAGGCGACGGACATCGAGGCACGCCTGCGCGAGGGGAGCCGCACGCAACCCATCCTGCTCCGCAAGGATTTGGACGAGCGACAGATGGTCGCGGTCGAAGAGCGGCGCCTCGACCTGCCGGGGGTCAACCTGCGCATCCGCCCGGTGCGGGCCTACCCGGCGGCGGGGGCCGCGGCGAGCCTGCTCGGGTACGTGAGCGAGGTGAACTCCGCCCAGCTCGCCCGGGAGGAATACCGCGATTTCCGGCAAGGCGAGACGCTGGGCCAGGCCGGCGTGGAGCGCCGCTATGATGCCTTCATCCGCGGCGTGGACGGGGCGGAGCAGATCGAGGTGGATGCCCGCGGCCGGGCGATCCGGCTGGTGAGCCGGACCGATCCCCGCTCGGGCGCCAACGTCTACCTGACCATTGACAAGAAGATCCAGGCCGCCGCCGAGGCGGCCTTCGAGGGCAAGAAGGGCACCGTGGTGGCGATGAACCCGACCACCGGCGAGATCCTCGCCATGGTGAGCCGGCCGTCCTTCGATCCGAACCTCTTCGCCCAGCGCATCTCGGCCGAGGACTGGCAGCGGGTCGCCACCGATCCTGCCCACCCCCTGCAGAACCGCGCTTACCAGGCCCAGTACCCGCCCGGCTCGATCTTCAAGCTGATGGTCGCCATCGCCGGGCTGGAGAGCGGCGCGCTCACGCCCGAGACGCGCTTCAACTGTCCGGGGCAATTCTATCTCGGCAACACCAAATTCGACGACTGGAAGAAGGGCGGCCACGGCGTCCTCGATCTCCGCGGCGCGATCAAGAACTCCTGCAACGTGTACTTCTACCAGGCGGGGCTACGCACCGGCATCAACGAGATCGTCAAGGTCTCCCGCGCCTTCGGCCTGGGCGAGCCCCCGGGCCTCGGCCTCGGCGACGAGGTGAAGGGCAACCTGCCCAACCCCGGTCCGCGCAAGAAGGGGCAGCCGGGCTGGACCGACGGCCAGACGGTCATCTCAAGCATCGGGCAGGGCCTGGTCGTGACCTCGCCCATGCAGCTGCTCGTGATGGTGTCGGCCATCGCGAACGGGGGCACGATCTATAAGCCCTACGTGGTCAAGAAGATCGTCACGCTCGCGGACGAGGTTCTCGAGGAATACGAACCGGAGGCCGTCCGCCAAGTGGGCGTGAAGCCGGAAACGCTCGCCTTCATCCGGTCGGCGATGCTCGGTGTCGTCGAGGGCGGCACCGGCGCCCGTGCGGCGGTGAAGGGGATTCCGATCGGGGGCAAGACGGGGACCGCCCAGGTCGTCAAGAAAGGGGACGAGAAGGGCCACAAGGACCTCAAGGACCACGGCTGGTTCGCCGGCTTCGGGCCGGTGGATAATCCGCGGATCGCCGTGGTGGTCCTTGTCGAGAACGGCGGATTCGGCGGGCTGGTCGCCGCGCCGGTGGCGAAGGCGGTCTTCGAGGCGGCATTCGCCGATCGTCAGCCCATTGAGACCGCGGTCGCAGCGACACCTCCGTCCCAGCCCTCCAGCACGCACGAGGACGACGAAGAGGCGGATTGAGAAGGGGCCTTTTCGCCGTTCGCCTCGGGACTGCGGACCGCCAACGATGGATCGGATTTTCATCGCGAACCTCGAACCTCGAACGGTGAAATTCCCTGGAGCTTTGCACTGAAGGCTGCTCCTCATGTTTGACCGCCGCCTGTTCACCCATTTTGACTGGGGACTGACACTGACGATCATGGCGCTCGGGTGCCTCAGCGTGGTATCCATCTACAGTGCGAACGCCCCCACCGCCTCCGGGTTCCGACAGAGCCTGCCCATCCGCCAGCTGACGTGGCTGGGCGCGGGGACCCTGGTGCTGATCCTGTCGTGCACCGTGAGCTATCGCACTCTTGCCCGATTTGCCTACGTGTTCTTCTGGTTCTGCCTCGTCTCGCTGGTGGCCGTGCTCATTCTGGGCAAGGTGGGATTCGGGGCGCAACGCTGGATCAAGATCGGCTTCATTACGTTCCAACCGTCGGAGCTGATGAAGCTCGGCCTCGTGCTGTTCTTGGCGCGCTATTTTGACGACCACCGGGACACGCTGCAGCAGCCTCGGACGATGCTGGTCCCTGCGGCATGTACCCTCGGTTGCGCGGTCCTGGTCCTCAAGCAGCCAGACCTCGGCACGGCGCTGCTCCTGGTCTTCATCGGCATCACCATGATGCTGCTGCTCGGTCTCCACTGGCGCTATCTGCTGCCGGTCGTGATCGGTGGCGGCGTGCTCACGCCGATCTTGTGGCACTTCCTCAAGGAATACCAGCGCCGGCGCATCCTGGTGTTTCTCGATCCGGGCATGGATCCGCTCGGGGCGAGCTATCACATTGCGCAGTCGTTGATTGCGGTGGGATCGGGCGGCGCCTTCGGGAAGGGGTTCCTGGCGGCCTCGCAGAGCCAGCTCAATTTCCTGCCGATGAATCACACGGACTTCTTGTTTGCGGTGCTGGCCGAACAGTGGGGCTTCGTGGGATGCCTGGTCGTGCTGCTGGCCTACGTCTATATCGTCACCCGCGGCCTGCAGATCGCCGGAGACGCCCCGGATTTCTTCGCCAGCCTGCTCGCGACCGGCGTCTCCGCCATGCTGGCCATTCAGGTGTTCATCAACGTCTCGATGGTCCTCGGGATCATGCCGATCGTCGGCATCCCGCTCCCGCTCCTCAGCTACGGCGGTTCCTCGCTCTTAGTGACGATGCTCAGCCTCGGGCTCCTGCTCAATATCCACATGCGCCGGTTCATGTACTGACAAGCCGTTTGTTCCACGTCATGCGCTGTCGATCCCCGCCGAGAGGCAGCGTGCACTCCATCCACCTCGCAGAGCGCCGCGACGCCTCCCCATTCGCGTTGCGATCGAACAAGCATTCGGCCGGCGTACGGAGGTGGACCGCGTTGATGCGCTGCAGGCGACGTGCCCGGAGCGGCGGCCCTTGGTCGCCGAGGCGCAATCACCGGTCTTCCATTCAGCGTTGCAGCGCCGCGGTCAGCTCGTCGAAATGGTGGATGGTCAAATCCGGCTGGGGGTTAGCCGCGGCGGCGCCCGCTGGTGCGAGCCAGATCGTGTGGAGCCCTGCGCGCTGCCCGCCGCGGACGTCCGATTCGAGCGTGTCCCCGACCATCACCGTCGCATCCGCCGGGTGCCGCAGCCGGGCGAGCGCCGCCTGGAAGATGTGCGGTTCCGGCTTGCCGATGATGATCGGGCTGGCGCCCGTGGCCGCAGACACCGCAGCGACCATGGCGCCGCAGCCGGGCAGAAACTCGCCACCCTCGATGGGGAGGCGGGGGTCGCGATTCACCGCCACGAACGTCGCCCCG
>DATJQT010000445.1:0-23244 GCA_035505475.1 Vulcanimicrobiaceae bacterium
CCTCCGTCTGCCCCTGGACTTACGAGGCCAATGATCGGCCAAACTCGCGCCAGTTTAACCCTTGTGTTGTCTGTTGCGAGTTGCAGGTCAGGTAAAACGCACACGAGAATGCTCGAGGTGTTGCTGCCGAGTGATGAAGGAAACAATGGAGATATAACTGATTTTCAACACCAGCCAAAAAATACTTCAGCGATTCTAAGTAATTAGGATGCACTCGGCAGTTCTAGGCACTACATGGCAGCCGCAGGTTGTGCCGGGCCGAGATGTGTGACGATCCGGGGCGGGCGGACGCCGGCGGCGGTGAACGCGGCGGCGGCGCTGCCCCGCAGATCGGTCCGGAGGCGGTACCGCTCCCCGTCGAGGGTGAGATCCACGGCCCGGACCTCGGCGAGGTCGGTCATCAGGTTCGGCCAGGCAACCTCCACGCCGCGGGCGTCGAGCCGGCGCTGGAGATCGACTTCCAGCCGGAGCGCGAGGAAACAGGCGACGATGTGGCCAAGCGTGGTGTCATCGCGGTGATGGAAGATCGGCCGGACCTCGAGGGTGGCCTTGGTCTCGCGGAAGGCGCGCTCCACCCGCCAGAGACTCTTGTACGCCCGCGCCACCTCGTCCGGGGGCAAGTCCGTGTTGGTCCGCAGGACGAACTTGCCGTCCAGCCGCTCGTCGCGGGCCACGGCGGCCCGATCAATCGTGACGGCCCCGCGGGCGACCCGGAGGAAGCGCCGGAACCCCGTGTTCCCGATCACGGCTTTCGGCCCGCGCTGCAGCGCCGTCTCCAAGTGCGCCAGGATCGCGGCGCGGGCGGCGGCATCCTTCTTGGCCTCGGCGGGGTTGCGGCAGATCACGTACCGACGGCCGGCCGCGGTCACGGCCTTGACCTCGAGGTTCTCCGCCACGATCTGGTACCGGCCGGCCCGGGCCAGCACGGTCTCGACCACGTCGGTCTGCTGGCGCATCCGGCAGCCCAGGATGAAGTCGAAGGGGGCCGTCGCGTCCTCGGTCAGCAGGGCGACGGTGTCGCGGGAGAGCATCCCCCGGTCGGCGACCACGATAACGCGTCGGATGTGGAACCGGTCCCGAAGGCTGGCGATCATCTGTCGGAACGCGGGCTGGTCGGCGGTGTTGCCGGGGAGGAGGTCCCAGGCGATGGGCCAGCCGTGCCGGTCGACGGCCAGGCAGAGGACCACCTGGGGCTGGTCAGGCATGCGATCCCGGGAGTAGCCCCGGCGCCGGAGGGGGGTCTCGGTCGGGCGATAGAGGTACGTGCTGGTCGTGTCGATGAAGACCAGGTCCAGGGTCTGGGTGAAGAGATCCCGGTCCTGGGCGAACAACTCGCGTTCCAGTTCGCTGCGCACCCCTGCCAGGACCCCCGTGGTCCGGTAGAGGTGGTGCAACTCGAGGTCCGCCAGCCCGGCGCACTCGATCGTCGGCAGCCAGGCGGCCCCGTGCAAGTCGCTGCCCGGCGCGCACAGTCGCTGCAGGGCGAGCGCAAAGCAGGCCCGCTCCACATCGAACTCGCAGCGCCGTTCGCGCGTCAGGCGCGCGAGGATCGCCGGCAGTTCCTGTTCCTGCCAGAGCCGCTCGAACACGAGTGCCGGCCCCCAGCTGCGGGCCTGATGCGCCTGCAGGCCCTCCGTCCGGACCTTCTCCACGACTCGCAGGCGCTGGCTGAACTTGGCGAGCGATTGCAGCAGGGCTTCCAGCGTGCCGTCCGCCACCAGCTGATCCCGGCGCCCAAGGTTGCCGATCACCCGCTGGCGGATGCGCGCGCCGTCGCGGACGGACTCGACGATCTGGAGATATTCGTAGGTGCCGCTCTCCTGGACGCTACGCTTCACCCGGACGAACATGCCGGGATCGTCGCACCCATCAGGGGAGAGTGCAAGAGAAAAGCGAGGTAGGCGTTACGATTCTAGGCACTACATTTTCGCCGTTCGGCGCTGCGTGAGCTTACAACCCCGTGAAAAGAATCGGGTGCGTTTCTGGAAGTTACTCGAAACTGTTGAAAATGAGTCTGACCCGCCCGCGACTGTAAGCCGCTTAACAGCACGGACCGCGCGTCCTGGAACCGCTCCTCGATTTCCCTCGCCATCGTATCGAGCGCGGTTGCCGGGAAGCGAAGCGCCGCCCAGCATTCTTGGTGCAGAGGCGGAACCGCATCGTCCTCCACGCCGAAACACATGGCATGCGCAATCACGTCCGCCGCATGGACAATGACCGCCGCGCGCTTCGATTCCTCGGCGAGATCCGGGCGATGGTGGGACCCCACAGCATCGCTGAGCCGCACGGGAAGCTTCCAGCGCTCTGCGAGCAAACGGCCGACCTGGTCGTGCGCATAACCCAGGGTCCGCTGCTCCGCCGTTCGCACGGGAATGTCTTCCGCCCGCGCCGTCTTCCGGACCATGATGTACTCGTTCGGTGCGCAGTGGAAGAGGACCAGCTTGCCCACGTCGTGGAGCAGGGCCGAGATGAAGACCTCTTCCGGATCTTCGTAATCGACATAGCGCGCAATCCGGCTGGCAGCCACGGCCGTGCCGACCGAATGCTCCCAATGGGCGATGGGAGAGAAATCCGGCGTCTCGTCCGCGGCAAGCAGATCAACGACAGACGACGAGAGCAGCAGATTGCGCACGGGGCTGAAGCCGAGAATCGTCACCGCCTCAGTCACGGTCGAAATGTTGCGGGGAAATCCGTAAAAGGGTGAGTTCACGACGCGCAGCAGCCGCGCCGTCAGCGCCTGATCTCCCATGATCGTCCGCGCCAGGTCGAGCGCCGACGTTTGCGGATTGCTCGCCTGCTCATTGACCTTGACGATCACCGACGGGATCATGGGAAGCGAATCCAGCTGCTGAACGAGCTGCTCGAGTTTCTGCGCCATGCCGGGTTCCTTTCGCGTGCACTTCTCGGTTCAACCGCGTCCAAGGCACGCCCGCCGGCGTACCGGAGAACTCATTTGTTTGGGCTCACTGCTGCCGGCACGGCGCCCTTGCGCGCCGCCTCGGCCATGACCCGGGCGGTGAGCCGCCGCGTGGCCAGGCGGCGCAGCTCGCTCACGATCGGGTCGGCGGCGTCCGTGCGCCGGAAGCGGCGGGTGATCTCTTTCTCCACCGCCGCGGCCAGCTCGGGCGGGACGGGAGCGTCGGGGGCCACGGTGTCGGTGCCCTCCTCGCCCACCACGTCCACTTCCCGAACGCCCCAGGTCTTGAAGATCTGCAGGTGTTTAGCGGTCAGGACCTCGCCGGCGCGTAAGAGGAGGACGCCGTTCAGGTTGTAGACCGGCTTCCCCAGGGTCAACCCGGGGGTGAGCTGTTCCAGGGTGAGGCGCGTCATGGCAGCCGTCCTTTCCTCAATGGCGCACGGGCGCCGATCCGAGGCGGATTTTGCGGTTACAGGCGCGCTCAGTGCGTGGCCTGCGACTCTAGCACCGCCAGTGTCTGTGGAGGGCCGCCAAACAGCCCGTCCAACTGGCTGCGCCGGAACCGCCATTGCCCGCCGATCTTTGCCGCCGGGACTTCGCCCCGCGCGGCGAGCGAGTACAGCGTGCGGCGCTTGATCCTCAGATACCGGGACGCCTCATCGAGGTTCATAACGTCGGCCAGATTGGGATGATCCATGATCATGATGCACTCCTCCACGCCGCAGGGCTCCAGGACGGTCCGCGCTGCCGATTGCTGCCGCCCCTATGCAGTCTCTGCCGGGGCAGCGTTCTGGTCCCGTTCCGGGGGGGTTATCGGCAATTTCAGGCAAGAAATTAGGAAATTTCCCGCCGGAGACGGAAGGAGATGTGAGAAAGTGGGTCAGAGGTAAACGCTGGAGAACTCAGGGATGTCCGGGGAGGCCTTCGGTCGCTCCGTCCGGATCCGCTGACCGCTCCAACTCGCGGACACAGTCCCAGATGGCCTCGAGGTTGAAGGGCTTTTCGATGCAGCGCAGGCCGGTGCGCTCCAGGAACGACCGCGTGGTCTTGCTGATCGTATCGCCGGTCATGATGATCACATCCGGGCGGGTCGCTTTGCGGGCGATGACCTCGTCATAGATCTTGTCGCCGTCGAATCCCGGCATTTTCATATCCATGAAGACGAGGTCGTAATTGACCTCCTGCAGGCGCTCCACGGCCAGCGCGCCGTCCTGCACGACCTCCACCTGATGCCCCATTATCGTGAGGGCGCCCGCCACGACCCGCCCGATTGCCGCTTCATCGTCGGCGACCAGGATTTGCTTTTGGCGGGTGGGGGGCGGCCCCGCCATCTCCGCGGTCTCACTGGACGCCGCGGCCGGCGCGTCGGTATGGGCGGGCAGCTCGAACTCGAACCACGCGCCCCCTTCCGGTCGATTGCCTGCGCGGATCCGGCCGCCATGCTCTTGCACGATGGCGTAGCAGATAGCCAGACCCAGCCCCGTTCCCTTGCCGTCTTCCTTGGTCGTGAAGAACGGTTCGAAAATGCGACCGAGCACGTCGAGGGGGATGCCGGGCCCGTTGTCGGCGACGCGCAGACGCACGATCTCGCCGGAGGCCACCTGGGCGCTGACCTGTATGCAGGCCCCGCTCCGGCCCGTCACCGCGTGCTCGGCGTTGATCAGCAGATTGACGAGGACCTGCTGGATCTGATGCGGATCGGCGAGAATCGGGGGCAGGTCCGGCGGGAAATCCACCTGCAGCTGGACGTTGTGCACCCGCAGCTCGTAGCTGCGCAACGAGAGCGTCTCCTCGACCAGTGGCGGGAGGTGCAGCGGGCGCCGCTCCGGCTTGTAGGGGCGGGCGAAGGCCAACAGGTTGCGGACGATCTTGGCGGCCCGCTCAGCCTCGCTGACCAGCACCTCGGCCCGCTGCCGGGTGGCTTCGTCCCCGGCACCCAGCTTGAGCAACTGGGCGTTACCGAAGATCGCAGTGAGCGGGTTGTTGAGTTCGTGCGCCACACCGGAGATCAGGCGCCCCATGGCGACCATCTTCTCTGAATGCGTGAGCTGTTGTTGGAGATGCCGCTGTGTCGTCACATCCTTGGAAATCCAGACCACACCCATGACCCGGTCCTCGGCATCGCACCAGGGGGAATAGGTATGCAGAAAGATTTCCCCAGTCCCGGGAATCTCGCGCTCTTCGGTCATCGCCTGCCCGGAGGCAATGCAGCGGGCGCATCCGCTGCCGGTCGGTCCGCCCTCCCAGCCGGCCAAAAGATCTGTCACCGAGCGCCCGCGGACCGCCACCGGGTCCATGTCGAGGTGCCGTGCCAGAGCCGGATTCACCCGAAGCACGCGGCAGTCGATGTCGAACAGCGCGATCATGTCGACGGCCGCATCGAACGTGTTCTCCCATTGGGTCTTGGCCTGCGCTACTTCCCCGAAGAGCGCGGCGTTCTGGATAGCCACAGCCGCCTGAGTGGCGAACAGGGTCAGCGTCTCACGGTCGGCGGGGGAGAAGGTGCGGCCGGGGTCGCGCAAGAGCATCGTGATGACCCCGACTAGCCGGTCATGGTAGAGGAGTGGTTCGGCGATCGCCGCGTGTGCCGCGGTCCTCTGCACGAAGGCCGGATGCGCGTAGGGCGACGTCTGAAAATTGTGAACGGCCATACCCTTCCGCCGCTCAGCGACGGTCCCGGTCAGCCCCTCGCCCAGTCGGATGGACAGCCCCGCGATATCCGGATCGAGCCCGCGCCAGGCGCGCGGCACGAGACACGCGCCGGCCTCATCCCAGAGATAGATCACCCCCATGCCGGCGTGGAGCAGCTCGGCCGCACGATGGCAAATCAAGGACAGCAGCGCGGGCAAATCCAGCTCGCGTGTGATCTCGGCCGTGACGGTCCGCACGGCCTCGAGCAGTCGGGTCCGCTCCGCCAGAGCCTCTTCGGCGCGGCGCCGCTCGGTGACGTCCTCCAGGCTGCCTTCATAGCACAACGTCCGCCCATGCAAATCTCGGATCGCACGGGCGCTGTTGCGCGTCCAGACGATCGAACCGTCGCGCCGGCGGAACGCGATTTCGAACTGACGGACGATCCCGTCGCGTTCGGCGAGGCTTTGCCAGCGGGCTTGATCTGCCGGGGTGCAATACAACGTACTCGCGTGGACCGCCATCAAGCTCTCGCGGTCCGGATAGCCGAGGATCTCGACCAAGGCAGGGTTGACGTCCAAGAATTCGCCATCAGGGGACGCGCGGTAGAGGCCGACCGGCACCCGATCGAACAGGGTCCGGTAGCGCATCTCGATTTCGCCCAGGCGATGGCGCTGCTCGAGCCGCTCCAGGGCGGACCGGACCGCGCTGGGCAACCGTTCGAGATGGCCGGGAGACTTGATGATGTAATCATCGAGCCCGGCCTTGATGGATTCGATGGCAATGCGCTCGTTCCCGCTGCCCGTCACCATCAGCACCGGCACATCCGGCCAGCGCGCCTTGACGCTGCGCAGGATGGTGAGCCCATCCGTCCAGGGGAGGTGGTAATCGCAGAGGACCACGTCGAAGTCGCCGGCCTCGATCACGCCGGCGTAGGACTGGGCGTTGGATATTTGGCGGATATCCGCCTCGAGAACCCCCTGGCGTAGCTCGTCGACAATCCGGGCGCAATCCGTGAGATTGTCGTCGATCAGCAGGATCCGGATACCCATGAGCGCAGTCCCGTAAAGAAGGAGCGGCTGCTTACAGGATCATACCGCCGTCATTCTCCATTTTCCTCTTCGGTTGTCAATCGGAAGTTCGGCCGCGACCCGCTGATTTGCTACCGCCCCTCCCAGCCAATCATGCCGGATTTCAGGTGATAGATCGGCCGGAAACCGAGGCGCTCCTTAAGCTCCACCGCTTTCTGCGACCGGTTACCGGACCGGCAGTACACCAGGTACGTCTTTCCGTGATCGAATGCGCACAGGCGGCTCTCGAAGTCCTTGCTCAGAGCGTCCACGTTCACCGCATTGGGCAGATGCCCAGCTGCACATTCGGCGGGTGTTCGCACATCCAAGATGCCGAAATCCGGCTCCTTACCGCGGGAGGCCACGAGGTGGCGCGCCTGCTCCACACTGATATCGGTCACGGCCGCGGCCCACATAGTACCGGCCAACACGAGCCACGCTAATCCAACCATGCCGCAGAACAAATGACGCCGATGCATTGCCACGCCCTTCGATGAGATGTCGTCTTGTGGCGGGGCGCCAGTGCCGTCGATCAGCAGTGCATGCTGGAAAATCAGGGCGTCGTTCATGCAGTGACACGCTCCGCAAGTGGGGAGCTGACCGGCGCCGTTGGAGGCAGAGCGCTCAGAGCCTGCATGAGGGTGTCAAGCAAATTGCATCCTGACACGTGTGCGGTCGCGTGTGCTGAGTGAGCGTAGCCCAGCAATATCCGACAAGGATGTCTCCTATTTCTGTTGGCAGAACTGCGCTACAATGCCACGCCGTGTCAGCTCAGCACCCGACTGACTCATTTTCGCGCATCCCGTTCGCCGCCCCCCTACTCCGGGGATTCGCGATCCCCAACTTTCGTCGCCTATGGGCCGGCAGCGTGTTCTGGTACACGACGCGCTGGATGGACATGTTCGTCCTGCAGTGGCTCGTCTTGCAGATGACCGGCTCCGCGCTCCAGGTGAGTCTCGTTGCCTTTTACCGCCTGTTCCCCGTCTTTCTCTTTGGGTTGCCTGCAGGAATTCTGGCCGACCGGGTCAACCGCAGATCAGTGCTGCTGGCCGCGCAACTCTGGAACGCGCTCGCCTCTGTGACGCTCGCCGTCCTCGTGGTCACAGAGAGTCTCGCCCTCTGGCATCTGCCCATCCTGGTCGGCATGCTTGGAGTCACCTGGGCCCTGGATCTGCCGTCACGCCACTCTGCCATCCACGACATGGCGGGTGAAGACGGCGTCGTCAATGCGATCGCCCTGGATCTGTTCGGCATGAACACCGCCAAACTGCTCGGCCCGATCCTGGGCGGCCTGCTGTGGCCCGTCCTCGGCACCGCCGGCTGCATGTTCCTTCTGACTGCCGGATACCTGATCAATTTCCTGAACTATCTCCGTCTCCCATCCTTTCCCCCGCCCGCCCACCCGCATCGTGCGATTCTCCGGCACGTGGGCGAGGGCATTTCATACGCGCTCCGGCATCCCGTCATCCTCGGCGTCTTGGCCATCACCGTCGTGCTGAATTCTCTCGCCTTCCCGTACCAAAGCATCGGGCCGGTCGTCGCACGCGATACCCTTGGCTTCGGCCCACGTCTCACCGGCCTGCTCCTCTCGGCGGATGGCCTGGGCGCCATGCTTGTCGGCCTCATGATTGCGTCCCGGCGTGACCTGGTCCGCCCCGGACGAGTGTTCACGCTCGGCTCGCTTGCCGTGCTCGTCGGTCTGCTCGCCTTTTCTGTCTCCCGCACGTTCGCGTTCTCGTGGTGTGCCTTGTTCCTGGCCGGGTGCGGGCTCGGCTGCTTCGGCACACTGCAGAGCCCGCTTATTCTGCTTAGCGCCCCGGCGCGGATTCGCGGAAATATCATGGGGGCCCTGATGGTCGCGATTGGGTTCGGCCCATTGGGGGTCTTGCAGATTGGAGTGCTGGCGATCCTCGTCGGGCCCGCAAAGGCGATCACGATCACGGCAGGACTGGGACTGCTCGTGGCGGCAACTGTCGCGTGGAAGGCACGTGGACTCTGGAATTTCCGCGGGGCGGATGGACAGCCCGGAAGGTGAGATGGCGGTCGCGGGCTAGGTCGAGCCGCTCGACCTGTCCAAGGATCCCGCCGCTTCTGATGGCGGCGCAGGTGCGGGGGCCTCTGCATAATTTGCTGCCTCGGCAAACACAGAGACTGCCCGTTTCAGCGCGGACAAGAGGATGTCTTTTCGGGCCTGGAGGCGCAAGAGCGTATCCGTGTCCTCGGGCTTGACTGGCCCCTCGCTTTTGTAGATCCGGCGCAAGAAGGCCTGCACCTCTGCGTGGGGAATGTTCAAGGCCGTTAACTCTCTCGATATGCAGATCGCCGTCACGCTTTCGAGTAGGCCGTCCATCACCATCCGGTCCAATTGCTCGCGCGATTTCCCGCTCTGCGCTTTTCCCCACTGATCAATCGTCGCCAGCACTTTGCGCAACAGTTCGAAGCTGCGACGCTGCTCATCCGCTGTTTGGAGCATGGGCCAATCCGCCATGGCACTCACTCGCTATCTTCGATCTGTGTTGTCAGCTCTGTCTAATCAAAAATAGTAGCACGAACCCAGGGAGTTGCAGGGACATTTATAAACGAGGGCAACGAGGCGTGGAACAGCTCGGGTTCTTGCAGACATTCGCCTGGATCCCGTCCACAGCGGGCGGGATACGGGGAGGCTTGCCTGGGGAGGACATAATCGACCGGATGGCAGTCCCCCTGGGCCCATTGATCGCAAGAGGGTTGTCGGTATTTCACCCGAACCCATCAACACCTTTGTGCACCGGCTAGTCATCCTCCTGGATCTGGTACCGTTTTATTTTGTTGTACAGCGTCACCCGGTCGATTTCGAGGGCCTTCGCCGTCCGACTGATGTTCCATTTGTGCTGCCGAAGCGACGCCACGATGTGCCGCCGCTCCATGTGCTTGAGCGAATCCCCGCCCGCCTCGACGCCCCCCTGCTCGTCGCTCGCCTCCCGCGGGCTGGCCGATCCCGACATGTCCAGATCCAACGGTGTGAGAATGGGGCCGCGGGCGACGACGGCTCCCCGCTCCAGCACGGTGCGTAATTCCCGGACGTTGCCCGGCCAGCCGTGGGCCATCAGCATCTCGAGCCCTTCGGTCGAGACACCCTCCAGCGGCTTGCTCATCTCACTTTGGAATTGAGAGACGAATTGCTCCACCAACACCGGAATATCCTCTTTCCGGTCCCGCAGCGGGGGCAGCGTCAGCCGGATCACGTTCAATCGGTAGAAGAGGTCTTCCCGGAACCGCCCTGCCTCTACCAGCTTCTTGAGGTCGCGATTCGTCGCCGCGATCACCCGCACATCCATCTTGAGAGTTTGCGAGCCTCCGACGCGGCGAAATTCCCTCGCCTCGAGCACGCGCAAGAGGTCCTGCTGGAGCCTGGTGCTGATGTCGCCGATCTCGTCCAAAAAGAGTGTGCCCCCGGCGGCCAGCTCAACTTTCCCCCGTGTGGAAGTGACCGCGCCCGTGAACGCGCCCTTCTCGTGGCCGAACAGCTCGCTTTCCAGCAGGTTTTCGGCGAGGGCGGCGCACGACACACACACGAACGCTCCGCCTTTGCGGGGACTCTGATTGTGAATCGCGCGGGCGAGCAGTTCCTTGCCGGTCCCGCTCTCGCCCAGGATGAGCACCGTGGACTGGCTCTTCGCCGCCGTCCGCGCCACTTCGAAGACCGCCTCCATCTTCGGACTTTTGCTGACCAGCTCCTCGAACTGGAATTGCCGCTTGAGCGCCTTGCGCAAGAGCAGGTTTTCCCGACGTAGCGTCTGGTCGCTGGCCAGGTGGCGGACCATTTGGGACAGCTCCTCGGGCTCGAAGGGCTTGACCAGATAATCGTGAGCGCCTTGCTTCATCGCCCGGACGGCCGTGTCCACGGTCGCAAATGCCGTCATCAGGATAACCGCCGCGCCCGGCTGGATATGGCGCGCTTCGCCCAGCACAGCCAGGCCGTCCATCCCCGGCATCTTGAGGTCCACCAGCAGGATGGCGTAGGCGCGCTGCTGGAGCCGCTGCACCGCCGTCGGCCCGTCGGGCGCGGTCTCGACCTGGAAACCGTCCTCCTCCAGCCAACTGGCAAGCGAGTCGCGGACGATCTCCTCGTCATCCACCACCAGAATGTGACCGCTGCCCTTCATGCCTGGTTCCTTTTTGCCAGCCGATTGCGCAGGCGCTGCCGGCAGCCCCGGCAGAAGCCGGCCCGCTTCCGATCCACGTCCGGAAGCGCGTTGGAGCGCGCCATCACGCACACGGGATCAGGACAATGCACGAGCCCGAACGTGTGGCCGACCTCGTGCGGGCATTCTTCGTGTACCGCGCCTCCAGCAGGTCCCGGGGGGACCGGCCCCGCCGTCGTAGCGCGCACCGAGGCGGGCCGTGCTCACCACCGCAGCCACCCCGCCCAGCTGTGCTTCCCCGAACACGAACGTCAGGACCGGGATGACCAGGTCCGCGTCGGTGAGTCCCAGCACCTTCTCCGCGCCGGCCGGCGCGCGCTCGAGAATCCAGCGCAGGATCTTGGTCGAGGAGGCCTGCCCGCGGCGAGTATCCAGCGTCTCCGCTGGCAACCCGTCCACCGCCCGATAGGCAGAGGGCATATCGAACGCCGCCTCGAGGGGCCGACGCACACGATCCCAGGTTGCCTCGTTCGGAGAACCCGCGCCGATCCACTCCAGCAAGAGCATCCCCCCGCCCATGCCGGCTCACGCAGGCGGGGGGCCCGCGGCCGGGAGACGAAGGGTCATCGTCGTGCCTTGCCCCATTCGACTCTCGACCAAGACCCGGCCACCGTGCTTCTCGAGAATCCCGTACACCACCGACAGCCCGAGGCCGGTGCCCTTTTCCTTGGTGGTGAAGAACGGATCGAAGATACGGGACAGATGCACCGGATCGATGCCGCCGCCCTGGTCCGCGATCCGGATGTCCACTGACGTGCCGTTCCCCGACGCCTCGGAAACCGCTTCGTTCACGGCCTCGATGCTCACCCGGATCGTCCCGCCCGACGGCATCGCCTCGCACGCGTTCATCAGGACATTTACCACCGCCTGCCGCATCTGTCCGAAGTCCGCCCGGACCGGTGGCACGGGCCCGGACGCCCGCTGGACCTGGACATTTTGAATCTCCAGGCGGTTGGCCAGGAGCGAGAGTGCTTCTTCGACCACCGACTCGATGTTCAGCTCCTGGAACGACGGCTCGCGCTGGCGGGCAAAATCGAGCAGGTTGCGCACGATCGTCGTACAGCGCTGCGTTTCCCGCTCGACAAGTGCCAACTGCTGCAGGACGGTGAGCACCTCTTCGGGATTCGGCGCACGAGCCCGCAACTTCCGGCTGATCAGCTTGGTGTAGGTCAAAATACCCGAGAGGGGGTTATTGATTTCGTGAGCAATCGAGGCGGACAGGCGCCCGAGCGAGACCAGCTTCTCGGTCTGGATAAGCTGAGCCTGCGTCTCGCGCAGCTCGCGCGTGCGGTCTTCGACGCGCAGCTCGAGGGTATCCACCAATCCTTTCAGCTCTGCCTGCGTGATTTCCAAGGCCTCGGTCATGCGGTTGAACGAGGCGGCCAGCTCTCCGACCTCGTCATGGCTCCGCACCGGGATGCGGAATCCCATATCGCCCTGCGCCACCTTGCGCGTGCCCTCGACCAGCTCGCGAACCGGCCGCAGGACCCCGCGGCGGACGAGGACGGCCAGAACGGCGGCAAGCGACAGCAGAACGAGGCCCGCGAAGGCCAGCCGCTGCTGCGTGATCGCCGCGATCTCTTCGTCCACTTTGACGAGCGAAAGCGTGATGTCCAGGACGCCGAGCACCTGCCGGTTGGGCGGATGCACGTGGCAGCCGTCGCTGCAGCCCGGCTCGTTGTAGATGGGCGAGATCATACCCAGCAGCCGATGCCCGCCCGTTTCGAAGATACGCGTTCGGTCGGGCAGGTTCAGCCGTTCCAGCGGCCGCTCCGCGGCATGGCAGGCGTAGCAGGATTCCGCCCGCTTATCCACCGCCCGCCCAATCTCGGCCCGGTCGGTCGAGAACAGGATGCCCCCCTCCTTGTTGAATACGCGGACGCGGTTCACGCCCTCTTGCTGCCCGATCGCGTCCATGATCTGGAAGGCATCCTGCCACTGATTCTTCAGCATGGCGTAGTGGATGCTACGCTTGACCGTATCGCTGAACTGGCTGGCGCCGCGGATCACATATTCGATGCGGGCGGCCCGATCCGAGCGGATGGTGAGCCAGGCGAAGACTCCAATGAAGACCACCGCCACCCCGCAGACGGTGACCAGGACCTTCATTTCGAAGCTGGTGGAGCGGAAGACTCTCATGCGCTCACACCGGCGGCCGCCGCTGCGCCCAAGGCGCCGCCGCTTCCAGGGCCGCCGCGGCCCGCAGCACGCGCAGGTCGTCGAGGCGGCGGCCCACGATCTGGAGCCCCACCGGCAAGCCGCCCGACGTCCAGCCAGCTGGGATAGTCGCCGCCGGCTGGCCGGTCAAGTTAAATGGATACGTAAAGGCCACCCAGGCTAGCCGCGAGCCGGCCGGCGGCGCGGGCGGACGCTCGGCCCCGGCCGTAAAGGGCGGGACCGGCAAGGTCGGCGAGAGGAGCAGGTCGAAGCGCTCAAAGAATCGGCGGACCGATTCTATAAATGCCGCGCGGGCCGTGACGGCTTCCTGCCACTTGACCGCGCTGAGCGGCGCGTACTCCTGCGCGACCCGCACCAACGCTGGGTCGATCCGGTCACCCCATTCTGGCAGGCGCGGCAGGATGCGGGCCGCGATCCCGGTGTAAAACAGCGGCGCCCAAATCGGATCGGGGTCCGGAAAGAGTTGAGGAATGGTCTCGACGAGTGCGCCGAGTCCTTCGCAGTGGCGCGCCAGGGCTTCGGTGAGCTGCCGCACCTCGGGATCCACATTGGCATAGCCGAATGTCGGGCTCCACGCCACGCGCAACCCGCGCAGCCCGTCCGCGGCCCCCACGCTGAAATCTTGTCCGGTCTTGGGGAAGGAGAGCGGATCGCGATCGTCCGGACCCGCCATCGCCTGCAGCATCAGCGCCGCATCCCCGACCGTACGCGCCATCGGGCCGGCGTGTGACAGCGTGCCCGTTGACGGAGCGGGATACACCGGCACCAGGCCGTAGGTTGGCTTCAAGCCGAACACGCCGCAGAAGCTGCCCGGAATGCGGATCGAGCCGCCTCCGTCGGTGCCGACCGCAAGCGGCGCCAGGCCGGCAGCCACCGCCGCAGCCGCCCCTCCGCTCGATCCGCCCGGCGATTTGGAAACATCCCAGGGATTGCGGCTGATCCCCAGGAGCGGCGAGGCGGTATCCCCCTTCCACCCGAATTCCGGGGTCGTCGTCTTGCCCACAATGACTGCGCCCCCCTGGCGGAGCCGTTCGACAACCGGCGCGTCCTCGTCCGGGACATGGTCCGCATACAACCACGACCCGAACGTCGTCCGGACGCCTTTGGTGATCACCAGGTCCTTGATCGAGACTGGCACGCCCGCGAGGGGACCCAGCCGCTCGCCGCGCATGATCGCGGCCTCGACCGCCCGTGCCGCGGCGAGCGCGGCGTCCGCCGTGACCAGACAGTAGGCGTTGAGCGCCGGGTTGACCCGCTCGATGCGCGCCAGCACCGCCTGCGTCACCTCGACGGGGGAGACGCGCTTGGCGCGAATCCAATCGGCGAGGTCAACGGCTGAGGCAAAGCACAGGTCATCCGATGGCATGCACGCCCTCCCCAGGCACACTACCCCATTGGACCATACCGTACATGCTGCAATCGATGCAAGGATTCCCCTACACAGGTGTTTCAGGGCAGACGAACCGGCGGGAAAGCGCTCGGCGCTTCGGTAGGCGACAGCGCCAGTGATATTCGACAGCGAAAGTGATAGGGGCAGAGGTACTCGGCTCTCGGCTCTAGGCTCTCCGCGCTCGTCGCGCTACTACCGCGGATGGCGATCGTCAGCGTCATGTATCTGGAGATCCAGCTCACTCAGGAGCCGGCGCTCTTCCATGAGTGCAGAAAGTGCGCGGGTGACTTCCCAGAGGTAGCAGCCGACCCCGGCAAGCATGGCCAAAAATCCCAGGACGAAGAAGCCGACGGCCAAGGGATAGGCGCGCGGCATCAGTACGGCAGCGCCCAAAAGCAGGCAGGTGATGAGTGTAAGGAAAACGCTCGTCAGCACCCAGAAGAAGGCGTTCCGGATCAGCACCGCCCGGTGCGTGATCGTTCGGATCTGCGCGTCAAGGGCGCGCGCCTCGTCGTGGGCACCCGCGCGCTCCTTCTGGTGGCATTCCCAGTGAAAGGAGCGGAGCCGCGACACGATCCCCATCAGACGCACGTTGATGGACAGGATCAGCAACCCCGCCGCCGAAATGAAGATCACCGGCGAGAGCAGCGCCGAAATGAGCTGTGCCTCAGTCATCCGAAGTCACCATCCTGACGCTCTGCGCTTCGTGATTCCACTCGGCACTCGGCGCTTCTCGTATTGGCCGCCGTCTCAAAACAAAACGGGGAGGCGCACAACTCGCCCCCCCGTCCGACTCACTCAGAACCGAACTACTTCTTGCCGCCCAGCACCGCATCCTTCATGGCTTTGCCGACGCGGAACCGCACCACACGCCGGGCCGGGATCTTGATGGCTTCGCCGGTCTGGGGATTGCGCCCCATGCGGGCCTTCCGATTGACCAGCACCAGCTTGCCCAGACCCGCAATCGTGAATCCGTTCTTCGCCTCCTTCGCGGCCAATCGCGCCTGCTCATCCAAGAAGGCCGCGGCCACCTTGCGGGCCACACCGAGCTTGTCCGAGAAGTAGGTGACAGTCTGTGCCTTGGTCATCGGCTTCGCCATGCTTGTTCTCCTTATGCAAAGGGTTTGAAATTCCCCCATCTCGCTTGCGCCCGTGCAGGGCGAAGGGGGCAGCGATTCGGAAGCTACCACAAAGCTTTTCCGCGTACCACAAGAACTTTTTACTTGCGCCCTTTTTTTCGTCAACGTTATCAACGGCTCCGGGCATCCCGGACCGGCCGGACCAGTCCGGACACGCTCGCTTTTGGCTTGACAGGGAGGCGTCGCGGTGGTCACCCTCTGAGCCCCAGGTTCGAGCTGACACACGAAAGGAGTGCAGATGCCCACGATTCTGATCGCGGAATGCAAGCAGGAATCCTCGTCCTTCAACCCGCTCCGCAGCCAGTACGCAGATTTTCAAATCCGCCAGGGCGACGCGGTGCTGGCGCTGCACGCCGGGGTCCGCAGCGAAGTGGCTGGCGCCTGCAGCGTCTTCAGGGCCGACCCGGATATCAGACTGATCCCAACCTACTCCGCCCGCTCGATCACCTCGGGAGGCCCGGTCGCCGCGGGGGCGTTCGAGCGGATCGCCTGCGAATTCCTGGACGCGCTCCGCGCCGCGCCGCCGGTCGATGCGGTGTACTTCGCCCTGCACGGCGCGATGGAAGCCGAGCAGGAGCCCGATACCGAAGGTTACCTGCTGGAGCAGGCGCGCGCGATCCTCGGCCCGCGTATCCCCTTCGTGGCGTCGCTCGACCTCCACGGCATTTGCACCGATCGCATGCTGACTCAGCTCGACGGGTTGGCCATCTACCACACCTACCCGCACGTGGACTTCTTCGAGACCGGCGCGCGGGCGGCGCGCGTGCTCCTGCGCATCCTGCAGGGTGGGCGCCCGGTGACGGCGGCGGTGACGATCCCGGCTCTGGTCCGCGGCGACGAACTGATCACAGCCACTGGGCTCTTGGGGAGTGTGGTCATCCGCGAGGCAGAGGCGATCGAAGCGAGCCCCGGCGGGTTAACGGCGGGCATCTTCATCGGGAATCCGTTCACCGATGTCCCCGGGCTCTGCTCGCGGACAGTGGTCACGACCGATGGCGATCGCCGGCGGGCAGAGGCCGAGGCCATCCGGCTGGCCGAGGGATTCTGGAAGGTTCGGGAACGGCTGCAGGCGTCGCTCACGCCATTGAACGAGGCCGTCCGTATCGCGGTCGAGACCTCCGGCACCGTGATCCTGACCGATGCCGCCGATGCGACCAGCTCGGGCGCGCCGGGAGACAGCAACGCGATTCTGCGCGCACTGCAAAGTCGCGGGTACACGAAGCGGGCCTTGATGCCGCTGGTGGATCCGCCCGCCGTCCAGGCCGCGTTCGCGGCCGGAATTGGGAGGCGCATCGAAACCGCGGTGGGTGGCGCCATCGACCCACGGAGGTACACGCCCCTCACGATCACGGCGCAGGTCCGGATGCTCTCCGACGGGCGCTTCCGCAGCGAATCCCACGGGGACACCTGGAATGCCGGCCCCACCGCCGTCCTCGAATCGGACGGTTACACACTGGTGGTCTGCACCCGGGCCGTCAGCCTGTACGACCGTTCGCTCTTCCTCGCGCACGGGCAGGACCCCGCCCACTTCGACGCCGTGGTTGTGAAGTCGCCGCATTGCCAGGAGCGGTTCTTCAAGGCGTGGGCCGCGCGAGTCGTCAACGTGGACGCCCCCGGCGCGACCAGCGCGAACCTCAAGAGCCTGGGCCACACCCGCTGCATGCGCCCGATCTTCCCATTGGATCCACACGTGGAATTCCGCCCCGCCGCACACATATTCGCCCGCGCGTAACGCGCAAGCCGAATCTCACCGCTGATGCGCAGAGGACGCAGAGATTCTTTGAATGCTGTCGTTTCCACTGTGAACAACTGACGAGAGGTGTTGGCCCCCGGTTGCTCAAAAAGATCCAGATGCAAGGCGCAGCGCCGGGGACCCATCCGTCAGGATGGGTGAGGGTACGAGACGTACTTGTGATGTACGTCGCAGCACCGCGCCGGGTACTCATCCCGATGGGTGGCCGCAACACCGAGGGCACCCGTCCGAAGGATGGATCCGGCCTTTTTCAGCGACCGGATCCAAGCATCCGGGTGACGGTGTTACGCAGGACCTCCAGATCCACGGGCTTCTCCAGGAACTCCGCCACCGGCATCCACGCCTCGTCAATGTCTTGCGGACTAAAGCCGAGCGGGAACTTCGCATTGATGGCGGTCAGCATCAGGATCGGAATCCGGCCGCCGGCCCGCTGCACCTCTCGGGCAAACGTGAATCCCGCCGAATCGTCCTCGGGAAACATCACGTCCAGCACCATCAGATCCGGTGGTTTGCGCTGCACCCGGTCGGCGGCGCTCTTCGTATCCAGTACGACCTCCACCTCATGCCCGGCTTTCTTCAGCGTCTGTGCGACCGCCGCCGCGAAGTCCTCGTCGTCATCCACCACCAGAATGTCCGCCATCCCCAGCTCCTCTCTCCATGGCCCTACGTGGGATCGTGCACTCGACCGAGGTCCCCGCCCCGGGGGTGCTCTCGACCCGAATCCCGATGCGCTGCGTACGCGCGATCTGCCGGACGATTGCCAGTCCCAGCCCAGTCGCGCTCCGGTTATGCCGGGCCGCCTCCTCGGTCCGATAGTATTCCTCGAAAATCCTGGGCAGCTTTTCGGGCGCAATCCCGATGCCGCGGTCTGCGATGCGAACGGTCGCGGCCTCCCCCGCCGGCGCACAAGAGACACGGACCGCGCCGTCAGCATGGGAATACAAAATGGCGTTGGAGATCAGGTTGACGAAGAGCATCGTCAAATGCTCCTCGACCCCGACGACGCGGACCGGCTCCAATTCGACCGCCAGACCGACCCGACGCTCCTCGGCGAGCGGGCGGACCTGATCGAGGCAGCGGCGCACGACGGCGCTCACCTCGAGCTCCGTCCAGGCCAGTGATTCCGGCGGCACCGCATCGAGGTTGGCGAGCTGCAGCATTTCCTGGATCTCGCGCGAGAGGCGTTGGCAGCGCTCCGCGATGCGCCGCACCACGCCCACCGCATCGGGGGGCAGCTCGCCGCATGAGCCGTTCAAGAGGAGCTGCGCATTCGCATGGATCGCCGCAAACGGCGCCTTCAGTTCGTGCGTGGTCCGCAGCATATGGCGGGTCCGTTCTCCTTGCACCCGGACCAGCAACCGGTTTGCTGCGGCGAGCGTGCGATCGCGCTCTTCGAGGCGCGCAGACATGTACGAGGCCAGGTACCAGACCACCAGCCACACACCCAAAACGGACATCACGCCGAGGATCAGGTCCAGCGACGTCAGGCCGGGCTGCGGCCCGTGTGCCGGGAAGAGGCCCGGACCGGGGAGCCCGCCCAGCGCCCATTCGGCCAGCACGCAACCCGCGTATAACCCGGATGCCAACCCCGTGACTGCCAGGCTTTCGCGGCGCGAAAAGAAGATGCACGCAAGCACGATGTGGAAGAGGTACGTGAACGGGGCGAAGGTGTGCAGGCTCCCGACGAAGTGCACGGCAACCGTGAGAAGCACGAGGTCCACGGCGATCTGCAGCCTGAGATTGGCGCGCGCCCGGCTCGGTGCTTCTGGCTCGATGCGCCGGAGCTGCGCCCGATACCCGAGATTGGCCAGCGCGAGGGCGCCGGCCATGCCCAGCATCCATGCCGGATGAAGCGGCGATCCCGGCGAGCCCACCAGCATCCACGTGCAGCCCGCAGCCACCAGGCCGCCGATCACGATCCAGCGCAGACGGTAGAACCAGAACGCGTTGGCAAGGACAAGCCCGGAAGAGATTTCGGGCGCGTCATCCGGTGCGCGCACCGGGTCCGCGAGGGGAAGCTCGTATGTTCCGCCGCCTTGAGCCGTTCCTACCGCTTCCGCCATCGGCGTTGCTTCCATGCGAGAAGTACTTCGCGGGAGGGAAGTTCCGAGGCCGAGAGGATGCCCCACCCCTTTCCGCCCTGTCAAGGCCAAACCCCCCGCAGCCGGCGCATGCCACTCAGCGCACAGCGCTTAGCGATTCCCTCGGCGCCCGCGGCTCAGGACGGCCACTTTTCGCCCCAGCTCTTCTGCCCCTTGCCCAGCTCGCCTCTTCCCCTCCGCTCCCCCGCTCACCCCCTCGTCTCTACCGCTCGCCGCACGGCTCTCGCCTCGTCGCCCGTCGCTATGCGCTTGGCGCTCTGCGCTTAGCGCATCTGCTCAACCGCGCTGCGCTGACGCTTCCACTCGGCCCTCGGCTCAACTTCGCTTGTCGTGGCTCACGGCTCGTGGCTCGCCTTGTGATATACTCCGCCCAACCCTTTCTGTGAGGAGACACACATGACCAACCCGACCATCGAACTCATGCGTCGTCATGCGTCAGTCCGCCAGTACCGTCCCGAACCGATTCCAGAGGCCATGATCGAAGAGATCGTGACGGCGGCCCAGTGCAACTCGACATCATCCAATTTGCAGATGATGTCCGTCGTGGCCGTCCGCGACGCCGCTGTGCGCGCCCAAATCTCTGAATGGTGCGGGAACCAGGCGCACGTGGCGCAGGCACCCGTGCTCTTGGTCTGGTGCGCCGATCTGCACCGGCTGGATCGTGCCTGTGAGCTGCGCGGCTACAAGCAGGTGACCGACTACCTCGAAAATTTTCTCGTCGCGGCCACGGACGCCACGATTGCGGCCCAAAGCGCGGCCCTCGCGGCAGAGTCGTTCGGCCTCGGCATCTGCTACATCGGCTCGATCCGGAACAAGGCGCAGGAAATCATCCGTGTGTTGAAGCTGCCCCGTCTCGTCTTCCCGGTGACCGGGATGACCGTCGGCTGGGCGGCAAAGCCGGCCATCGTTCGGCCGCGGCTTGCCTTGAGCGCCGTCCTGCACTGGGACGCGTACAATCTCGATCAGGACGCGGCCCTATTCGACTACGATCAAGCCATGATTCGCACGGGGATTTACGAAGGACGACAGGTGCCTGTACCGGGGAAGCCGGACGCGATCGAGGATTACGGCTGGATGGAGCATTCGTCCCGCCGGGTCTCGCAACCCGCCCGGATGGACCTTCGTCAGATCGCCGAACAGCAGGGTTATGGGCTCGAATAATGCAGCAATGTTGACCAAGAACAACGGGCTCCCCTTCGGGAGCCCGTTGTTCTTTCTTTGATCGCAACACTATCTGGGGCTTGAAAGGCTATGCGCTTTGCGCCCGGTGCTCGGCTCTGGGCCCCTGTTCTACCTCGCTCGTTGCGGCTCGTGGCTCGCGGCTCGTTTCCAGTTAGGAGGTCCCCATCCCCGAACACGCCTGCGTAATGCAGGTCTTAAGATCCACGAGATTTACCGGCTTGTCCAGACAGGCGTACGCACCCCGCTCGAAAGCGCGCTGGCGAATCTCTTCATTCAGGAAGGCCGAGACAATGATCACTTGCAGGTCTGGAATGGCCGTCCGCATCAGCTGCAGGATTTCCAGGCCGTGGACAGCGGGCATGCGCAAATCCAGGAGCACCACATCGGGCTTGGCATCCAGCACCTGTCCCAGCGCCGACGCGCTGTGCGTCGCCGTGCGCACGGTAAACCGCTCGTGCGCGAGGAAGGCCTCAAGCGCCGACACGACGTTGGAATCATCATCCACGATAAGCACACTCGGCATCAACACACCTGAAGTATCGGCCACAACCCGTTCCGACCTGATGGCTTTCTTTGGGGATACGGACCCGATCGGCAGTCGCGCCCCGTTCCGAAGATCGCGCAGGTCTGCCTGCTCTGTCAATGGCAAATATGCAGTTGTGTTCGGGAACGCATGGCGCATAGCGTGGGCATTCTCCTGTCTTCACTTGCGATAGGTCTTGTGTCATTTCGAGAGTCAAGTCGCCGGTCACATCTCCGAATATTCGAGGCTGTCAGCGTCCGCGAGATGTGAATCGCCGATCGATCAGCTGGCGTGCGAATGTAAGCCTCGGGGGGTCTTAGTCTCGGCCGGCCCAGATGCGTTGCGCGTCCCGCGAGTGTGCCCTCGTGCACGATCCAATCGGAGTTGTCGTCGTCGATCGCCGCCCCTTCCCGTTATCCCGACCGGCTTCGCTCCGTGCAGGTCACCACGTCTTGCTGACGCTTGGCCTCAGATGTCTTTGAGCCTACGGTTGTCCGGCGATTTCTCGATAGCCGCGCCAAAAACCTCCAGGCTGTGGGCGATTCGCTGCACCTCCTCTGTCATGCCGATGGGAATAGAGCCCACCCCCCGGCGGTCCAGCGCATCGATGACGTACTTGATCGTCAAGAGGTCGGGGTCCCGGGCCGGCAAGTAGGCGGGGTCCGCCCTGCTGGGATCTGCCACCTCGACGAGGACCCCGCTGTCCACCAGGTCCCTCGTCACATCCGCTGCGAGCCGCAAGGGGATGTCGAGCCGTGCGCCGATCTGCTGGGTCGGCGCTGGCCTGTTGCCGGTCGTGAAATTCTGGCAGAGATAGTTGACCACCCGCAGGGCGACAAGCCTCTTCAGTGCGGCGCTAGCGCGAGCGGCATCGGGGGCGAACTCCAGCCGGTCGACATTTTGATGTTGGCACGAGATTTCAGCCCCGGCCAGCACGATCAGCCAGCTCAACTGCAGCCAGCCCAGAAAGAGCGGCAAGGCAGCAAAGCTTCCATAGATGGCATTGTACTTGGCTACCCCCACCTGAAAGGTCACGTAGATGACCTGCATCAGCTGGTAGGCCGTCCCAGCCACGATTCCGGCGAACACCCCCGATCGGTACCGGATCGATCGGTTGGGGATGAAGAGGTACACGAAGCTGAAGAGGACCCACATAATCGCAAAGGGAGTCAGCTTGAGGATGAGGTGCACCACGGGTCCGAGAATCCCATACCAGTCGATGCGCTGGGTTAAAGTGGCCAGCTGGGTGGCGACGAACACGGTGAGACTCCCCGCGATGACGAGGAGGCCCGGCGCCACGAGCATGACGGAGAGATAATCTGTGACCTTGCGGGAGACGGACCGCGGGGCCGGGACCCCCCAAATGTCGTTCAGGGATTCCTCGATGTTTCCGAGGACCTTGATGACCGACCAGAACAGCAGGATGACGCCCACACCGGCGATGAGGCCTCCCTTGGTGTCGCGCAGCAGATTGTCGGCAAACCCGAAGACCTCGAGTAAGACCGCCTCTTGGCCCGGAAACCGCTCGAGGATCTTTGCCTGGAGGAGCTTGTCGAACTGGAAACCTTTGGCGATCCCAAACGCCATGGCGGCGACGGGTACGATGGCGAGCAGCGAGTAGAATGTCAGCGCTGATGCCCGGAGCTGACACCGATGCTCGCCGAACGACTTGCTTGCCGCGAGGATGATGCGCAGGTACCGCACGAGCGCGGCCTTACCCCGGGGAAGGTCCTGGGTGCGAATTCTCCAGACATCGGTTTCCAGGAAGGATTTGGTCCGAGAAATCATCGGACGCCCCCTATAAGGACGAGAGGTTGCCGCCTGGCCGGAAGGCATGGCTTCGGAGCTTTCCTGAACTTATATGTCGCCGGAACAGGCGGGATGAAGATTCCGCACATGACAGGCCAGCGATACTGGCGCATAAGCGTAAGCGAATACTTCATGCGTATTGCTCCATTAGTCGCGTTATGTCATTTCCCTCTGCAAACACACTTTCGACCCCTTTTCGCACATAGAATCGCCCGCCGAGCGAATACACCCTCTCTTTCCGCCGTAGAACGAATACCTTGGCGACCACCCGCCCTTCGTGTGCTTCAAATCCAACGTCGATGACGGACTCTGGAGGGACCCGATCTCGAACAGCGTTCAAAATGCGCTGCGTGAACTTCGGCGTCTGAC
>DATJQT010000446.1:0-9589 GCA_035505475.1 Vulcanimicrobiaceae bacterium
GCCCTCCCTGATCGGCTGGCTCGACTCGCTGGGGCAGTGACGGCGACCGCCGGGATTATGCGGACGAAAACACCACCGGCGCGGCCTCCACCCAGGCAAAACAACCCGGCAGGGCGCATAACCCCGCCGTCCACCTAATGCCTAAGGTCATGCAGCCGCACCCCTTCGACTGCCGGCGTGTCGTCGGTGGCGGGCCTGCTCGCGGGTAGGCCGACCGCCTCAAACGCGGGCTTCAGTAGGTTCTTGTAGTACGTGCCCATATCGCATGGCTCCGTAAAGTCCAGCGGCGCAGCAGCCCTACAACCACGTCGCCGCGCCCCGCCTAGCGCCCGGTTAGGCCACAGCGGCGCAAGGGCTTCCGTACCCCGCGGGTGCGTATTAGCCAGGTAATCCACAAGTTTCGTGGCTAGCCAGGGCGGTAAGGGCACATCGCGGCGGCTCCGCGCGCTCTTGAGTGTGTCCGTGGTCCACTCCCCTGCTTGGCGCTTCTTAGCGCGGCGCACATGGACGGTGCAACTCGGCCCCGGCGCGAACACGAGGTCACCAACCTCCAACCCCGCCAGCTCCTCCGCGCGGAGGCCGGTGTACGCGGCGAAGTAGGTCATCAGCTCATACACTGGGTGCCGCTCGCCAATGCTGTTCGCCACGGCGGCAACCTGTTCGGCGGTTAGCGGGTGGTGGCGACGGTTGCGGCGCTGGGCGCTGCTAACCGAGAAGTCCACCCCGTCAACAGGGTTCGCCGTAATCGCTTTGTGGCGTAGCGCGTACACGAACACGTTACGTAGCACCGACCAGTGGTGCTTCAGTGTGGCCGGGGTGAGCCCGCGCCCCACGAGCGCGGCTAGGAACTGCTCACAGTCGCGCGGGGTAATCGCCGCAATCGCATTCCCGCCGAACTCCGGCAGCACGTATACCGCCAACCGCGCCGCGTAGCCGTCAATCGTGGCGGCCTTCACACGGCCCGACGCGACCTTCACGCGTTGTGCGTCTAGCCAGGCCCGCGCGTAGTGCCCGAACGGCAAGTCACCCGCCTTCCGCTGCTCGGCCAGGGCGGATATGCCGGTCGTGTGCCGTGCGGCGTTCAACTCGTCGCGGCGCGCTTCGGCTGCCTCGCGGGTGGGGTAGTTCTCCTGCCGTGCGCGTGTTTTCGCGGTGGGCAGCCCGAACTTGTCGCGCACAGGTTCGCGCCAGACCACGCGGTACACACGCACCGTTTTACCTTTGCGCTTGCGTTGGGTGTCGTAACTACGTATGTGTGCCATTTTCTCCTGTGGGATGTCTACTACGCATCGTAGTAGCTGCTTACAAACTTGTGCACGTTAAGCGGGGGAACCACATCCGCAAAATGACCCCTACCCCCTATTTTTTTGAATGTTCATGCTGCAGTCGCGCTTTGATAGATGCGTCGCACTGTGCTTGGTTGCCATGTTGTCTTGCCCAGCGGGCTGAGGATGCCCTCGGCGGTCAGCGCGCGGGCGATGCGTTCATACGTTTGTCCGGCGGTTCGGTCCATGACGATCCTCCGCACCACACCCGCCTGCGCAACCCGTGGCCTGCCAAGACGCTCCCCACGCCGCTTCTTGGCGGCCAGCGCTGCCTTGGTGCGCTCTCCGATCTGGGCCCGCTCATACTCGGCGAAACTCGACATAACCTGAGCGATCAATCGACCGCTCGCGGTCGTGAGATCTACGCCGAGGTCGAGTACGACCAGGGACCAGCCCTGACCATTGGCGCGCTCCATGATGTCCGCCGCATTAATGATTGACCGCGCGAGTCGGTCCATCTTCGACACGACGAGCCCGTCACCCTGCCCAGAGGCCAAGAGCTGTAACACCTCTCGCAACTTCTCGTTGATGTACTTGCCGCTAGCGCCTTCATCGGCAAAGTGCTCAACGTCCCATCCGCGCCTCCCGGCCTCGGCGTCAATGACCGCTCGTTGAGCCTCAAGGCGGTTTCGCCGTTCGGCTTGTTCTTCGGTGCTCACCCGGCTGTAAGCAAACATCAGACGTGCTGGCTGCGACGCGCCCTCAGCAACGTTCGAACGTGCCAGTTTCACTGTCATATGCACTCCTGCTTTGGTTTTCACGGGCGTAAACGAACGTATTCGCCTCACGCCCGACGCTACGCCAGCAAACATTGCATCGCTACAAGACGGCCGACCGGTGTGCACGACGACCTAATGCCGACGGTGAGCCCGGCGGGCTGCGTCCGTTCGCAATCGAGCAGCCCGCATGACAGCTGGGGCGTCCTCGTAACTCGCCGACACCGGCGGGAGCGCTACCGGCGCTGTCGCCGATGCGGAATCGGCGCCCGGTAGATCGGTGCGGTCGGGGGCTCGCAACGCGTGGGCTGAAGAATTAGGGCCTATATCGGCGTCGCCCTGGAAGTCGGGTTCGACTAGCTCGGCGTCGATAACGTCGGCGGGTTCGACCAAGGCGGGTTGGTGGCGGCCGTGCCTGTCGCGGGGGATCGTGGCTATGCCGGCGAGGTCGCCCATGAGTTGTTCCCACGGCTTAAGTTCAACGGTGACTTCGGCTTTCGCTGGTACCCCTGCGCGGTCGAGTGCGTCCTTGACGGCGGCAAGTTTGACAGCTTCACTTTCGGCGCCAGAAGCTATGCCTAACAGCGTTTTTGCCATTGTGTCTGCGGCAAGCGCGAGGCGTTCGCGCGCTTTAGCCACGACCTGTGGTGCGGCACCTCCGTGTACCCGGCAGACGTTCGCGCCCCTCGCAGCGTACCGGCGACACGGCGTTCCGGCGTGGGTGTGGGCGACGCATCGACGTGGATGGTCAAGTGGCACGCCGCCATTTTGCTCTAAATAGGTACCCATTTTTACTGCGATTTCAAGTGTTTCCGGGGGTATTTGTGCGTCTTTTTCGCCTTTTTCTAGGTTTTCACGATTTTCAGGCCGTTCACCATTTTGCTGTATATAGGTTCTCATGTTTATAGGTTCTCCTTTGCTCCTAAGAACTGCTTTTGCTTTGCTATCAAGGCTGTTCCCTAGTAACCCCGGTATCCGCGGTATTTAGTAAAAACTAACCATCTCGGCGATTTCCCTTTAACCCTCTCTCTTTTCTCTAGTAAAACTAGTTCTAAATAGTTAATAGGGTTACTAAGGTTTTAGGCCCTCCTACCAGCGGTTTTTCGGTCGCGCTTACTGGGGTCGGTACCGGGGTAAGCCCGCCCACTTACTGGGGTTTACCACCACCGCCTCCCAGTTTCGTTGTCAGGCAGCCCAATTCCCATGTAGTAGTACGGTCTGCCCTCTTCACTTTGATCGCGCTGGCGCTCAAACTTCACGCCAGGCGCAAGGTCTCGCATCGCGGGCCGAAGCTGCCGGCCTAACCACACCGAATTCAGTTTGCCCTCAACACCGTTTCGGCTACACCATCCTTCGAACACAGCCCAAAGCACATCAGATCGCGTACGTTTGCCGTCCCCCAGCTGACAACATCCGCTCTGCAGGAAGCGCCGCACATGGTTCGACGACTCATCTATGTCCTGTAGCAAGTTACGGCCAGACTCCGGCTGCTTCAGTTCCCCGTGCTCTTGTAGCGCGTCCAGGCCGTCCAGAGCCCAGTTCAGAATGCCCGGCAGTTCAGCCACAAGCGCACCTTCTAGGCCACGTTCCTCGCGGCCCGCGAACGATACCACGGTCTCAATCATCAGTATCCGGTTCTGTACGGCACCCGAACTATCGGGCAGCACCGGCATCTCATTCCCCATATACATCAGGCGCATTGGTAGCCGCCCATTCCAAGCAGTCTTGTACTTGCGCTCAACCTGCACGTCGTCCTCGCCAGTCGCTTGCAGGACAAACTGCACCAGTCGCTTACCATCCGGTGCGCCAACTTGCCGCTCATCAGGGAACACCACGAGCGACTTATCCAGCAGGTTCTGGAGCGCAAAGTTCCGTCGCAGAGCCTCAACCGTCATACCCGCGTAGGCATCCGGCCCCACCAGTCGCTTCATCAGGTGCGCAACGGTGCCCTTGCCGCCACGCTTAGGGCCGAGCCACATGAGCATTTTCTGTAGCTCCGTGCGGCCAGACAACACGTAGCCGAACCATTGTTGTAGCAGCGCCACGGTCTCGGCGTCATCGCCGAATACTTCATCCAGGAATCGCATCCATCGCGGGCACACGGCACCGGCATCGAAGTTGTAGGGCAAAGACATGATGTTGAAGTGCTCGGGGGTGTGGTCCAGCAGCGTTCGGTCCTCAACACGCAGAAGCCCGTTAGCACAGGGGATTACCAACTCTTTGTGGCCGTCGATCCATCCCGTCGCACCGATACCATCCGGCAGCCGCACAAGCCCGCGCGCGGCGTCAATCACACCGTTTAACTTGGCAGGGTTGGGCTTCCATCGCAGCTCATCGGTCGCGCCCCGGTAGGTCGCATCAGCGAGCAACTCATATAGCTCGTCGCGGAAGTCCTCAACGGCCATTCGCCTGTAGTGCGTGCCGCACCACACGAACCACAGGCCGTTCCAATAGCGCTGCGGTCGACCGGCGCGCTTCGCACCCCCCACGACACGTTTCGCCACATCACGCGGCGCGTCGGGCGGCGGCCACAAGTGCCTGTGGTTCCCCAGTTCTGCCCGTACCTCCACGTCGGTCTTCGCGGCTGCAATTTCCGCCCCGGCAATCCACCAGCTCGGCACCTCATAGGGCGGCACAGTCTCGCTGGTCTGGGCTCGCAACCTTCGCAGCCGGTCCTCAACTAGCTCCGCGGCACGTTGGTAGTCAGCCCCATTGATACATCCGTTCCGCCGCGCACACGCGAAGCGCACAGCCTCACTGCCGACCCACTGGTGCCGTCCGCCACCCTCGGGCGGACCGTCCTCGGCCAGGCCGTCGATCCACTTCTGGGCATAAGCGCACGTCTCATCGGCGAACTCCCAGTTGTCGGGGTCGCTGAGTTGTTCGCCGCCCTCACTGTCGACTTCGGCCTCATGGACGCCGTGCTCATCCAGCCGCGCGGATAGTTCGGCAAGGGTCAGCGCCCTCCCGCTATCCGCGTAGCAGACCACGGGCACCCCGCCGTGGCCGTTAGTCGCGGCCTTACAGTTGTAGGTGCCGGGCGCACGTAGTATGCGGTCCAGGTTGAACACGGAATCCGCCTTGGCGCCGTGCTTTTTGGCGACAGCCTTCACGAGTCGGCCCCAGCGTCGCAACAACACGGCCAGGTCCACATCGCCGCCTGCGTCCCCGTCGCTGATCGGCCAGTACGGGTGTAAGCCACCGCCGCTATTGGTCACCGCAGACGGCCTAGTACCGAGCACTTCCGAGAGCTCATCGACAATCGCCTGTGCAACATCGAGGCTGGCGCAGGAACCGGACTTCACATCGAGGTCTGCCCAGAGTGCAGGCAGTCTCGTCACATCCTCGGCTCTGCCCTTCTCGCCTACGCGAGGTGGGCCGGCCACTGGGCTGACGCCAAAGTAGATGTCCGCCTTATCGGGCAGCGCATCCACGCGGGCCACCAATTCAGTGGGCTCACATACCTCGGCCAGAAACACGCCATCGCCGCCGACCTTGTGGCAAACAGAGACAAACTCATCGGGTTTGTAGGCCAGCACGTCGAACAACAACGTGGATAAGTCAACTATTGTGCCGTTGCGATTGCCTGCGTCGCTAATACCGTTGTTCGACTGGGCTTTACGGTCGAGAGGTTTCGGGTTTATCATAGGAGTTACGTCCCAGTCAGGTCGTAGCGCCCGCAGTCGGTCCTCTCAAATGCCGGCTGCAGGCAGCCAATTTTATTGGGCTGCTTGTGCTTGCGGCGCTCACTCGCCTACTACCGCAGGGCTGATTGGCGAGGTGCATTTCGGCTGTTTGCGAGATGCGATCCAGTCGAGGCCGTCGCGCTTGCTGAAGTAGTTGTTTCGCCCCAGCTTTGTTGGGATGATTTCCCCCCGCAGTACGCCCCACTTCACGCTGCGGCGCGACACCGGCAAATCCTCGTCATAGTGCAGGTACTCCCACAATTCTTCCTCGGTCAGGTTCGGCCTGTCGAGGTCGCTTAGATCGGCCATGACGCCCCTTTCAATTAGCCTGTGCGCCAACATGTCTCGCGGTATTATTAAACTCTCCGCTACCTACTAGCGTACTTTAAACGCGCCCCGTTCGCCGACGCTAGTTCGTTGTAATCTGCTGTGGCGCTTATGATTTCGTGTGTTAGCGGTTCATTCTTCGGCGGGTCGCACGGTCATCACAACCTCGATCATTTGCCCGCCATCAGGTACCGCCTGGGCCATCAACTCGTATAACTGCTTCATCTGTACGCCCGCTGGGTCCAAGCCCCGCCGTCGGCCCTGGGAGACAAACCCGCCCTCTCGCGCCGAGAAGTAGCACCGGAAATTAAAGAGGTCGTTCTCCTGCACTGGTTCTATTGCGCTCATCCTGTTTAATTCCTCTCGTTGAGCCCAAAACCTCACGCAGACAACAAAAAAGCTGGACGCGCATCGAAGTTGCCTTCGATACACGTCCAGCGAGGGGGTCCACGACTGGGCCTTCACGACGGCCTCTGTCTACCGTCGTCGTTATGTCATGAAGTTTTGGGCACCACCCGCTCCGTGGTGGTCAGCAAACGGTAGCAGCGCATGTCGCATCCTGTCTATACCGTGTGACGAACGTCACAGCCGGTAGCCGATGCCGAAACCGACCGACCCGATTACCCGTTCGAGGCGAGGCATCGGCTCTACGGGCCGACTAGGCCGGTTTCCGGCGGCGTCTACGACGAGCGGTCGGTACCGGCGAGCGATCGCGGTCCTCGCCCGTAGCCACCACGGCGCACGCCGCGCCCACGCCGGCAATGGCTTGGCGGCTCACCCTCCTCCGGTCGTGAGGCGGCGCCGGTGGCTCACCGGCTCGTTGCGCGCCGACGTTGTCGAGCATTACGCCCAGGCCATGACCACTCGTTAAGTGGCCAGCAAGACAGGAGTTGCGCGGACGACAGTGTTAAAGATTCTCAAGGATGTGGCGTAACGGTCCGTCCGCAGGGCGGGAAATACTGACTCAATCTTCGTATTCGCCTGTCGTCACGCGTGCCGGGCCGCTTCCTGCGCGAGTTGCACGCGGGAGGAGAGTCCGAGTTTGGAGTAGGCGTGCGTGAGGTGGGTTTGCACGGTGCGCGGTGAGACGAACAGCCTTGTCGCGATGTCGTTGTTGGCGAGCCCCTCGCTGACCAGTCGTACGACGTCCCGCTCGGTGGGGGTGAGTGCGGCCCAGCCGCTGCTGGGGCGTTTGCGTTCGCCGCGACGGCGCTGGGCGTAGGCGATCGCCTCGTCGGTGGACAGCGCGGTGCCTTCGGCCCACGCGGATTCAAAGTCCTTCTCGTCCATCCCGTCACGAAGCGCCTTGACCGGGAACTCGAAAAAGGCGTCGAAGATTTTGAAGCGGACAAGGCCGCCGCGTTGCCGGATAGCGTCTGCGGCGCCGAATAGCCGCGCGGCTTCACGGTGACTGCCGGCGCCGACGGCGAGTGCGGCGAGGCACTCGAGAGTGTCGGGAGTCGCGCCGAATGCCCCACTGCTGGCAGCGGTTGCAAGCGCGTCGTGCGCGTCGCGGCCGCCCTGTTCGGGCTCACCCTGCGCGATTGCAACGCCGGCACGCGTCGTCAGTGCCAGCGACAGGTGAAAGCCGCTCGTCGCCGCGACGGCGTCATCGGCCAAGCGCCTGGCCGCGGTCAGATCCCCGCGCGCCAGCGCGGCCTGGGCCGCGTAAGCAATCCAGATCGCCGCCTGTGCGGGCTGGAGACTGAGATAGGGCCAGCCGGCCGCGATCGCATCGCCCGCGGCGGCGACGTCGCCCGCGGCGAGGGTCGCAACAGTCAACCCGGCGTAGGCGAGGCCCGGGAGGAACCCGCCGAGGTCCGCCGCGACCTCGACGGCCGCGTTGGCTGCGTCCCGCGCGGCACTCGGGTCCCCCTGGTACGCCAGCATGAGCGCCTGCATGAATCGGGCGCAGCACACCCAGTACACGTCGTGAGACGCGTCGGCCTCGGTGATGACCTCACTCAACTTCGCGACGGCTCCAGCCGGATTACCGGTCATCCCCTGTGCTATACCAAGACTCCACCGGCACCCATGCGAGGCGAACCGGTCACCGATGGCGTCGGCGAGGTCGCGTCCTTCTTCGGCGGCCGGGCGTGCCGCGATCGGATCACCCACCATGACCGCCCCGAACGCCTGCCAATTCAGAATCGTGCTGAGCCTCCATCCGTCGCCTATCGAGCGGGCCAGGCCGATCGCCTCGGCGAAGTACGGGCCGGCCACCTCGGGGTCGTAGACCGCGATGGCACCGCAGGCCGTCAGGGCCCGGAGCAACAGGGCGGGGTCGTCGACTTCCCGCGCGATCGCCAGCGCTTGGAGGGCCTGCTCCATGCTGTCGGTGGCACCCATAAGTGCGTTGAGCGTGGCCCTGTCGGCGAGCACCGCCGCGCGCACCGCCGGCGCCACCTCGTCCGGGTGGTGTGCATCTTGGTCGGTGAGGGCGGCGTCGCACCAGGTCAGCCCTTCCCGGATGCGGCCCCGACCGAGCCACAGTTGCTGCAGCGCCGACGCCAACTGCGACGCAAGCGCGGTATCGCAGTTTTCGCGGCTCCACGCGAATGCGGCGCGCAGGTTGTCGATCTCGGTTTCGGCCTGCTCGAGACGCTGCTCATGGCCGGCAGGTGCCGGGGTGTCGAGCAGGGCCGCCATGGTCGTGTAGTAATCGCGGTGACGGGCACGCACTGCGTCGGCCTGGCCTGACTCACCGAGCCTTTCCAGTGCGTATTGGCGCACCGTCTCCAATAATCGGTATCGTGTTCGGCCACTTGCGCTTTCGGCCACGACCAGGGACTTGTCGACCAGCAACGTGAGCAGGTCGAGGATCTGGAAGCGTTCCAGGTCGCCGCCGCCGGCGACCGCCTCGGCGGCGTCGAGGTCGAACCCGCCCATGAACACCGCCAGCCGGGCGAACAACACCCGTTCGGGCTCGGTCAGCAGCGCGTGCGACCAATCCACCGAGGCCCGCAACGTCTGCTGGCGGCGCACCGCCGTGCGTGCCCCCCCGGTCAGCAGCCGGAAGCGGTCATGCAGGCCGTCGCGGATCTCGGTCAGCGACAAGACGCGCACCCGCGCCGCCGCCAGCTCGATCGCCAGCGGCACGCCGTCAAGGCGCCGGCAGATATCCGCCGCGGTGGCGGCGTCGTCGTCGGCGAGGCGGAAATCGGGTCGGACATGCCGGGCGCGGTCGGTAAACAACTCGATCGCCTCATCGGCCAGCGACAGCGACGGCACCCGCCAACTCACCTCGCCGGCCACCCCGATCGGCTCCCGACTCGTCGCCACCACCGTCACCGCCGGGCACGCGCCCTGTAGGCCGACAACCAGCGCCGCGCACGCGTCCAGCAGATGCTCACAGTTGTCCAGCACCAGCAACATCCGACGGTCACCGACAAAACGCAGCAGCGTGTCCATCGTGGATCGCGCCGGTGCATCGGGCAGGCCCAGCGCGCGGATCACCTCCACCGGCACCAGATCCGGATCGGTGATCGGCGCCAGATCGACCAACCACACCCCGTCGCCGAATCCACCCGCGATC
>DATJQT010000447.1:0-5091 GCA_035505475.1 Vulcanimicrobiaceae bacterium
GGGCAACCGCCTCTTCGGCCTGCTCGACAAGAAGGGGATCAAGGGACTGGCATGGTGGGAGAACGGCTTCCGAGACATCACCAACAGCAAGCGGCCCATCAATGTGCCGGACGACCTCAAGGGCTTGAAGCTGCGGGTCACGCCGGACAAGATCCGCCTGGACACGTTCAAGGCGTTGGGCGCGCTCCCCGTCCCGATGGCATTCGCAGAGCTCTACTCCGCCCTGCAGCAGGGCGCCGTGGACGGCCAGGAGAACCCGCTGGCGATCATCTTCTCCAGCAACTTCTTCGAAGTCCAGAAGTACCTCTCCCTCACCAACCACGTCTGGTCCTCGGCCACGCTGGTGATGGCCAAGGGGACCTGGGATAAGATTGAGCCCGCGGACCAGCAGGCGATGCAGAAGGCGGCGTTCACCTGGCGCGACAAGCAGCGCAAGATGGTGCAGGAATCCGGCGACGATTTCCTGGCCAAGCTGAAGGCCAAGGGAATGCAGGTGAACACGCCGAATAACGCCCTCTTCGTCCAGGCAGTGGCACCCGTCTGGAAGGAATACGAGACCGTGTTCGGCAAAGACTTGATGGACCTGATCGAGAAGGCGCGCAAGTAACAAGCCAGAGATTCTTCGGCACCCGGGCGGGGCACGGCTCCTCGCCCGGGTGTTTTGCGAAACGGCGAGCGGGCGTGAATTCGAAGCTGATCCAAAATCTGACGCGACTGCTGGAACAGACCCTCATCATTCTGAGCGTGCTCATCTCCGGCGTCGTGTTTCTGCAGGTCGTGTTTCGCTACGTGCTGCAGCAACCGCTCTTCTGGTCGGAAGAGCTGCCGCGGTATCTCTTGATCTGGATGAGCTTCCTAGCAGCAGCACGGGCGCAGAAGGACGAGGCGCATATCAACATCGCGCTCTGTCTCACGCCCCTTCCCATCGTGGCACAGCGCTGGATCCGGCTGTTCACGAATCTCGTCATCCTGGCCTTCCTCGCCATCCTGGTCTATAGCGGCACGCTGGTCATCGACATCACGGCCCACCACCGCTCGACGGCGCTGCAAATCCCCATGGCCGCCGTGTACGCGGCCCTCCCGGTCGGCGCGATCCTGATGATGCTCTATCTCGTCCTGCAGATCGCGCAAGACATCAAAATCCTCGGCGGGAAGAATTCATGACAGTCCTCGTCGGCAGCTTCTTCCTGGCGGTGGCGCTCGGAATTCCGATCTCCGCCTCGATCGGTATCTCCGCCGTGCTGTATATACTGCTGTACGCCCCCGTCTCGCTCGCCATCATCGCCCAGCAGATGACCATCGGGATAGACTCGTTCCCGCTGCTCGCGATCCCGCTGTTTCTCCTCGCCGGTCTGCTGATGTCCGAATCCAACATCACCGCACGGATCATCCGCTTCGCCGACGCCTTGGTCGGCCGGATCGTCGGCGGTCTGGCGATGGTGATGGTGATCTCGTGCATGATCTTTGGGGCGATTTCGGGCTCCGGCGTCGCCGACGTCACCGCCATCGGCTCGCTGATGCTGCCCGCGATGGAACGGCAGGGCTACCGAAAAGGCCTGTCCGCCAGCTTGCTCGGCTGTGCCGGCTCCCTGGGGACGGTGATCCCACCTTCGATTGTCATGATCATTCTAGGGGTGACGACAGGGACCTCCATCGGCAAGCTCTATTTGGGCGGATTCATTCCGGGGGTGTTCACCGGCGTCTGCTTGATGGCACTCTCCTGGATGTATGCACGACGGATGGGACTGCCGGCGGGGGACGCGTTCACGGTCCGCAAACTCCTGGTATCGTTCAAAGAGGCCTTCTTATCTCTTATGACCCCGGTCATCATCATTGGGGGAATCATCACGGGCGTCTTCACCGCGACGGAAGCGGCTGCCGTGGCCTCTGCCTATGCGCTGATCCTAGGGCTCTTCGTCTATCGCAGTCTGATGCTCTCGCAATTGCCCGGTATTTTCCTGCGCGTCGCCGAGACCACCGGCATCATCCTCTTCATCATCTCCGCGGCGGCCCTCTTCGGTTGGATCCTGGCGGCCGAACAGATCCCGCAGCGCATGGCCGAGTTCTTCTTGTCCATCAGCCATAACTATTACGTGCTACTGATCCTCATCAACGTCTTGCTCTTGATTCTTGGCACGTTCATGGAGACCATCGCCATCATCATCATCGTGGTCCCCGTCCTGATGCCTTTGGTCACAGGCCTGGGCATGGACCCGGTTCACTTCGGCGTCATGGTCACCGTCAACATGGCGATCGGCGCCAACACGCCGCCGGTGGGCGTGGACCTGATCGCCGCGTGCAGGGTCGGCCACACCACGCTGGATGACGCGATGCCGTATATCTGGCCCTTCGTCACCGCGATGACCGTCGCCCTCACCATCATCACCTTCATCCCCGCCTTGGTCACGTTCATCCCGCACACCTTCATGCGCTAGAGGCGATCTGCAGCGCCCCGCTTAGGATGGCAGTGCGGGCTCTTCTTACGCCACCGCACGTTTGGCGAATTAATCACCTATAATGCCATTGAGGTTGGTATGGGCGCAGAGGAGTATCCGATGACCATCGGCGAATACCTCTTCGGGCGACTCAAGGCGGAAGGTGTCGGCCATCTGTTCGGTATCCCCGGCGACTTTGTCGTGCCTCACTTCCGGGTGGCTGCCGATCTCGGCTTCCAGCTCGTCACGACCACGCACGAACCCGGCGCCGGGTTCGCGGCAGACGCCTACGCCCGTCTCGCCGGGCTCGGAGCCGTCCTCACGACCTACGGGGCCGGCGCCCTGAACATGGTCAACGCGATTGCCCAGGCATATGCCGAGCGGTCGCCCGTGCTCGTCGTGAGTGGCGCCCCCGAGGTCGAGGGCCGGCGCATTGATGCGCTCTTCCACCATCGAGTGAAGAGCTACGATTCGCAGCTCAACGTCTATCGCGAGATCACCGGTGCGGCGGCTGCGCTGAACGATCCTGCCACGGCAGCCGGGGCGATCGATCAAGTGCTGGATGCTGTGCAGACCACCAAGCGTCCCGGGTATCTGGAGATCCCCCGTGACGTGCTGGGCGCCCCGCTCCGCACCACGCCCGCACACCCACCGGCTCCGCCTCGGGATTTCGCGGCAGAGGACGAGGCGTTCGCCGAAGTGCTAGCGCGTATCCAGGCCAGCCGCCGGCCTGTCATCTACGCGGGCATCGAAACCGAGCGCTTCCGCTTGCGGACGCGCCTGATCGCCCTGGCGGAGAAGCTGGGCGTCCCGGTCGTGACCTCTATCGAGGGCAAGTGCGTGTTTCCGGAAGACCATCCCAACTTCGTGGGGATCTACATGGGCGCGGCCGGATCCGAGGCGGCCCGCGCAGCCGTCGAGACCGCCGACTGCCTGTTGGTTTTGGGCGCTTTTCTCACCGACGTGAGCACCGGGTATTACACGGCGCGCATTGACCGGTCCAAGGTCATCGCCGCATCGGCCGAGGACGTGGCGGTCGGCCATCACCGCTATCCCGGTATCGGCCTCGGCGATCTGCTCGCCCGCCTGTTGGCGGCTCCATCGTTACCGGATTTCGGCTTTCAACAGTCCATGCCGGCGGCTTCTGCCCCATGCTCAGATACCGATGGACCGCTCCGGACCGCCCAGATCATCGAGGCGGTCAACGTCATCGTGGCGTCGGACCGGTACGTGGTCGTCTCGGATGTCGGCGATTGTCTCTATGCCTCAGTGGATCTGCGCACCAACCTCTTCCTCGGCCCGGGCTACTACAACAGCATGGGATTCGGCGTGCCGGCCGCGCTGGCGGTCCCGCTCGCTCGGCCGGATCGGCGGGCACTCGTCTTTGTCGGTGACGGGGCGTTCCAAATGACCGGCCTCGAGCTGTCCACGGCGCGGCGCTTGGGTCAGAACCCGATCGTCATCGTGTTCAATAACGGCGGGTACGCAATGATGCAGACGATCGCCGGACACCAGCCGTACTTCGAGCTGCCGGGCTGGGATTATCCCGGCCTGGCGCGTGCATTGGGCGGCCACGGTGTCCGGGTAACGAGCCGGGACGAACTGTGCAAGGCCCTGGCCGATGCGGAAGCGAGCCGAGAATTCTTCCTGATCGATGCGTTGCTCGACCCTGCCGACATCTCACCCGCCTGGCGCCGCATGACCGAAGGCGTTCAGCGGCGCATGGCCGCAGCACGTCGGTAGGGCAGGGTCGGCAGCGTTCCGCAGCAGCTCAGGGGTGGCCCTGGGGTAGGCGCGTGTGAAGGGCTTCGAGCTTGTGGTCGATCCCCGTCAATGCCGCATGGAGCCCGCAATACACCTGCTCAAAAATGTCGCGATAGACCGACACATGTTCTGGGTTGGGAACGTAGTCCTGTAACGGAGGCGAGGCAACGGTACATGCCTCTTCCGCATCCCGATAGATTCCCGCCCCGATCCCCGCAAGGAGCGCCGCGCCATGCGCGGTGTTCTCGCGGAGCGTGCTGACGCGAATGCGGCGATTCAAGACATCGGCCTTCATTTGCACCCATAACGCATTCTGACTGCCCCCGCCGATGCAGGTCACATCCGGAAACGTTTCGCCGGTGAGCCCAGCATACGTCTCCAAGGCAAGCCGCAACTGATATGTCAGCGCTTCGAACAGCGCCCGTGTGATGTCATCCAGGGTATGGCCGGTGCGCAGGCCAAGAATCGCCCCTTTGGCCATGGGATCCTGGTACGGGATGTGCGCCCCCTGAAAGTGCGGCGCGACGATCAGTCCATTGCTGCCTATCGGCGCCTGTGCCGCCCGCGCGATCAGCGCGTCATATCCGGATTCGCTGGCCCCGGCATGGAGGGTCTCGCGCAGCCAATCAATCATCCTGCCGGAGCCTCGCACGCCGCCCAACCCGTACGTCAACCCGCTCACCACGTGACACCCGCAGCTCACGCCGGCCTGAAAATACCGATCGTCTACTTGGTCCACCCCGATCGTCACGACCAGCGAGTCCCCCGTCCCGGAGGAATTGAGGATCTGGCCGCTGCGGCGGATGCCCGCCGACAAGGCCCCGCAAAGATGATCGTGCCCGCCCAAGGAGACGACGACATTCGTCGGGAGGCCGAGCGCGCTGGCTACCTT
>DATJQT010000448.1:0-8055 GCA_035505475.1 Vulcanimicrobiaceae bacterium
CTCGATCCAAATCCCAGCGAAAGGGGGTGACGCCAAGTGAGCGGAACCCTACTCGCCCTGGCGATCGCCGCGGCAGCGGCCTCGCCAACGCTCTACTGCCAGCCCGGCGGCAACACGGCCTACCAGCTCGAGGCCCTTTGCCGCTCGGCCACCGCATCGATCGACGTAGCGGCCTACGAACTGACGTCCCCCGCCCTCGCCGCGAACCTCGTCGCCGCGAAAACCCGCGGCCTGACAGTCCGTGTCGTCCTGGACGCCTACACCGCCCGCGACACGGCGTCGAAAAAAGACGAGCTCGCAACCGCTGGGGTGGGCGTCTACCTGGACGGATCGCACCGCGCGATGCATTCGAAGTACGCGGTCTTCGACGGCGTCAACTGGGAATTGGGCTCCTACAACTGGAGCATGAATGCGGAGCAAGCTAACGCCGAGGCAACGCTTGCCGGCAATGACGCGGCAGTGGCGGCAGGCCTGGAGGCGAACTTCGCCTCCCTGCTGGCTGAGTCCGCACCCTACCGCGGCCCGCCCGCAGCGGCTGCGGCTTGCCCAAACGGCCGCTGCCCGTTACAATCGACGCCATGCCCGAACTGCTACAACAACTCGGTAACGTCGGCACCGCTGGTCTTATGGCCGCAATCCTCCTTTGGCGCTCTCTCGCCAGGGAACGCGAGATGGCCGCCCGCATCGACGCCCTGCAGGATCGGCTTGCTGAAACGCTGGAGACGACCGTGAAAGCCAACACCGCCGCAATCCGGCGACTATCAAGCATCTGCCGTAAATGCCGCGGTCCCCTAACCACCAACGAGTCTATGCCAGCCACCGCCTCACGGCGGACGGCTGGCGTCTCTGGCCCCGCGGGCTCATAGCACCCGTGGGGCCAGCCTTTCCTACGCTCCTGGACGCCTTGCGATGGGAGCATCTGGAATCCCGCGTTCGCTCAAACTCCGGATCCACGCCCGCCGTCGAGCCCACCTTCGAACTCACCAGGGACCCAACGGCCCCTCTCCACCTGCCCGACGTCAAGACGATCATCTACACCGTCCCAACGAACGTCATGCGTCAATCGCGCCTCGCGGCGATCATGGCACGCACCGGCACTCGCGACTGGGATTTTTTCTACGGACCCACACGACAGCCCTACGCCGTCTGGGTCGCGGCCGGCCACGAGAAGCTACTCCGGGACAACGAGCCGCCACTCTTGATTCTGGAAGACGACGCCAACGTCGATCACTACCGGGCGTCGGTCTCGCCTCCTGAGGGAACCAAGATCGCCCTCCTCGGCGGCGCAAAGTACGGCCCCAAAAAAGCCGCCATCATGGCCTACCGCCGCGGCCTACAACCCAAGCGGCGATGGCAGATGTGGTACACGCCGATCGACCACGCATGGTTCCGCCCACTCTCCATGTGGGGCTCGCACGCCTACCTCTACCTCGATCGGCAAGCCATGCTTGACCTCGCCGACCGTTTCGCGGCGAACCTCGCCCGCCCTGCCGGACAGCAAGAGAACATCGACACGGTACAGTCCCTATTCATGTCGGAGTGTCCGATGGCTGCCGCAGCCAGGCCTTGGTACTATCAGAACGACGGGCACAACGAGTGGGCAACGCTGCGGTACTGCCCTACTACCACGTGAACCCATGCCATCAACTGTCAATATCCTCCACTCATCGCTAGCAGCCGGCCCGGACACTTATACTTGCTATCCTTATAGAGGATCTCGGCGCGCGACAGACTGGCTACCTCCCCCGCCCGCACGACGATCGCCGCAGGCCGAACGGCCAGCCGCCCGCGACGGAGCATCGCCCGCCGCGTTGGTCGCCGACCAGCACCGCACACCGAGAAAGGCATCCGTGCCGTAGTTCGTGCGGCATCCATGCCGCCCGGCGCGCGTCCTGCCCGCTGCCGCATCCTGCGGCGGAAGACGGGTGGCATCCTGCCACCCTCCTGATCGTGACGTCACTCGCGAGATCCAGCGGACTCACGCGGGCACCGCTGGTGCCCTTGTTCGTCCGTCGGCAGCGGACAGACCAGCGGTGCATCTTCCTCGTGTCCGAGGCAACGCGCCAGGGGAGAAGCCGGGTAGAGTGGGGTAAAGACGCAAGCGAACGCGGGGCCGAAGGAGGAGAGCCCACACGCACTCGCCACCCCCCGCCGCAGGCCGGCCCCGCCCAATAGGGGTTCCCCCCTGCCTCGGCACGCACCCCGGCCCGGCCCCCAACGCGGACGAAGCCACGAGACGCCCCCGTTCATGTGAAACGCCTGTCCACCACCGACGCGGTAAGGCACACGCACCCGCCAAACCAGGAGCGGCATCGCTGCGCGATCGTCCTTCATTCTTCGGCGGCTGGCTCCATCGTCGCGGCGGGCAGGCTCGTAGAACTCGCCTACCTTCGCCGCATCCTCGTCGCCGCGCCGCCACCGCCCCACCCGCCCGGCCGTCGCACAATCCCGCCGCCCCCCTCGGCTGAGTGCTCCGGCCAAGGGCCGTCGTCGGCTTCCTGGTGGGGCTCGTAGAACTCGCCTCACCAGGAAGCCGCCTCCGGCCCCCAGGCGGTGCTCCGGCCCGTTCGGCGGGCTAGCCGCTGGATCCAACGCAAGAGCCCACTCCGGTCCCTCACTGCGGTGGGGACCGTGAATCGATCGACATAGCGGACCACGCTACCTACTAAGAGGAGGGCACCGCAAAACACCAGGGAAACCGCCGGTACCCGCCTGGGAAGAAAAATGAAAGACCGCAAAGCACGAACGCGGCGTCGGCACCGTCGCAGGCACCGCCGCCGCGTCGAACTTCACTTGCGGGCGCAGACCGCCCTGCCGCGGATCGCGACAGACGACAAGTGACGTTATCAATAGGGAACGCCGAACTGATCGAGGATCCTTTTCGAACCATCGACACTCAGCCGCGTCCCGGAGAGCCAGCAGGGAAGGCCAGCCACATTGCCAGCGAACCCCGCCGCCGTGCGAAAGTCGAGCGTGACAACGCCGCCCGCCTGCGCCCCCTCGACGGTTGGCCCCCAATCGCCGCCGGCGAAATCGCCGCAGTCGGCAAACCCGTCGCGCCAATCAACCCAGTCCTGATAATAGCTCACGCCGACCGGCGAGGCGTTATCATCCTGGGCGAAGTAGTACTGCCGGAACGAACCATCCGACAGCAAAACCACCTGCGCTCCCTCGTTATCGCCGCCCTGGAAACCGCTGCCATCCGGCGACACGCCGAAACGCGCCGCCGACATATCGAGCAGATCATCCGAGACCATCCACAACGGCGGACCATTCGGACCGAAGGCGAAAAACAGATCGCTCACCGGGTCGTACTGCCAGTACATGTTGTAATAGATGTCGTCGTACGTCAGCACGGTCGACGCATACGGCTCATGCACCGACCACCGCCCGGCATTGCCCCAATCGGCGAACGCCGCCGGAGGCACGCAGACCACAGGCCAGCCGTTGCCCGCCATCGGAACCGCATAGATCTGCCCTCGCGCGACGATCCAGGAACAACACCCGCCGCCATGCACGGCCCATGTCGGCCCAAGCGGCAGATCCACGACATGATTCCACGAGATCGGCCACACCGACTCGGAGAACCAAACATGCAGATCGCCGGTACCCGAATAGTCCGGCGCGCACAAGAGCAAACCGCCCTCGTACTCCACGATCCCCGGGTCGCGAACGCCCCCGGCCGGCGCAAACGCCTCATCCTCTTCATAGAGGTTGAAAAACGCCTGCCCGAAACCGGGCCGCACGCCCGCGTTCAAGCCCGTCGAGCCGTCGCCGATCGCCGCGCAGAGATACATCGGGCCGTTCGGAGAACTCGTCGGACCATTCCACAGGTACTGGTAACCCAGCGTAACGGCCGGCCAGCGAGGCACCACGTCAAAAGGTCCCGGCCGCTGGAGCGACCGACCCTCCCTGGAACGTCCGCACGGGCGCGGTGCCATCCACCGACCACGTCTTGCCGACGACCGACGCCGCATAGACCTGCGTCACGGTCGTCGGCGTCGATTGAACCTGCGAAACCAACGCGATCCCCGTCGAAACGTGAAGATCAATGGTGCCATTCGCAACCACCGGCTGCGAGAACGTCAACGTCACCGTGGTCGTCACCGCGGACGCCGTCATCGTGCAGACCGGCTTTTGCACCGCCTGCCCCCGCCCCAAACGCCGACGGGATGGCTTATGAACTTTGGCCGAAGGATAACTCGCCATGAAAAGAACTCCTAACATAGAGTAACAGGAGAAGGACGGCTGAAAACCTCAATCGTCCCCATCCTCCACTCAGCAGGCCGAAGGCCAGCTCACAGGGAAGCGGGAACCGTGAAGTTAACAATCGGCGACCAGGGCGAGTACTTGCCCGTGCGGGTCACCCAACGCGCGGCAAGGTAAACTTGCTTCCCGCCGGCAGCCGAATCGAACGTCAGGGTCAACGGCGACTTCGTAGCCAAGGCCGTCTGCGGCAAGCTCGTCGGATCGGCAACCGCGGTCGCCGAAACGCCATAGCTAATCTGACAGTGCGCTACGCCGTACGGCTTAGCCTTGACACTGACCGAGGACACCGAATCGCGGTAACGAACGACCAGCGACAAGTTGCCTGCGCTGGCGACCGTCAACACCGGGTTGCTGGCCGGCGGCGAGATCGGCGACGGCGTCGATGTCCGCGGGTTCAGCCCGAGGGCAATCTTGTTATCACTGCTGACCGCCGGATTCAGGCTGATCTGCTGGGCGTAGGGCCGGAACGTCTGCTCGGCCGTCACGCGCGCGGTGTTTTTGGCCTGAACCGCCGCCTTCGTCTTGCTGGACGGGCTTGTCACGGGACCGTAAGCCGCCTCCCAGGCATTGTAGGCCGCGGTAATCGCGGTCGCATCCGCCGCAGCAAGGCCAAACGACGCCGGCCCGGCGGCAATGAGGCTGGAAAAGTTGGCCGCCCAGGCATCAAACGCTGCGTCCTTGGTCGGCATATAGGGGGGGTTTGCTGGCATCTGAATAACTCCTCAGTGCGAGAAAACCGCCTGGGTTCGTGAGAAGCAACCGTTTGCCGCCCATTCCGCAGGCATCGAAGCCCCTCTTCGGGGCACACAACCACTATATCTTGTGCCTAACCTCCCGTCAAACCACAAAATAAGGGAAACCTTTGACAGAATTCGCGATTCCCGCTATCTTCATAGCACCGTCGTGGATGGAAGCGGTGTCCAGGAGTGGCCCGCCAGGGCCGCGGCGGTGACGGTTGAGAACCTTTGCCCGGGGGCGACAAGCGTGACGCGAACGCGACCCCCGGGCCGGTTCCCCACGCGGGACCCCGAACAAATAAGGGCGTCTCGAGCGAAAGCAGGGTAGCACGCGACCTCAATTGTCCCAAACCTAAACTCAACCTAAACTCCCCGACCAGCGGGTTAGCATGGAAGCACTCTTAGAATCCGCCATCGACTCGCTTCCTGCCAACGCGGCGGCGTACCCTCTGCGGTACCTCACCCCGAGCCCCAGCACATTCAGGAACTACAAGTGCTGTCCGTGGGCTAAAACCATCGCCTACTACGACGAGGCCACCGACCAAAAGCGGGCCGCGCCGATCAACTGCAAACGCTGGGGCTGTGCGTACTGCGCCCCGCGGAAGATTCGCAAGCTCGCGTTCCTGACGCACGGAGCCAACCCCAACCGTTGGATCCGACTAGGCGTCCTCCCCTCGCGGTACGAAACCCCCGAAGCCGCATGGCGGCACACATCGCCGCTAGTGCCGCAACTCTTTCGCCGCCTCAAAAAGCACTACGGCGAAATCGAGTACCTGCGGGTCGCCGAAATCCACAACGGCACGACGAAGTACGCCGAACTGCAAGACCCCGGCAAGGCCCTCGGCTTCCCCCACTACCACGCCATGTTGCGATGCGGCTACATCCCGCAAAAGGCCCTTAGCGAAACCTGGGGCCAAATGACTGAAGCCCCCGTCGTCTGGATTTCGAAAATCGACCAGTCCTTCAGCTCCTTCCGCTACCTCACGAAGTACTTAACAAAGCTACACCGACTGGAGTGGACCGACCGACACGTCAGCTACAGCCGCAACTTCTTCCAGCCCGAGGACCTCGAGCGAATCACCTTCGCCCCCAAGCGGATCATCGAACGCTCCGAACTGCACCCCTGGAAGTACCTCACGGACCATTACGGTGAGCAGGAGATCGGCATCAACGCGGACAACAGCTTCACGCTTCCCGACCAGGAGGACGCGTTCCAAAGTGACGTACCCTTACACGCCTTCGGGCTGGCCCTGCCGCCCGCGCCAACCGACACACCCCGCCCAGCGGCCGTGCAAAACCCGCTTTTTGACCACCAACCCATCGACACGTTTGTCGACGACAGCTTCTGACCACCAACCATGGAGAGCGAACCCCTTGAAGAACTCCTCGCCGAAATCCTCGCCGAAATCGCCGCGGAGGAAGGCCAATAAGCCGCGCCGTTCGACCAACGCTCCGAGAGGGGGTGGGGAGGCAGGGTTTCACGGCTTCGGAACCGCCACTATGCGAAACTGCCAGGCTGCCATCCTAGCTATCGCTCCGCTCGTACCTCGCTGCGCGTACGCTAGTTGGCAGCGGCAGTTTCGCGGCTGCTTCGCACTTCGTGAAAACCCTGCCTCCCCACCCCCCCTCTCCGCTCGCTTGGTTGAATGGGGGGGGGGAGGTCCCGTGTGGCCTAGCTCGTTGCTGGCCTCGACATCAACCCTCAACGCAACCCGCTCATCGGACTCGTGACCTCGTCCGACCCTACGGGTTTCAGCCCCAAAGGCCCCACCGTCATGCTAACCGAACTCAAACAGTCCCTCCGCCACCGACTCAATCGCGTCCTCACCCGCCTGCTCAACGAACCGGAACCCCGCCACCCGCACACCGACGACATCGCTGAGGCCGTGCTCGTGCTGGCCGTGCTCCTCAACGACCAGGCCGACGACGACGCCGACCACGACGGCGACGACTTCCACGATTACCCGCTCTACTACGGCCGCGGTCGTACCCAGGCCTAAACCGCTCCGCTCTCAATCGTCCATCCCCTCCCACTCACTCACAGAAAGGACTTTCTTATGTCACACGTTCGAACCATCAACTGGCAGGCCCTTCTCCAGGCCCTCATCGCCATCCTCGAGGACTTCGTCCTCCCGCCGGACCCGGCGCCAACGCCCACCCGCCGCCGCGTCACGATCCCCGACCGCGCCAAACCCCTCAGCCTAACGCGGCGTGCCCCCCGCGAGCACCTATTGCGTGGCCGCCCCTACCGTCCCTACTTTGACACCGCCGTACTGCCGGCGACCTTCGCGAACCTCGACGCCAAGCTGTCAATATTTGAAAACGACGCGCTCGGCGACTGCGATTCCGCTGAGGAGTGCCAAAACATCAACACAGCGTGGGGCGTAATAATCGCTAACGCTACCCTGACTCCCTGGCTGATCCGACATGGCTTCCTGGACGGGGCGTATAGCCAGGACGTACTGCGAACGATGGCCAAGGTCGGCATCCTCCAAGGCGGCGTCCTCTATAAAGACGGCGACTTCACGCTGGTCGATCCCAAGAACTGGGACAACATGCGATCGGCTCTGTACAGCACGGTCGGCACGTCGCTGCCACCCACCCAGATCAAGCTCGACATCGACGGGGACGCGATCATCGACAAGGTTGACCTCAACCAGCCGTTCTCGATCATCACAAACCTCCACCCTAGCACGACGGTCAACCACTGTACGGCTGTCGTCGGCTTCGGCACCGCGGCTGCCCTGCTCGATCTGCTCAACCAGAAGTACCAGTCCTCAATCGTCCTGCCTCCTCAACTCGATCCCAACACCCCATGCTACGTCCATTTCACCTGGGGCCAATACCAGATCATCGACGCGGCATCGCTGGCCAACATCGCCGACTGCGGGTACCTGCGGACCCCCGGCTCGATCCAAATCCCAGCGAAAGGGGGTGACGCCAAGTGAGCGGAACCCTACTCGCCCTGGCGATCGCCGCGGCAGCGGCCTCGCCAACGCTCTACTGCCAGCCCGGCGGCAACACGGCCTACCAGCTCGAGGCCCTTTGC
>DATJQT010000449.1:0-6143 GCA_035505475.1 Vulcanimicrobiaceae bacterium
GTGCGGCGGCAGTGTCAGCCATCATGCGATTTCGACGGAATAATGAATCGTCGTCTGTCGCGACCCGCCAGGCGAATGATATATACCACAGTTGACATGACATCGCCCGGTTGGCGATTACTGACGGCTTCAACGCCGCGCCGCTTGTCCATCATGGGTTCCGCTCTGAACTCGAGAATCTGGGGATCGTGCGGCAGGCGCCCGGCAGGGTTGTTGAGGAATCCCCCGGGCTCGTATATTATGAGTTCTATGCAACAGCTCAACGAGCCGGACAGTGAGGGCAGGACGACATCCGACTCGTCTGCTCAAGCCTGGATGCGCCAGTGGCGAAATGCCGGTGTCGCTCTGGCAGCCATCCGGCGCGATGAGTTGATCCATCTTAGCGACGAGCGCGCCTTGGCTGCCAGTGAGGCCCTTCTTTCACTTGCCACGCTGTTCCAATTGAACCCCCAGCGGGAAGCGTGGTCCGGCTTGGTCGAACAGCAGGCGCTTTTCCATCGTCGGATCGTGAAGTGAACCCGATCTTTTCCGCCGCCATGGATGTCCAGGCCTTCTGCGCCGCCCGGAATTTTCGCTTCTGCTTTATTGGCGGCTTGGCCCTCCAGCGATGGGGAGAGCCCCGGCTCACCCAGGATGTCGATCTGACTGTCCTGACCGGTTTAGGATATGAATCCCGCTATATCGATGAGTTCCTCTCCGTGTTCGCGCCGCGGATCCCCGATGCCCGCGATTTCGCGCTGCGGAATCGCGTCCTGCTTCTGGTTGGGAAGAACGCCATCCCCATGGACGTGGCTTTGGGAGCCATGCCGTTCGAGGAGCGGGCTGTCAATCGCGCCTCATCGTTTCACGTTACCGAGAGCGTCGCACTGCAGACCTGCAGCGCTGAGGACCTGATTGTGTTCAAGGCGTTCGCGGGGCGTCCGCAGGATTGGATCGATATTGAGGGAATTGCGAGGCGCCAATCCCAACGGCTGAACGTGGAGATGATCTGGCAAGAACTGGTCCCCCTCTTGGATCTCAAGGAAGACGAGGAAGCTGCCCCTCGACTGCGTCAGGTCCTCAAACCCACCACGCCCTAAACCCTCTCTCCAAACTGACCAATTGCGGTGCCGGCGGACCGCTCGCGAGCTGCTATTCGAATCCCATTCACTTCATTCATCAACGGAACATCCAGCACCAAAGAGAAACGCCGGTCGGCGAACCGACCGGCGTTTCATTGCGGACTCGATCGATACGTTACGGGGTGGTCTTCTTCTGCCCCATACCGGTCCCGGTGCCCTCGTCAGCTTTCGGCGCAGTCTTCGCGCTCGAGTTGGCCGTGTCCTTGCTCGCGGCCGGCTTCTGGGACGAGGCGGTTTCCTTCTTCGCCTTCGCCTTGGACGGATTGGCGCCCGTGCCCTGGTCGGCTTGCGGCGCAACCTTCGCGCTCGAGTTGGCCGTGTCCTTGCTGGGGGCTGGCGCCTGGGTCTGCGCAAACGACGGGACGACCGCTACCACGACGAACAACGCTGCGACCAGCACTGCCATGATCTTCATCGCTACTCTCCTTTGTCAGAATTCGTGCCTATGTGCGGCAGCACCATACTGCCGCGCCATCAGACGCATTCCGAATTCTGAAGGATAAGAGGAGCAGAACTTGTGCCAGCCGGCCGATGCCACCGGTAAGAACGTGCACCTCTTACTAATAAGGACTTACGCGGGATCACTTGATTTGTGGCAGTCCTCGGCTCTTCGAGGACACCCGAAATGGTGCATCCATGACGGAATTGGTATAGGCCGCTGCCTCCTGCTCTCGATTCCAATTCCCCCACCCCTTTTCGAATGGGGAACGGGGAGTTTCCCGGATCGGCCATCGGGTGACCGCCCAAGACACGGAGCGCGTGGCCATCCTCCTCACGGTCCGGTTCTTCAGCCCGGCTGTGCATGCGCGAAACGCGGCCGTCCGCGCTGATTCGTCCCGAATTTTATTGCGACGACGTTGAGTCCGAACTACCATCCCCGCGATGTTGCAGTGTTTTGCTTCGTCGAGAGCGGCGGCCGCGCTGTCCGCCGGCCGCGAACTTTGGGAAAGCCCCTGCCTTGAGGCTCCTGTGAGCGGATCCAACTCTGCGAACCCGTCGGCCCGCCGAAATAGGCAGAAGGCGTTCAGCCTCGTGGCGGTCATGGTCGTCCTCTTCGTCGCCTCGGCGTGCATCCCTGCTCGCGCGCAAGCGCCGCCCCAACCCATGTTGAACAAGCGCATCCTGGTCCTTCATGCCTTCGAAAGCCAGGCACCCGTGTTCGCCCAAACGGACGCAGGCCTTTCAAAAGCCCTGCTGGCCGGCGGCGTGCCGCTCGAGAATCAGTTCTTCGAATCCCTGGACCTGCGGCGGAATCCCAGCCCCGCCTACCGGAACGCTCTGCTCGAGCAATTGTACCTGAAGTACCGCCATCGCCAATTTGACCTGATCGTCACGAACTATCCGGAGGCGCTGGACTTTGTTCTGAACGAGGCGCACACCCTCTTTCCCGATCCTCCCATTCTGGCGCTGTACATGCTGGCCGGCACGGCCCCGCCCATTACCGACGCCCATCGTCGCATCTTCTGGCATAGCGCCCGCCTCGATATACGGGGCACTCTGGAAATCGCACTGAAATTGGTCCCCACCGCAAAACGCGTCTTCGTGGTGAGCGGGGCCCACATGATCGACCGACTCCAGGAAGAGCGGGCCCGAGTTGAGCTGAAGCCCTGGGAGAACCGCCTCGAATTTCGGTACCTGAGCGGGTTGCCGATGGAGGCGACGCTGAATTCGCTGGCCGAGGCGCCCCCCGACAGTTTGGTCCTGCTCTTACCGGTCAGCGCCGACGGGGCAGGGAAGATCTATTTCTCCCCGGACGTGGCACAGCAGGTGAGTCAGGCCTCCAAGGCGCCCGTCTTCGGGGTCCTCGAGTCATCTCTGGGCCGCGGCATCGTGGGTGGGGCGCTGTACAGCTTCGAGCGCACCGGGACTTACGCGGCCCGGCTCGCGCTGGAGATCCTCCGGGGCGGGCCGCCCTCGGGCAATGTGTCGTCCGCGTTCGAAGTGCCGGCGGTGCCGATGTTCGACGGGCGCGAGCTCAATCGCTGGAACCTGTCGGCGACTGCGGTGCCACCCGGAAGCATCATCATCAACCAAGAGTTCACGCTTTGGGAGCGATACCGCCTGTGGATCATCGCCGCGTCCTTTATTGTCGTGGTGCAGGCCCTGCTGATCGTCGGCTTCATGCTGAGCCAGACGCAACGCAATCGTGCCGAACGGCAGCTCGCGGAGCGCTTGCGGTTCGAAACGCTGCTGGCTGAACTGTCGGCGCGCTTTGTCCATCTGCCCGCCAAAGACATCGAGACAGAAATCCAGGACGTCCAGCGTCGCATCTGCGAGGGGCTGGACCTGGATCGCTCAACCCTGTTGCAAGTACCAGCGGACGAGCCCGGGACAATGCGATTGACGCACATCCACAACCGATCAGAAACCCCGCCCACGCCGGATCGGATGGATATGCGTGACTTCTTCCCGTGGGCGCTCCAGAAAGTCCTGCACGGGGAGACCGTTACCATCTCGACCCTGGCGACCCTTCCCCCGGAAGCCGCTCGGGACCGAGAATCGCTCCAGACCTTCGGCACGAAATCATTTGTCGCAATGCCTCTCGAGTCCGAAGGGACCGTGCTGGGCGCCCTCAGCTTCGCGGCCACGCGGGCGGAGCGGGACTGGCCGGAAGACGTCGTAAATCGCTTCGACATGGTCGCACACGTCATTGCAACTGCGGTCTCCCGGAGCCGCGCGGATCAGGCACTCCGCGAGAGCGAGGAACGCCTGAGCCTGGCCGCGGACTCCGCGGGGGTCGGCTTGTGGATCCTGGAGACGGGCTCGGGTCGTTTTTGGGTGACCCCCAAGACCCGCGAGCTGTTCGGCTATGCCTCGGAGGACCCGATAACGCTCGAACGCTTCCTGCAATCCGTCCATGGAGACGATCGCGAGCACGTGCGCCAGGTCGTCCGGCGGGTGGTGGAAGAAAAGGGAGAACTGCACATCGAGTACCGCACCGTGCGCTCGGACGGCGCCATCCGCTGGATCGTCTCGCGCGGGCGGTGGCGTCCCTCCTCCTCCTCGACCGGCGCCGACCGATTGATGGGGGTGTCGCTCGACATCACGGAGCGCAGGGACGCAGAGCTGGAATTGGGCCGGCTCCGCCGCGACCTGACGCACATGGGCCGCACCGCCCTCCTGGGAGAGCTCACCGCCTCGCTCGCCCACGAACTGAACCAGCCGCTCACGGCCATCGCCGCCAATGCCGACGTGGGCCGGCAACTGCTGCAGGCCCCGGCCCCGCCGCTGGCCGATGTGATCGAGATCCTGACGGACGTCCAGGCGGATGCGGAGCGGGCCGGGGAGGTGATCCAGCGGCTGCGGAGCCTGCTCAAGAAGGACCGGGGCCGCTTCGCCCCGCTCGATCTCAACACGATCATCCAGGAAGTGGTCGCGCTCACCCGGAACGACGCCCTGATCCGGCATCAGCCGATTCAGCTGGCGCTCGCCCCGGCCCTCCCCCCGGTCCCGGGGGATCGGATCCAGCTCCAGCAGGTGCTCTTGAATCTGGTGATGAACGGGATGGAGGCGATGGAACGTCAGCCCGCGGCGACGCGGCGCCTCGTCCTGCACACCCGCGCCGAGGACGGCGCCGTGCGGGTGGGGGTCCGGGACCACGGGCCGGGCATCCCGCCCGACCAATTTGCGTCGATCTTCGACAGTTTCTTCACCACCAAGGCCACCGGGATGGGCATGGGCCTGGCCATCAGCCGGTCCATCGTCGAGGCACATGGGGGAAAGCTCTGGGCCGAGAACAACCCGGAGGGTGGCGCCACGTTCTGGTTCGCGCTGCCCGCGGGGGATGCGGGACGGCCTCTGCCATGAACGGACATCCCCGGCGCAAGTGCGCACGATCGCGCATTTGCCTTGAGCCGCGACTCGTGGCACATTCGACTAAGGTCGAATAGACTAAGGTCCAATAGACAAGTCTTCTATTCTGCCCTACGTTTTACCTGTCCTGGCCCCTCTTCATCGAAGCGCCGACTCGAATGCAGCCTAGACGGCGGATCACACACCGGAGGCTGTAAAACTCGCAGCGCCATCAAAAGGGTCGCCGGAACACACCCGTCGAATGCGACGCCCCCTGGTGGGCGATCCAGACCCGCAGTGCGAAACGCCCACCACGGGTGAGACCGGGCGGCCGGCAAGCGGAAGACGCGACCTGGGGTGGGACGAAAGGGGACTCCAATGGCGGCACGCATATCGTGGTCCGGAGTCGCGGTGGGCGCCGTGGTGGGGGGAATCCTCCGCGTCGCCGTGGCGGCGCTCCATTTTGCGGCCATGCTCGACGAGCACTCTTGGTACGCGCTCTTGCCGGCCGGGGTGGGGCTCCTCATCGGGGGGGCGGCGGCAGCGACCGGGCGAGCCCTGCTCGGTGCCGTGGTGGGAGCCGGACTCTCCTTCGTGTTTTTCCTGGTCGCGCTGCCGGTCGGGGGCGTGGCTGCCTCTCTGGGGGCGGGGACGCTGCCCGCCGTGTGGGAGGTGCTGGCGGTCGGGGCGATTTCGGGCGCCCTCGGCGGGGCGGTCGGGCAGGTCGCCACGAGGCGCAAAGGGTCTATGGGTGGGCGGTGAACACTCCGCGCAATTCCTCTGGGAAGCATCACCGGGGCTGAAACCCTGGGAGGGCTTCCCGCACCGGAGGTGAAATCGTGCGTACCCCGATGTGGTGGATGCTGGCCCGCAGGGCGGGGGTGGCCCTCACGCTCCTGGCGGCCGCGTGCAGTACCCCGGTTGGCCCCTGGGCGGGGGGCCCAGCAGGAGTCGCCTCGCCGTCGTCATACCGGGAGAGCGCGACGGCAGCCCCGGCGGCGTGCGGGGGGATGACCTACAGCACGCAAACCGCGTGCGGGTCCCCGTGGCTGAACCCACGCTAGGCGAACGAGGGCCTGCTCTTTCCTGGCACCAAGGCTGCCGAGTACACGGCGGTCCATCCGTTCCGGCAGTGCCACCAGGGCCCGAGGGAAAGCATCGGGCGGGGACCGGTGCGGGGCCAGGACTCTTCGGGGGCTGGGCGTTCTGGAGGGCCTACACATGGACCGG
>DATJQT010000450.1:0-2325 GCA_035505475.1 Vulcanimicrobiaceae bacterium
TGCCCGAACCGGTCGGCGCCGTTCGATGCGGCGGTCTGGCAGTCGCTGCGGGATGCGTGATGGACAGAGCGGCCGACCCGTACTTCCTCCGTACGGCGCGTCTGGGGTTTCGCCTCTGGACGGAAGCCGATCTGTCGCTCGCTGCGGCGCTGTGGGGCGATCCTGCCGTCACGCAGTACATCGGGGGCCCGTTCTCGGCAGAGCAGGTTGCCGAGCGGCTCGCCACGGAGATTGTCCGGCAGGCCGAGCACGGCATCCAGTACTGGCCCGTGTTCTTACTGGCCAACGACGACCTGATGGGTTGCTGCGGGCTGCGGCCATATCGGCCGGCCGAGCGGATCTACGAGATCGGCGTGCACATTCTGGCAGCGCAGTGGGGCCATGGGTACGCGCGCGAAGCATCGGTTGCCGCGATGCAGTATGCGTTCACACGGCTCGAAGCCGCCGGCCTCTTTGCCGGCCACAATCCCGGCAATCAGGCATCCCGCCACCTCCTGCAGAAGCTTGGGTTCCTCTACACCCACGATGAATTCTATCCCCCGACCGGATTGCAGCACCCGTCGTACCTCCTCACTCGCGAGGCGTTTACGGCGCTGCGCGACTCCCGCTAGCTCGCTCAAGGTCTCCGCCCAGTTCTGAGCGCTCTCCAACGCATACGGCTACGCTCGGAGACAGCCCGCTCTTGCCTGGTGCAAGCAGCGCAAAGAACCGTTCGCCCTGAGCCTGCCGAAGGGCGATCGGCGATTGTTCACATCGTGCGAATGCCCAAAATTCGCGATGCCCGATCCCATCCGGTCCCGGCCAAATCTCTCTGTGGGAGTGCGGGATCGCTTTGACCTTGGCGGATTAGGATTGTACCCTGTCCGCACAACGCAACATGGCGGGATTGTGTGGCAGCTCATCGGGGGGGGTGCATGCGGGTCCTGCTCGTCGATGATCATGCGGTTGTTCGCAGCAGCCTGGCGCATTACCTTTCTGCACAGACGGATATCGAGGTGATCGGAGAGGCAGCGGACGGTGAGATGGCTGTGCAGCTGGCACGCGATCTGACTCCCGACGTGATCTTGATGGATGTGAGCATGCCCATCATGAACGGGATCGACGCCACGCGACTGATCCACGAGGAGTTTCCCGATATTCGCATCATCGGCCTGTCGGTGTTCGATCCGGCAGCCCGCATGTCGGCCATGATGGCCGCCGGCGCCGCCGGTTACGTGAGCAAGGCGGAAGCGCCCGAAATGCTCCTGGCAGTGATGCGGGCCCCCGCCGAGCAGCGCCGCGCCGCAGAGAACTGACGGAGCGCCGAGAGCCCGGAGCCGATAGCCGCGCGAGGCGGTTCAAAGTTCAAGGTTCGAAGCCACAGCGCAACGTCCAAGGTCCAAAGTCCGACGACATCGGTCTTTACTTCCCCTCGCCCTCTCCACCGATCTCCCAGTCGCCTCTTCGCCTTTGCGCCCTTTCGCCCCGGCGTCTCCCGCCAGTCCCCTTTGCCCCCGCGTCCCCCGGTGGCCGCTCCCGTGCCGCGCCTTTTCTCCCCCTCGCCTTCTGCGCCTCTTCGACTCTTCCGTCCGTCCCCCCGTCCTCCCCTGCTCCCTCCGCTTTATCTCTCCACCACCCAGTCCGGCACACCTTTCCCAAGCTTCCGCAATTCAGTTCTCCTGAGCGTGTACTCGGGGCAGTAGCGGGCGACAAGGTCCCAGAACGCAGCGGAGTGGTTCTGTTCTTTCGTATGACAGAGCTCATGGACGAGGACGTACTCGACCACAAGCGGGGGCAGGAAGAGTAGGCGGGCGCTGAGGGTGATCAGGCCCGATCGGTAGCAGCACCCCCACTGCGCGCGCGTGAGGCGCACCGTGCATCGCCCGTAGGGGAGGCCGTGCCGGCGACTCACATTCTCCAGCCACGGCAAGAGGTGGTCCCAGGCCAGGCCGACGAGCCATCGCCGCAGCGCCCGCCGGCAGGATTCCGCGTCGCTCACCTGACCGGCCAGGACCAGGTCGTTGTCCCCGTGGCGAATCCGGACGCCGCGGGCTTGCGTGGGTTCACGTGTCACGGTCCAGTGCCCGCGAATCGCGGGCAGCACGACATCCAAGGGGACTGACGGTGGGGCCGGTCGGCAGTGGCGGGCCTGCGCTTCACCGAGCGCAGCCGCGATCCACTCGCGATGCTCGCCCAAAATCCGGGCAATCGTCCGCGCGCCGATGCGGCGCGGTGCCACCACCTCTAATCGAGCGTCGGCGGTCACCCGCAACGTGACGCCACGGGCCCAGTGGCTGACGCGCAGTCGGTATTCGATCACAGTGTTCCTCCGCTTGCGGTATAATC
>DATJQT010000451.1:0-6942 GCA_035505475.1 Vulcanimicrobiaceae bacterium
CGGCTACGCATCGACGTCACCTGGCATTGGGCCCAAGCGATCGCCACCGCCTGGACCCACATCCGCGCCGCCTTCACCTAAACCGCGAAACCCTAGACCCGACGAGACGAAAGACCCCACCGGCCTTAGGAAAGCCCGCCGCCCACCCAGCGACGCCGGGCAACTTGTCATACCCACCGGCAACAATCGACATCACGAGCCAGCCAACACCGGCTCCGTTCACCCCGGTCAGCCGGTACGAAAAATCGAGGCTAGCCGCAGATTGCATTCGGCGTACTGTAAATAGCACTACGGAAATGAAAGAGAGAATCATGAAGAGGCTTTCAGAAAGTCTGCGAGAACTTGCAGGCCATGCAGAGAACGCGGAGAAGAAGGTAGAGGCGGCTGAGAACGAAACCGGGGAGAAAGTGGATGCCACTCTCGAAGCCGCCAAAGCGGCTGCAAAAGCCAGGCAGGATGAATTTAAGGCGAAGGTCGTAGCGAGGAAGGCAGCCGCGGCTTCCGAGTGGGAAAAACTCCAGGCAGACCATAACCAGCGGCTGGCGAAAATTAAGAGCAATGTTGCGTCCAAGAAAGACGCTGTCAACCGGAAGGTCGCGGCACACCGAGCCGATGACGCGGAGGAGTATGCCACGGCTTCGGTTTACTTTGCCAGGATGGCAATTGATGATGCTGAGATCGCCACCTTGGAAGCCATTGACGCTCGGGTTTATGCAGAATCGTTAGCCTAGCCAGCGAATGGTGACTCGAAGACCCTTCACCCCGACACTTAAGTTGGAGGGAGCGGCAATCCGGACTTCCCCTTGATCGTTACTAATAGAAAAAAGAAAGCCAGCTTGTTTTTGGCTGGTTTTCTTTTTTCTATTAACGATCCGGGGCTCGTTTGCGTTCGTTGTCTATCAGCAACCGGCTTACCACGTGGCACCCATCACCGAGTCGCCGAGCCCAGCCAGCCGAGAGCTGAGGGTCTGCGACCGACTGCGCTAGTTACCCAAGGCGGCGCCGAACTCGGGCGCGCGCCGGGGGTGTTACAACCGTCTTCGGTGTGAGGTGGCCGCAGCTCTGCGGAGTGTGGCCGAGACGTTCGCCGGGGTGCCTGACGGTCGGGACACGGCGTACACGCTCCGGATGCTTGCCTACATGCTCGACTCCGGCTGACGGGCGCTGACCCGGTACTTGTCCTGTCGGCTGGGCGGGCCGCTTCCCATTCCGGTACCCCGAATGGGGCACTGAGGCGCGCGCACCGGGGTCAAAGGACCCTATCGGGGGGATGAGGGCGGGCGAAACCTGATGTGTACGGCTCAGAGCCCTAAGGCGGGCGGCTCGGTCAATGAGGAATGATGACCGCCAAGAAGCCCTTGATGATCAGGCAATCGCTGTTTTTCGACTACTTGCCGAAAAAGGCTTCCAACAAAGCGGCCCAGCCCCCGAAGAAAAAGGAGCTCCGAAACTGAGCACTCCGACATCAGGAATAGATCTGATCGCAGGTCGTTGCGACGAAGAATTCCGCGAGGTGGCGGACGTCTTCAGGAAGCAGATCGCCGGTACCGACGGCGGCGCCGCCGTGGCCGTCTACCACCGCGGCCGGCTTGTCGTCGATCTGTGGGGCGGGGTTCGCGGCCTGGATAGGGTTCCCTGGACACGCGACACGCTTGCCATGTGCTGGAGCACGACCAAGGGCGTCGTGGCCACCTGCGCCCATGTGCTCGCCGACCGCGGGGAGCTCGACTACGACGAACGGGTCGCCACGTACTGGCCGGAGTTCGCCCAGAACGGTAAGGGTGACGTCACCGTTCGCCAGGTGTTGAGCCACTCCGCGGGCCTACACCGCTTCGGCACCATCATCGACCACGGATCCAGGATGCTTGATTGGGAGCACATGACCGATGCGCTGGCTCGGGCGAAGCCGGCATATAAGCCGGGAACCTCGGTGGGCTACCACGCGCTGACGTTCGGTTGGCTTGTCGGCGAGCTGGTGCGGCGGATCTCCGGCACACCGATCGAGGAGTTCCTGCAGAAGGAAATCGCCGAACCGCTCGGGCTCGATGGCCTGCATATCGGCTGCCCGCCCGAGCAGCGGCACCGGATGGCGCCACTGGCGCCGATGTCGCCCGCTTTGACGCGTTGGTCTAGCCCCCTCGGCAGCTTCGCGTTGAACCAGGTGTCGCGGGGTCTGCGTGTCCTGAGGTCGCCGATCAACCCGCATCGGATGATCAACGCAGCCCTCTCCCGCGGTATCGAGGACGTCATCGTGGACCCTCGACTCCAAGATGCCGCCGTGCCCGCGATGAATGGGTATTTCGATGCCGTGTCGCTCGGTGCCATGTACGCGATGCTCGCCGGCGGCGGCCAGCTGGGCGGTGTGCGCATCCTTTCCGAGGAGACGGTCCGCAAGGCCTCCGAGATCCAGAACGACCAACGAGACCGAGTCATCGCGATGACCATGCAGTGGCGCCTTGGCTACCATCGGCTGCCGATTATTAACAAACAGTTCCCCCGCGGCTATGGGCATTTCGGGTTCGGTGGCTCCGGCGCTTTTGCCGATCCCGGGCACGAACTGGCCTTGGCGATGGTGTGCAACCGTGGGCAGGGCACACCGATCGGCGATCTGCGGATTCTTCGCCTCAGTCAGGCCACAGCCCGCGCCGTCAAGTCCCTCGACTAGGTCGTGTCTGTTTATTGGAGGCGGTGGGCGGTGATTGCTGCTGCGAGGATGACTCCGCCGAGTAGGTCAGCGCGTACTTGTCGTAGCGGGTGGCGATGCCGATCGTTGGTCCGCAGGATTGTTGTCGCTCCTCTCATCGGTTCTCACCGAGCACATCAGCGACAATCCACCTATCGACCAGCTCGGCCTGGTGGCGACCTGAGGGCCGCCGTAGGGCAGGGTTAGGGTGGGTCATGGCCGCCATCGAGGAGCCGGCGACGGTGCTGGGTCGCGGCACCGTCGCTTGCGGATGCGGTTATGACCCCGGATTTCTCGACGTGGAATCGGTTAGCTGGCCGATGAATACGTCGAAGCCGACGATCATCAATCCGCTGGCCCAAGAGAGTTCAGTGGCGGACGCGGGGGCGCGGTGATGGTCAGCCGGTTATCGGGGATGGATGCGGTGTCGCTGCACATCGAGAGTTCGACGGTGCCGACGCACGCCGTCGCGCTGATCGTCATCGAGGCGTCCGATCAGCTCAGCCATCAGCGGCTACACCAGCTGGTTGGCTTGTCGCTGCCGCAGCTGGCGCGCTTCCGCAGCCGGGTTGTGGGCAAGCCGTTGGGATTGGGTCAGCCCGTGTGGGCCGAGATCGACGACTATGACCCGACTCCCCAGATGCACAGCACAACGATTCCTGCTCCCGGCGGCCGCCGGGAGTTCGCCGACCTGATCGCGGGGCTGACCGCCGGGCCGCTGGATCGCCACAAACCGCTATGGGAAGCGTGGAGCATCGACGGTCTTGAGGGCGGCCGGTGGGCGTTGGCGGTGAAGATGGCACCTGCAATAAGCGGTGGCGTCGCCGGGGTGGCCTCCGTTTGGCCGCGGCTACTGACCATTGGTCCGCGAGACGACCCGACCAGCTATCTGCCGGCCGAGCCGAGCCTGGGCAAGCAGCCCTCCATCGGCGAGCTCGTTACCGACACGATGCAGGAGCTCCTGGAGAACCAAGTCACCGGCGTTTGGCTGATCGCCGGGGCCATGCCCGGTGTGCTGCGGGCCGCGGCCCGCCGGCTGCGCGGCACGGGCGGACCCGACCAGCTGCCGCACGCGGCGTCGTCGATGCGCGGGCCGGTGCCGCGCAGCGTGTTCAACGCGCCGCTGACCGAGCGGCGTGCAGTGGCCTTCGCCTCGATCCGGCTTGCCCAGATGAAGACGGTCAGGCACGCGTTTGGGGGCAGTATCAATAACGTTTTCCTGGCCGCCTGCACACTGTCGCTGCGCGCCTGGCTGCAACGCCATGACGCCGTGCCCGAACATCCGCTGCTGATGCAGATACCGCTATCGCTGCGAGACGCCGATTCCACCACCGTCAGCAACCAGTTCACTTTCGGGCGTATCCGCTTCCCGGTGCAGCTCGACGACCCCGTCCAGGTCCTCACCGACCTACACGCAGCCACTGAAACGCTGAAGACGGCCCGCAGGAGCAATACTGAAAAGATTGGTCCCACGGCCGATTTGCCGACCATCGCTTCGCTGATCCCGCCGAACGTCGTCCACGCCGGCATGCAGCTCTATACCGAGCTGGGCTTGTCGCAACGGCTCGCACCGATCTCGCATGGCATCATCTCGAACCTTCCCGGGCCGCGGATGCCAGTGTATTGCGCTGGAGCCAAGGTCGTCGGCATGCACACCGCGGCACCGTTGATAGAAGGCGCCGGGTTGAACATCACGCTGATCTCCCACGGCGACGTAATGGATCTCAGCGTGTGCGTCTGCCCCGACAACGTGCCCGCGGTCAACGACATCGCTACCGGCATCGTCGAATCAGTCGGCATTCTGTTGGCGGCCGCCGAAGAATCTCCACGCGGGGTAAGCCCATCAGTCCTCACCGAGATGACCCCACACGCCAAGAAGCGTCCGCAAGTCCGGCGCTAACTGAATACCACCGGTCCGCAGCGGTGGCGCGCGGTCGAGGTGGGTAAAACGTCGTCGAACCCGGCTCTCACGGCACAGCTTCGAGGGGACCTTTCCACCGACACAGTGCGGCCTGGCGACGTTCACCGAGTCGATGGTGCGTTCGATCAGCCAGCACCTTCTCACCGCCACCGTGTCGTGGAAAGCTCAGGGAACGGACCATTCCGGCGCTTGGGGGATGTGCCGCGCGACGGGCCGGGCGACCTACGGCGCCTGGTCGGGGAGGGAACGGTCATGAGCGCACCGGTCGGACTCGAGGGTTCGGTCTGCCAGGCGGATCTCGAGCGGCTCGTCGCGGGCGATCATCACGACCCGCACCAGATCCTGGGCCCGCACCTAGTGAAGGACGGCGACGGGCGGGTCCGGGTGGTGATCCGCGGCTGGCGCCCGGACGCCGCGGGGATGGCGGTGCTGAGCGACGGGGCGCGGATCGAGATGCGTCGCATCCACGCCGCCGGTGTCTTCGCCGGCGTGCTGGCGGCCGACGCCCTCCCTGCCTACCGCCTCGAGTCGACCGACCGGAACGGCACGACGACGTCCTTCGACGATCCCTACGGCTGCTGGCCGACGCTGGGGGAGATGGACCTGCACCTAATGGGCGAGGGCCGGCACGAGGGGCTGTGGCGGCACCTGGGAGCTATCGTGCGCGTCCACCAGGGGCTCTGCGGGACCGTCGTTTGCCGTCTGGGCGCCGAGCGCCACAAGCGTGCGCGTTGTCGGGGACTTCAACGGCTGGGACGGCCGGGTTCACCCGATGCGGGTGCTGGGCAGCTCCGGCGTCTGGGAGATCTTCCTCCCGGGAGTCGGACCAGGGGCCCGCTACAAGTACGAGGTGGTCAGCCAGGGCGGGCACCTTAGCCTGCGGGCCGACCCGTTCGCCTTCGCCGCGGAGACACCGCCCGCCACCGCCAGCATCGTCACCCACAGCACGCACGAGTGGCAGGACGCGCAGTGGATCGCCGAGCGGGCCACCGTGGACCTCATGCGCGCCCCGGTCTCGATCTACGAGTGCCATCTGGGGTCGTGGCGGCTGACCCGGAACGACGACGGGTCGTGGCGCCCGCTGACCTATCGGGAGGCGGCCGAGATCCTCCCAAAGTACGTGGCCGATCTCGGGTTCACCCACGTGGAGTTCCTGCCGCTGGCACAGTATCCGTTCTCGGGCTCCTGGGGGTACCAGGTGACCGGGTATTACGCGCCGGCGGCACAGTTCGGCAGCCCGGACGACTTCCGGTACCTGGTGGATCGGCTGCACCAGGCGGGGATCGGGGTGCTCGTCGACTGGGTGGCGGCCCACTTCCCCAAGGACGACTGGGCCCTGGCCCGGTTCGACGGCACGGCGCTCTACGAGCACGCCGACCCCCGACAGGGGGAGCACCCCGACTGGGGCACGCTGGTGTTCAACTACGGCCGCCACGAGGTCGGCAACTTCCTGCTGGCCAACGCCTTGTACTGGATCGAGGAGTTCCACCTGGACGGCCTGCGGGTGGACGCGGTCGCCTCGATGCTCTACCTGGACTATTCCCGCTGCGAGGGTGAATGGGTGACCAACCGGTTCGGGGGCCGGGAGAACCTTGAGGCCATCAGCTTCATCAAGGAAGTCAACGAGGTGGTCTACCGGCACCACCCGTGGGTGATGATGGTCGCCGAGGAGTCGACGTCCTGGCCGGCCGTGTCCCGCCCGACCTCTCTGGGCGGGCTGGGGTTCGGGTTCAAGTGGAACATGGGGTGGATGAACGACACGCTGGTGTACTTCAGCAAGGATCCGGTCCATCGCCGGTTCCACCACCACGAGCTCACGTTCTCGTTGCTGTACGCGTTCCACGAGAACTTCATCCTGCCGCTCAGCCACGACGAGGTCGCCCACGGTAAGGGTTCGCTGCTCGCCAAGATGCCCGGGGACCGCTGGCAGCAGTTCGCCAACCTGCGGGCGCTGCTGGCGTGGATGTGGGCCCATCCCGGACGGCAGTTACTGTTCATGGGCGGCGAGATCGCCCAGAACAACGAGTGGCGGCACGACGCCAGCGTGGACTGGCACCTACTGGAGTACCCCGAGCACGCCGGGGTCCAACGCCTGGTCCGGCAACTCAACGCGGTGTACCGCGACGAGCCGGCCCTCTGGGAGCAGGACTTCGACTGGCCGGGGTTCCGCTGGATCGACCCGAACGACGCCGACCACAGCGTGCTGTCGTTCGTCCGGTTCCCGGTGACCGCCCAGCGGGTCGTGGCGTGCATCGCCAACCTCACCCCAGTGGTCCGGCATGACCATCGGGTCGGGCTCCCTCGGCCGGGTCGGTGGGTCGAGATCCTCAATACCGAC
>DATJQT010000452.1:0-2121 GCA_035505475.1 Vulcanimicrobiaceae bacterium
CCGACCGCGGTCTCAGCCTCATCACCGACCATCGAAACACCTGGTCACGCGCATGCTAATCAACAACGCCGGAGCCCTGGGACTTAATGCGGTCTGCCTCAGTCGCAACGTCGAGTCGGTGGTGATTGACCGCGCGCTCCGATGCCTTCTCCGCCCGAACGGGACTGCTCCAACCGAGGCGGACCACGCCAGGGCCAACCGTGATCCGGAATCGGCCCGACTCCGATTCCACCCCGAGCCGGCCCCGCCCGTTGGCCCAGGGCTCCGCCCGCTCAAACAGTGCGGCTGCCGAGGAAACCAGCTCGGGGTTCGGGAACCGCAGCCCCAGGGCATCCGAGGCCGACAGCTTCGCGTCAACACCGCCCCGACGGCGTCGCGGACACTTTTGGCACAAATAACAAGCCCGCCGGCCGTAACCGGGTTGAGGCCGGCGCCCCGGTTGGCGTCCGGCCGACCACTGTCGCTCTCGCGCCCTGCGGCCGGGGCGGCCTCGGGCGCTCGCGACCTCCCGCCAACCGGGGCACCGGCAGAACCGTGCCGTAACGGCGTTTGTTGGGATGCCGATCCCGCGCCGGGTGTCGACGGCGTCGGTCCGGTGGCTGATGGCGCGATGCTGGGCATCGGGGTGCCTGCTCCCCGGAGCCGCCAAGGCCGCCCACAACGCGCGCGGCAACCTGGAAGCTCCTGGTCGGGAGTGCAAACACCGTGTCCGGTTTATGTCCGTTCGCCGGACGGACTGAATACGTCAGCGCAGCTCAATGCGGCGCATACGACGCACAGACGCAGATAAACCACAGGTCAGTGGCTATTCCTCCCACCTGAAAAGCGGAAGGTCGGCGGTTCGATCCCGCCCCTGGCCACCATAAGAACTTGCTGGTAGCTGGCTTTTTCAACCGGTTGCGTGGGCCGTTCGATTCGCCGCGACCCCGGTTTATCCGCCATTTATCCGCAGTCACGTCAGTCTCCGAGCCCGTCGAGCGCATTCGCCACACGATCCAGGTCCGAATCGTAGAGGTCCGCGTAGGTGTGCGCGGTGACCATGATCGACGCGTGGCCCATCGTCACCTGCAACAGTTTCATGTCGGCGCCGGCCGATCGCGATAAAGAGGCGTAGGTGTGTCGGAGGTCGTGCACGCGCATCGTGGGATGCCCGAGTTCGACGATCCGGCCACGCCAGCCAACGGCACGTTTCCAGTTTTCGAGTCCGAGCCGCGAGCCCTTCGGCGACACGATCGCCGGTTCCCCAGTCGGACGCCCCTGGATCCGGCGTTTCAGGATCGGCACCAGCCGTTCCGGAATTGGCACGCTGCGGCGACCGGCGCGGCTCTTTGGCGGTCCCTCAATGAGGCGACCGGACAACTGCGTGATCGATCGGCGCACTCGAATGCGCCGCGCCTGCAGGTCGACATCTTCGACATTGAGTCCGGTCAATTCTCCGAACCGCAATCCGGTGTAGGCGAGTATCACCACCACGTCGCCTTGCTTTGCGGCTCTTGAGTCTTCGGCCGTGGCCGTATCGCATAGTTCGGCCAACTTCGCGACCTCCACCGCGGTCAGGTAGACATGGCTGGTTTGGCCCATTGCCGGGAACCGAACGTTGGAGGCGGGATTCTTGCCGCGCAGCTTTTTGTCTGTGATGGCGTGGTCCAGGGTCATCCGCAGCACGCTGTGCGTCCAGCGCACCGTGCGGGGCCCCAGGCCGGCGCCGGTCATTTCGTTGACCCATTCCTGCACGTCTTCTCGCAAGATTCGGCCGATTGGCCAGTTGCCGAACTTTGGCTCTATCCGCAAGCGCCAGTTGTCCTCGTAGCCACGACGCACCTTCGGCGACAGATCAGGTCGGGAGGCAAGCCAGCTCTTGTACACCACACGCAACTCGAGCTTGCCGCCGCGTGGGTCGACCGTCTCGCCGTCTTCACGGGCTGACCGCAGTTCGCCGTCGAACAACTTCGCAGCCCGCAGGGTCTTAAATGTCTTGGACCGCTTGGCCCCGTCCGGCAGCAACCATTCAACGTCCCATCGCGTGCCGGACTTGGCTTCTCGCCTGCGAATCGTCACCGTTTAACACCTCGATGCGGCAAGCCATTCCACCACATCAGCGCGCATCCAGCGCCGATGCCG
>DATJQT010000453.1:0-10529 GCA_035505475.1 Vulcanimicrobiaceae bacterium
TCCGCTACCTCCATCGGGGCACGCATCCCCGCTACACGGCGATCGCCTTGGTCCGCCTGTTCCGCCTCAGCCTCGGGGCACCGCTCCCGGCGGATAGCAGCTGAGGGGGCCGGAACATGCCCCGTGCCCGACCTTCCCGCAGCCGCGCCTTCCGGGTGGGATGACCTGGCTGGCCGGCGTGTCGCTCGGACCAACGAGTGGGGCTGGTCGCTGCTGAAAAAGCCCTGCAGAAAATAGCGGCCATTCTCGGGGGGCCCGCCGCGCACGCCTTCCGGCCTTCCCATTCGGCAAACCTGTGTGGATACCTCGCTTGATCCGAAACGGCTTTGAACGGGGTGCGCCATTGCCACGTGCCTCGATCCGTGCTAGGCTGCCACGCCGAACAAGCGGGAGGTTGACGTGCGCGGGCGACATCTGTTGTTGTGGGTCGTTATGGCGCTCATGATGAGCGGCTGCATGTTTTTCCGGGATCAGGATCCAACCCTCTTCGTTCCGGCCGAGGCGAAGAAGATTACGGTCAGTCTGACCGCCCAGAATAATCGCTGTGTACCGGACGTGATCGGCCTTGACCGAGGTGGCGGGGCGCTGCTGGTCACGTTACGGGTGTCGAGCGTCGGAAAGGATCACTATTTCGTATTTCCTGGTGCCGGCATCAGGGTCACGGTGCGTGATGGCGAGACCCGCGACATTCAGTTCACGGCGGTGTATTCTGGCGTCAACGAGATAGCCTGCACCTCCAATCGTTGGATTGGCTGGTTTACCAATACGGCCAGGTTGGCCATCAAATAGCCGCACCTGCTTTCTCCCGACGGATCTCAGACATGAGTATCCCGCATGCCCTCCGCGATGCCGCGGTGCAATGGATCCGAACGTCCGATGCCTTAACGGTGCTTGCCGAGCGGCTGAGCGCCGTAGACATTCTGGCCCTCGATTCCGAGTCGGATAGCCTGCACCACTTCCCCGAACGGGTCTGCCTGGTTCAGGTCGCCATCCCCTCCGGCGAGGTGTTCCTGATCGACCCGCTCAGCTTGGGGCGACTCGACGCTCTCGCACCGCTCATGGCCAACTCGTCTATCGTGAAGGTGTTCCACGGCGCCGCCTACGATCTCGCCTCGTTCGGCCGGGACTTTGGGTTTCGCGTCGCAGGCCTGTTCGACACCATGGTTGCCGCGCAGTTTCTCGGGATGCGCGAATTGGGCCTGAATGCCCTCGTCCACCAACTGCTCGGGGTGGTGGCGGTTCCCTCGCGGCAGAAGGACGACTGGGCGGCCCGTCCGCTCATGCCTGCCCAAGAGCGTTACGCGGCGGAGGACGTGTGCCATTCGATCGCACTATACGCGATCCTGCGCGACCGCTTGACGGTCCTCGGCCGGGAGAGCTGGGTGGCGGAGGAGTGCGCCGCTCTCGAAGAGACGCCGGCGGCGTTGCGGGTCTTCGACCCCGACGATGCCTTTGCTCTCAAGGGCGCGCGACAGCTGGATGGGCGCGGGCTCGCCATCCTACGTGAACTGTTCGTCTGCCGTGAGGCGTGGGCACATGCCTCCGGACGGCCCCCGTTCAAAGTCTTGGGCGGCGACCTCTTGGTCCGGCTGGCGGCCGCCCGTCCTGCCCGGATTGAGGAGCTGTCCGCCTTCTCCGGCTGCACGCCCCGCGTCTGCCAGCGGTATGGCGCCGGAATTGTGGCCGCGATTGGCCGCGGGCTGGCGACGCCCGATGCGGCGCTGCCGGTTCTCCGCGGCCCGCGCAAACCGAAGCCCTCCCCGCAGGTGCAGCGCCACACTGAGGTGTTGCTGGTCTGGCGGACCCAGGCAGCCGAACGATACGGGCTGGATCCCGGCCTCCTGTTGCCGCGCCGATTGATCGAAGCGATCGCGGCAGCGGCGCCACTCAACGTCGGCGCCTTGTCGCAGTTCGAGGGAATCCGCCAGTGGCGCGTGACGACGTTCGGTCCCGAGCTGCTCGAGGTCTTGCGCAAAACGGAGACGGACGCGAAGAGGGGTATGCGATGACCCGGACAGCGGACGCGGTCGCGCAGGAGATCGCGAAAGGCAAGCGGCTGCCCGTGTACCTGCTGTTCGGGGACGAACTGCTCACCCGCCAAGGCGCCCAGAGGCTCGTCAACCAACTTATACCAGAGGCAGAGCAGACCTTCGGTGTGGAGATGCTGACCGAGGATGCTGAGATCGCCACACTGTCTCTCCGCTTGCGGACGGTGCCGCTCTTGGGCGGGATGAAAGTCGTCGTGGCGCACGACTCGAAAGCGTTCGTTTCCAAGCAGAGCGTGGGCCAGGTCTTTCGCAAGAGCTTCGAGGCTTGGCAAGACGAGGATGCCGCGAGGGCGATCCGGTTATGGTTGCAGGGGTTAGGAACGGCGGGTCAGGACCGTACATTTCTGGAGCGAGCGGCGCGCGGGGAGTTGGACGAGGCTGCCTGGCGCGACGTGCTAGGGATCGTACCGGACCCCGAGGCAGAGGCTTGGGCGCAAGCGGTGGCGGCCCAGGCGCTGACCGAGGGGGCTGCGATCCCGTCCGGCACGGGGACCGCCGCCCAGGTGTATGAGGATATCCTTAAGCGCGGAATTCCAGACATGGCCGTTTTGATCGTGACGGCCGAAGTGGTGGATCAGCGCCGGGCGTTGTTTAAGCGGATCGCAGAGATCGGCGCTGTTTTGGACTGTTCTGTTCGGGCGAACCGCGCGGGCGAAACCCAGATGCGCCCGGAACTGGCGCGCGCCAAGATTCGCGAGTTGGTCGCGATGGCAGAAAAGACCATCGACCAGCAAACTGTGGAATGGATTATCGAGCGCACCGGATTCAGTATGCGGGCGCTGAGTTCGGAAGTCGAAAAGATCCTGCTCTTTGTCGGCGATCGCCCGAGCGTCCAGGTGGCCGACGCAGTCGCGGTGCTCTCGAACGCGCGCGGTAGCGGCATGTTCGACCTCACGAACGCCATTGACGAGCGAGACACGCCGCGGGCGCTGCGCGCGCTGCGCGGCCTCCTGGCACAGCGGGAAGCGGAGCAGGCGCTCTTGGGTCTCGTTGCTACGGAAATCCGACAGTTGCTCGTCGCGCGCTGCGCTATCGATGGACGTCTCGAAAGCGTGTTCGACCCGGCCGTGTCGTATCCGGCGTTTCAGAGTCGCGTCCTGTCGCGCCTGGCCGCCCCGGGGCCGGACAACGGTGCGGCCGCCAAGCTATCCGCCATGCACCCATTCCGGGCGTATAATTTGCTCCGGGGTGGTGCGCGGTACCGTCAGGCTGAGCTACTGAAGGCCTTGCACGGTATTCATGCGATGGATGTGGCGGGGAAGACAGCCGGCGCACTCGATGCGCTCAGGCTCGAGACCTTGGTGCTCGATCTGTGCCGCCCCACGGCATAGCCGGTGGGTGTATGGTGCCCCGAAACAGGGCCGTTTTCCCTTGACAGAACGGGAGGCCTCAACGAACAATCGCAAGGCTTGGTCGGCTCGGTCCGAGTGGGCGGCCCCCGACCGGGATGGGGGCCGTAAGCGTTTCTTGAACCGTCGTGCGCCAAATCGCGGAGGACTCGATGAACGACACATCGCTGCGGCGGACTCCGCTGCATGCCCAGCACATGGCGCTGGGCGCGAAAATGGTCCCGTTCGGCGGATGGGATATGCCCGTCCAGTATCGGGGCATCCTGGAAGAACACCGAGCCGTGCGGAGCGCTGCCGGCCTGTTCGACGTCTCTCACATGGGCGAAGTCGAGATTGCGGGACCGAGTGCGCTGCCGGCACTGCAATCGCTGGTGAGCAACGATGCGAGCCGGCTGCAAGTCGGACAGGTTCAGTACTCCGCACTGACTACGGAGGCGGGCAGCTTCGTTGATGACTTGACCGTCTACCGTCTGGCCGATGACTGTTTCATGCTGACGCTCAACGCCAGCAACACGGCCAAGGACCTCGCCTGGATTCGCGATCATCTCGGCGGCCGTGCCGAGGTCCGCGATGTGAGCGACCGCATGGCATTGATTGCGGTGCAGGGCCCCCGGGCGGTCGAGATCCTGCAACGGTTGACTCCGGTAGATTTAGGTCAGGTGGCGTATTACTGGTTCACCAGTGGCCCCGTGCTGGGCAAACGGGCACTGCTGTCGCGGACGGGTTACACGGGCGAGGATGGCTTCGAGATCTACTTGGCGCCGGACCACGCGCCCGCAGTCTGGCAGGCGTGCCTGGAAGCCGGCACCCCGCTCGGCCTGGTTCCAACCGGCCTGGGTGCACGCGATACGCTGCGCTTGGAAGCCAAGATGGCGCTGTACGGCAACGACATTGACGATGCCCACACTGTTCTGGAAGCCGATCTGGGCTGGATCGTCAAGCTCGACAAGGGGGAATTCACCGGACGCGCCGCGTTGGCCCGGCAGAAGGCAGAGGGCATCACCCGCAAGCTGGTCGGCTTCGAGATGGTCGGCCGGGGAATCGCGCGGCCCCATAATCCGATCTGCCGGAAGGGCGAGCGCATCGGCGCGGTGACCAGCGGCTCATTCGGCCCATGGGTTCAGAAGAACATCGGTCTCGGCTACGTGGCGATCAAGGAGGCCGCGATCGGCACGGACATCGAGGTGATCATCCGCGACCAGCCGGTCGCTGCCCGAATCGTCAAGACTCCCTTCTACAAGCGCACGAGATAGTTAGGAGGACAGCATGTACCCAGCCGATCTCAAGTACACTAAGGACCACGAGTGGATCAAGTTGGACGGGAAGCTGGGGCGCATCGGCGTCACCGATTACGCCCAGCATGCGTTGGGCGATGTCGTTTTCGTCGAGCTGCCCCAGGTGGGCCGCGCGCTGCAGGCGGCGGAGACGTTCGGCGTGGTCGAGTCGGTCAAGGCCGTCTCCGACATGCACTGTCCCGTGAGCGGACAGGTGAAGGAGGTCAATCCGGCACTTGAGACCCAGCCCGAGTTGGTCAACAAGGATTGTTACGGCGCCGGCTGGTTCATTGTCATCGAGGTGCAGAAGCCGAAAGAGCTGGATGCCCTCATGGATGCGAAGGCCTACGAAGCATTTGTGGCGAGCGAGGCGCACTGACAGCGCCCGGACTTCTGCGAGCGAGGATTCCATGCGCTACATTCCCAATACCGAACAGGACACGCGCGCGATGCTCGCGGCGATCGGCGCGGGTTCGGTGGACGATCTGTTCTCCGATATTCCGGAGTCACTCCGCCTGCGCCGCCCACTCAAGATCCCGGCGGCCGTGTCGGAGGCCGAGTTGGTCCGGCAGCTCAAAGCGCTGGCTGCAACCAACGCCGATGCGGATTCCTGGAACAGCTTCCTGGGTGCGGGAAGCTACGATCACTTCAGTCCCGCGATTGCCAATCATTTGATCCAGCGCGGCGAGTTTCTCACCGCCTACACTCCGTACCAGCCCGAAGTCTCGCAGGGCACGCTGCAGGCCTTGTTTGAATACCAGACGGCCATCTGCCAACTCACCGGCATGGAAGTGAGCAACGCCTCGATGTACGAGGGGGCCTCGGCAACCGCGGAGGCCGTCCTGATGGCCCAGCGAATCAGCGGCCGCCGGCAAATCGTAGTAGCACGGAGTGTGCATCCCGAGTATCGCGAGGTGGCGCGCACGTACGCGGCGCAGCTTGGGCTGACGTTCGTCGAGGTGCCTTTCGCCGAATCCGGCGGCACGGAAACGGATGCAGTACAGGCGACGCTCGGTCCGGACACGGCCTGCGTGCTGGTCCAATATCCGAACTTCTTTGGCGTCGTCGAGGATCTTGCGCCCATCGCCGAGGCGGCGCACGCCGTCGGCGCGCTGTTCATCGTCTGCAGCGCGGAGCCGGTGGCGCTCGGCCTGCTGAAATCGCCCGGCGAATGCGGAGCGGATCTCGTCACCGGCGAGGGCCTGCCCTTGGGAGGCGGGTTGCAGTACGGCGGCCCGGCGCTGGGCTTCTTTGCGACCCGTGAGCGTTTCGTCCGCCATATTCCCGGGCGGCTGGTCGGCCAGACTGTGGATCGCGACGGACGCACCGGGTACGTCCTCACCCTGGCGACCCGCGAACAGCACATCCGTCGCGAAAAGGCGACCTCCAACATCTGCACGTCCGAATCGTTGATCGCGTTGCTTGCGACGATTTCGCTGGTGAGCCTCGGCCCGCGTGGGTTGCGCGAGATGGCGCTGCTCAATCTGCGCAAGGCAGCCTTCGCCAAACAGCGATTAGGCAAGCTGCCGGGAATCAGTGTGCGCTTCAGCGGAGCAACCTTCAACGAATTCGTGGTCCGGCTGAAGAAGAAACCCAATACTGTGCTGGCGCAGCTCCGGAGAAAGCGGATCGTGGGCGGCGTCGGGCTAGAGCGCTGGTATCCGGAATTGGCAGATTGTCTGCTCTGCTGCGTCACCGAGCAGAAGACGCGGGAACAGATCGAAGCGCTGACCGCGGCGCTGGGAGGCGCGCGATGAGCGGCCCGGGACGCACTGTCGGTATACAGGGCCTCGTCTTCGACGAACCGCCGATCTTCGAGCGCAGCACGCCCGGGCGGGTGGGGTATTCCTTGCCGGCCTGCGACGTGCCGGCCAGGCCGCCGGAATCCCTGGTCCCCGCGCACCTCTTGCGCGACGACATTCCCGGCCTGCCGGAAGTCAGCGAAGTAGAGGTGGTCCGCCATTACACCCGGCTCTCACAATGGAATTTCGGCATTGATCTGGGCTTTTACCCCCTCGGCTCGTGCACGATGAAGTACAACCCCAGAGTCAACGAGGATGTCGCTCGTCTGGCCGGATTCGCCCGGGCGCACCCCTATCTACCCGACGAGCTGGCCCAAGGCGCCCTGCAGCTTTTGTGGGAGCTGGAGCGTTTCCTGGCCGAGGTCAGCGGACTGGACCGCGTGACGCTGCACCCGTCGGCCGGCGCCCAGGGCGAACTGGTCGGCATGATGATGATCCGCGCCTACCTGCAGTCCAAGGGGAATCCGCGGCGCAAGGTGATCATCCCGGAATCGGCGCACGGCACCAACCCGGCCAGCTCGGCGCTGTGCGGATACCAGGTGGTGGGCGTCAAATCGGGACCGCAGGGCGTGGTGGAGCCCAAAGCCGTGGCCGAGGCGATGGACCCCGATGTGGCCGCGATCATGATCACGAACCCGAACACGCTCGGGCTCTTTGAAGAGCACATCGCGGAGATCGCGGACATTGTTCACGAGCAGGGCGGGCAAGTGTACTGCGACGGCGCGAACCTCAACGCCGTGATGGGGATCACCCGGCCGGGCGACTGGGGCGTGGATCTAATGCAGATCAACCTGCACAAGACGTTCTCACAACCGCATGGGGGTGGCGGGCCGGGTGCCGGGCCAGTTGCGGTCCGCAGGCACCTCGCCCCGTTCATGCCCGTACCGATCGTGGAGAAGGGTCCGGAAGGGTTCCGCCTCGACTATGATCGCCCGAAATCCATCGGCCGGGTGCGCTCATTTGCCGCGAGCTTTGGCGTCATGGTGCGGGCCTATGCCTACATCCGCAGCCTGGGCCCGGACGGGTTGAAGCACGCGGCAGAAACGGCCGTCCTGAATGCCAACTACATCATGGCCCAACTCAAAGACGCGTACCTCTTGCCGTATGACCGCCGCTGCAAGCACGAATGCGTCTTTTCCGATGCCAAACAGTTGCCCTACGACGTTAAGACGCTCGATATTGCCAAGCGGCTGATGGATTACGGTTTTCATCCCCCGACGATCTATTTTCCGCTGATCGTGCCGGGCGCGTTGATGATCGAACCGACCGAGACGGAGAGCAAGGAGACGCTGGACGAATTCATTGCCGCGATGAAAGCCATTGCAGAGGAGGCTCGGGAACAGCCCGAGCGCGTCCGCAATGCGCCCAGCAAGCCGCGCATCGGTCGCATGGACGAGACCCGCGCCGCACGCCAGCCAGTGCTGCGCTGGAAACCCGGGACATAGGCAATCGCGGTTGCGGTTCGCACGGGCTCAGCGCGAACAGCGTGCTTTCCGCTCGCTCTGAACCAGGTCGAGGGGTGGCGGTACAGAAATACGTCTGCTGTACAGAACGACCCAATCACGATCCCCTCCCAAAAGCAACGGGCCGAGGCAAGCGCCTCAGCCCGTTGCTTTGCTCGTACGTCGGTCAGCTACGCCGACGATGCCATCACCGCTACCCGCGCAATGTCTTCGCCCCGGACCTTATCCACCTCGAACTGCTCGAGACCGGTTTGAATTTTGTCCCAGGCCTGCGCGAAGGACGGCACGGTCTTGCGCGCGCGGGACAGGGGGTTGACGCGGGCCATCACGAAATTCTTCACGTATGGATGCGCGATGCCGCGCTTCTTGAGGCGGGAGACCACCTGCGTCAGGAGGGTGTCGGCGTTTTCGACCATCGCGGCGCGCTGGAGCCGTTCCTCGTATGCCTCGGGTAGGCGCGCCTTCGAGAACGTGTCCACGCGGCGCAGCACCGGCGCGTACACGCTCCCAGACAGGCGCGGATGCTTTTCGTAGAGCAGGCCGAGCGTGATGTAGTGGGCCTCCTCGAACTGGGACGCGCACTCCTCTTCGCGTCGCTCCGGCGCGGACTCACGCAGGCCACGAAACATGCGGATGACCTCGAGGGACTTTTCTTTCAGGTTGTGGGCCTTCTCGGTGTTTAAGGCCAATATCTGAAACGCGACATCTGGTTCGGCGATCAGGATCGCGGGAATATACTTGGCCTTCAGTCTTTCGAGCGCGTCCCGGCGGTGGTTGCCGTTGGGCGTCCAGTACTCGCACGGTCCGTTGCGGACGACGACCACCGGATCGATGAAGCGGTCAAGCCTCTTGATCACTTCGCGCAGCCGCTTGGCGTGCGACGGTGACAGGTCGCGCTGATATGGCGTCGGGTGCACCTGGTCCAACGGCAGTAAGGCAAACAGATGCCATGCCTGCCCGACGGGTTCTTGATAGAGCCCGAGGGCACAGCCTCCGTCGGTACGGACCGCGTCAGCAAGCTCCTGGATGGCTGGGGGCGGTTCACTACCGGTGGGGTAGACGGACCACGTGTGCGCTCTCATCTGACAGTCTTTTGTGCCCGCCCGCGGCGGAGAAAGACCGCCAACATCGCGATCGGCACGGCCAGCAGAATTCGTTGTCTCCATCTGCCCGTCGGATCAGGACCCGCAGCAGCGCCCCTGATCCAGCGCTAACTCGGTAACTGCTTGCGAACACAAAAAATGCTCCCACCCCGCAGGTGAGGATTGACTGAGACATGGACGTGTGCTATATAACGTCCATGACTGAGGTACAACGCCGTCGCTTGGAGCAGCAGCGCGATGCCCTCTTGGCCCGGCTGCACGCGCTCCCCAACCTGATGCGCGGCTCCGTCTACGAGCGGGGCCGTAAGTGTGGGCGGGCCAGCTGCACCTGCGCGCAGGGGGGTCCCAAGCACCCGACCCGACAGCTGACGGTCACCCTGGACGGGACGACCCGCTCCCGGTACGTCCGCCTGGAGGAGCTGGCCGAGGTCCGGGCGCTCATCGCCACCTACGAGGAGCTCTGGGCCATCGTCAATGCGCTCACGGCGGTGAACCTCGCCCTCCTGCACAGCACGCCCCCCCGGGAGTGGCGGGTTCCCGCGCGGCCGGCCCCGCGATGAGCCAAGGCCTCCTGCCGTACACGGTCGAGACGGTCCCGGACGGGGACGGGCTGACCAGTCGGGCTGGCTTGCCCCTGGTCCTGGAGACGATGCGTGCGCTGGGACTGGGCCAGGTGATCGCGCAGCACGTCCATGTCCGTGAGCGGCAGAGCGGGTACACCGAGGCGGAGAAGATCGAGGCCCTGGTCCTGCTCCTCGCCGCGGGCGGCGACGGCCTCGACGCCAGCGCCATCCTCCAAGCCGACGGGGGACTCGGCTGCCTCCTGGATCGCCAGCTGCCCTCAGCCGATACGCTTCGCCACTTTCTGTACGCCTGTCATGATGACGGGTTGATCCCGCAGGCCCAGGCCCAGCGGCCCGCCGGGCAGGTGGCCGACCTCCCGGCCGAGAACGCCGCCCTCCAGGGCCTGGCCCACGTCAACACGGCGCTCGTGCAGCAGGTGGCCGCCCAGGGGAAGAGCACCACGGCGACCCTCGACCACGACGCCACCATCCAGGAGAGCCACAAGCGCGAGGCGCTCCCGCATTACCAGGGCGGCCGCGGCTACCAACCCACGGCGGTCGACTGGGTCGAGCAGGATCTCGTGGTGGCGGACGAGTACCGGGACGGGAACGTGGGCGCGGGGATGGCGACCCTGCCCCTCACCCCGCGGGCCTTCGCCAGCCTGCCTTCCACGGTGACCACCTATTACTTCCGGGCGGACACCGCCTGCTACGACGCACGGACCCTGCAGTGGCTCGCCGATCCCGCGCGGCCGGGCGGTCCCCCGGGGCCCATCGGCTTCACCGTCGGCGCCGACATGACGAAGGAGCTGCACGCGGTGTGCGCCACGGTCCCGGAGGCCCGCTGGCAGCTCGTCGAGGACCGCCCCGACGAGACCGTCCACTGCACCGACGTGGAGTTCACCCCGGGCGACTGGCCCAAAGATG
>DATJQT010000454.1:0-1028 GCA_035505475.1 Vulcanimicrobiaceae bacterium
CGGCATCTACGCCGGAACGGACGAGCCCTACCTCTTTGGCAGCAACCGGGTCAGCGGACCGGACCCCGAGCACGGCAGTTACCGCTCGTTCGCCTCATTCCATGATCCCGACGGCAACGGCTGGCTCCTCCAGGAAATCACCACTCGCCTGCCCGGCCGCGTCGACCCCTCAGCGACCACCTTCGCTTCGGCGAACGACTTGGCCGGCGCTCTTCGCCGCGCCGCCGCTGCCCACGGCGAGCATGAAAAACGTATCGGCGCAGTGGATGCGAACTGGCAGGATTGGTACGCCGCCTACATGGTCGCGGAACAGGCGGGTTCGCAGCTCCCGGCGTAAGCCGCATCTGTGGCATCCTAAAGCCCGAAGGAGTTTTCCCATGCGCCCTGATATTGTGCCCGGAGCTGTTTTTCCCGACTTCGAACTCCCCGATCACACCAACACCCCGCGCAGGCTTAGCGCCCTGCAGGGCGAGAACCCCATGATTCTCACCCTCGCCCGCGGTCACTACTGCCCCAAGGAGCACCAGCAGCATCTGGAGCTCGCCGCCTTCTATCCGAAAATCGCCGTCGCCTACACTCAGATCGCCACCATCTCCACCGACGAGCACCACACCCTTCAGGAGTTCCGCGCCTCCGTTGGCGCCGTCTGGCCGTTCCTCTCCGATCCCGGCCGCATCGTCCAGAAGGATCTCGATATTCAGGAATACACCGACCCCGAGAACAACCCCATGATCCCGCACACCCTCGTCCTCAAACCCGGCCTTATCGTCCATCGCATTTACAACGGCTACTGGTTCTGGGGCCGCCCGTCGGTCTTCGATCTCTGGCACGACCTCCGCACCGTGATGAGCGAGATTCGCCCCGACTGGGACCTCAGCGCCCCCGGCCTTCGCGAAGCCTGGAACGCCGGCGACTTCTCCCGCTTCCACGGCTGGAACAAACGCGCCGCCACGAAGGCCGCACCCGCTGGCGGGAAGGAATAACGTTAGCCGTCGGACGCCTGTTCGCGATGGAGGAAACGCGGCCCT
>DATJQT010000455.1:0-14575 GCA_035505475.1 Vulcanimicrobiaceae bacterium
CGGGCGTCGAGCGTCGCCCGCATCGCAGCACCGCGGCTGCCGAACTGCCCGGCTGTCAGGTATAGGTGAACGGAATCAAGTTGGTAGCGCTAAATAAGCGCTGAGCTGCGAGAAATCTGGTGCGCGATACTGGGATTGAACTTTTATCCAATACCTAGCCTGACCAGCTGAAACGTGCTCTGACCTCGAAAAAGGTTGGCATTAAGCGGAATCTCGTACTACTCTCACGGCAACCGCTCCGGCACACGGAGGGCACACGGAGAAGGATACCCATGGCCACGAGCACGTTCGGCACCGTCGCCAAACTCCCTAGCGGCAACTGGCGGGCTCAGTATTACGGCCCAGGCGGCAGGGCCACAGGCCGCCGGTACGGCGCACCGACCACATTCAGGACCAAAGCGGACGCTCGAAAGTTCCTCGCCACCGTGCACGCCGAAATCATCACGGGTAAGTGGATGCCACCGTCTGGCGCGATGACCGAGACCGCGTCGGCGCTGACGCTGGCGCAATATGCCGAGACCTGGTTGGCGCACCGCGACATCCGCCCCCGCACCGCCGCGCAGTACCGCTCACTACTCGACCGGGCGATACTGCCGAAGCTCGGTAGCCTGCCGGTCAACACCGTCACGGGCGACGACATCAGGGGTTGGTATGCGAAGCTGGACAAGTCGACGCCGACGTGGCGGGCCCAGGCGTACGGCTTGTTGCGCACGATTCTCGGCGACGCGGTGCGCGACGGGAAGCTCGCCGCCCAACCGTGCAACATCCGAGGCGCTGGCAGTGTGAAGCGTGCCCGCAACATCAAACCGGCCACGCTGGCCGAGCTGACCAAGCTCACTGACGCGATGCCCGAGCAGTACCGGGCGATGGTCACCCTTGCCGCGTGGTGCGCGCTGCGCTTCGGTGAGCTAACCGAGCTGCGCCGCCGTGATGTCGACCCCGAGCGCGGCGTTATCCATGTTCGTCGCGCTGTGAGCCACGTCGAGGGCAAGTTCATCATCGGCGAGCCGAAGACAGCCGCCGGGTCGCGTGACGTGAACATCCCGCCAAACGTGCTGGCCGACGTGCGGACGCATCTGGTCGACCATGTCGAGGCCGACGCCAATGCTCTGCTGTTCCCAGGCGTCAACGGTCAGCACCTGAATCAGTCGACCTTCACCAGGTGGTTTTATCCGGCGCGCGACGCCATCCGGCGGGGCGCTGATGACCCGTACCCGCTGCACTTCCACGCGCTGCGCCACACGGGCGCTGTGATGGCCGCCCAGGCGGGCGCAACACTGGCCGAGCTGATGGGCCGGTTGGGTCACACCACCCCGCAGGCCGCGATGATTTACCAGCACGCATCCGCCGAGCGGGACCGTGCGCTTGCCGAGCGTATCGCCGCGATGGCCGAGGGCGGCGGCTTCGCCTAGGCGCTGAGCGCGGGTTAAAAACGGCCTCTGGCACTTCGCCGGGGGCCGTTCCCTTTGCCCAGCGCGACACGCCCGGCTGGTGTCGTGCCCATTCGATACAGTTGGCAGCAGCAGACAGAAGCCTGGTGTAACAGGCTCCCGTGACGCCCGCCCCTGACGCCGGATGAGCACCCCGCTTTGGCCCGGTTCCACCCCCGCACGCAAATCAGGGAGAACCGATGTCCAAGACCACCACCAAAACCCCCGACCGGCTCGTGAGTATCGCCGAGGCCGCCGAATACCTGGGCGTGAGCGAGCGCACCGTCCGCAACATGATGCACGACGGCAGACTGAAGGGCCATCGGCTCGGGGGGCGTGTTGTGCGAATTCGCTTGTCGGACATCGACGCCGCGCTTGAGCCGTGGGCATGACCGCCGCGCTGGCTCCGCTCGACGCGGAGATTGCTGACCTGACCGAGACCGAGGCCGAGGCCCTCACTAGCCGTATTCGGCAGTGGGCCAACGCCCGCCCTGCCGAGGACATCGTGCGCGCATACCGGGGGCGGATATGGCGGGCGATGGGCTGCGAATCGTGGGACGACTGGTGCGAGACAGAGCTGGGCGGCTTCCGGCCACAGGCGGCACTGCGCCGTGAGATAGTCGTAGAGCTGGCCGGGCTCGGCATGTCCAACGTCGCGATTGCCAACGTGGTTCACGCCAGCGAGGGAACCATCCGCAACGACTTGGCAACTTCGCAAAATTACGAGGTTGACCCCGAGCGCAAAACCATCGGCAAGGACGGCAAGGAACGACGCCGTCCGAAGCGCGAGCCGAAGCCGAAGCCCGAACCCGTTGTGCCATCGTTCGAAGAGGCGGTACTGGACGCGGGCAACAACGCCTTGAAGGCGGGCGCGGCGCTACTCGCCGCCAAGGCTTCGATGGGCGAGGAGGACTGGAAGCCGTGGCTTTCGGCCAACTTCCACGAGTCAGCCGAAACAGCTAGCGAATACATGCAATTGGCGCAGAACGTTAAAGAGGCGCAAGAGGCGGAGCCCGACGAAGAGGCCAGGCGGCCCTATGTCGCCGACCTCGTATCAGGATTCGGCCTCAAGGCCATAGCGCAAATCACGCCAGACGACCAACTAACCAATCTCGCTTACTGCGCGTTGTTCAACGTGATTGAGGCATGCGGCATGCCGCAGACCTACGACGCATTCAACAGAATACTGAAGGCGGTCAAAGCCAAGGCGGCCGAAGAGGGTCGCAAAATTACGACCCCCTGAAGCGACACGCCGAAGCGGTGTCTGGCATCGGGTTATCGTCTGTAGCATCCGCCGGAAAAGACAGGTAGCACAACCTTAGCGCCTCTGACGCCGAGAGCAATCCCGCTGGCACGGCAACCGAATCCGAGAGGACCCAGTTACCGTGTCTCCCAGAACATTAGACCGATTCATCAGCATCGCCGAGGCCGCCGGGTACCTGGGCGTGAGCGAGCGCACCGTCCGGAACATGATGTACGACGGGCGGCTGACCGCGCACAGGCTCGGTGACCGAATCGTGCGAATTCGCTTGTCGGACACCGCCCCGCTTGAGCCGTGGGCATGAGCCTTCACGACCTCGTGTCGCGGACCGTCGCCGATAACCCCGAAGCCAGCGTGCGGGAGGTGGCGCGTGATGTCGTCGACGCGACCGCGCCGAGCGACCTATACGACCACTACATGCAGGCTCTCACGAGTTACGTTGCCGCCGCGTGCGGAACGACCGAAATCGACTAGAAGAAGGACCCCCGATGAGCCGAGGTCTTGGCCGCTGGCAGCGGCACCTACTGCACGAGCTTTATCACAACCCGATGCCGCCCGCGCTGGGCTTCCCCGGTCGGCGCATTCGGGTTACGCGGGGCCTCGCAACGTATTCGTCGGATGATTCGGCGGCGCGGCGCGCGGCCCGGTCACTTGTCGCCAAAGGTCTTGCGACTGGCGGCGGCTCGATGCTGTTACAGGTGGTCCCGGCCCCCGGCATCGTATGCCCAGATTGCGGGGTTAAGTGTTCCGAAATGAGTAGCGCGTGAGCAATCTCGGAACACTTAGAACATTGCTCACCACCCCCACCCCCGAAGGAAGGTAACACCACTATGAGCACCACTCCGAAGGACACCACCAAAGACGGGGAGGTGTGACCGTGGACGCGCTCGGAGATGTCCACGTGTCGTATCTGCAGAACCTCGCCGGGATATGCGACAGCCACGGCGGAATCAGTTACCTCGCAGACGATTTGCGGGAGGTGGCCGCGCAACTGGCCGCCGTGCTCGACGGCGCGACATGAGCGTATGGCCGTGGGTCACCGACAGCCCAGAGGACCGGGCCCGCCGCGTCGCCCTGTCCTACCGGCATCTAGTGGAGCGCATCCGGTTCGACGCCGTCGCCGATGTCGGCGCCGAGCTGGACGCGCTCGACGGGCGTTGGGCCGAACTGGGCGCCGGGTGGGTCAAACCGACCGCGCTGGAACTAGATACGGCGGAATGGGTGACAGCCCGCCAGCTCGCCGACATGTTCCACAAAACCCCGCAATGGGTACACAACATGGGCTCTCGTGGCCATATCGAGGTGCGCCGTATCGGTGACTCGCCGCGCTACTGCGTGGGTGATGTGCTCGCCTACGAAGTCAAACGGCGCCAGCGTCGACGCCCAGACCAGGGGAAATAGCGAGTGTCGTTTAAACAGTGTAGTGTGGTTGACGGCGGAGCTGTATCGAAAATCGGCCGCCCTCAGCGCAATTCAGCGCAAACCTCAAACCCTCAAACCCGTCCGGTACAACCGGCGCGGGCAATCCCTGCGACCCCACACAAGGGAGAATTATGACCGCCGCCGAAAATGATGAGACCCCCGACCGCTGCGCCGGGGGTACTCAACAAAACACCACCACCGACACCATTCTAGCGGACGCCGCCGACGAGGTCCTGTTGTGGCTCAACACAATCTATCCGCAGCAGACCGGCCTGATGTTCGCTGCGGGCGGTATCGGCCCCAAATGGGAAGACGGCGAATACCGGCACCGCGAACACCAGGAGGCGCCGATACCGCTCGACGGGCTCGACCGCGCCGAGCTGGCCGCGACAATCGCCGATAGGGCGCGCACCGTCGACCTGTGGGCGCCGCCCGCGTCGTTCTATAAGACACGCAAACCCGAATCGCTACACCAGGCGTGGGCGCTTATCTCCGACTGGGACGGCACACTGGCCAAGCTCGCCGAGGCGCTGGCATGCGTGGAACTGCTCGGCGGGTGCGCGATTGCCAGTGGCACCCGAGGACACCTACAGGTCATCGTTCCGCTAACCGCGCCGATAGTCACCTCCGCCGAATACCAGCGGTACATGCGGGCGCTGTGCGAGTACCTCCCCGACGGAGCCGACGCGAAAGTCAGCTGCAACGACCTCACCCGAATCGCCGGAACCTTCAACCACAAGCCGACCGTGCGACCCGGCGACACCGGGCAGCCGATAGCTGTGGCGTGGGCTGTGAGGCCATCCGGTAAGCGCATCAGGCTCGATGACCTCGCCCGCCGCCTCAAAATCGACGCACCCGGCGACACCAAGACGGCAGGCGACACCAAGACACCCGGCGGCGCCCAGGTCGAACAACAGCCGTTCAACCTAGACGACCATCCGCGCGTACGCGCCGCTATCGACTCGCCGGTATTCAAAGCCGACATCGGCCAGGAGGACCGCTCCGAGTCGTGTTACAAGATTGTTGCCGCCGTGGTCGACGCCGGGCTGACACAGGCTAACGCCGAATGGGCTGCCCGCCAGAGCATCACCGTCTCCGAGCGGCTCGATGCGCACCCCGAAGACGTGGCCCGAATCTGGGCGAAGCTGTCCGACAAGCCGACCGACCCCCCAGAAGACGAGCCGAAGAGCGACAAGGCGAACGGCGACAAGGCGAAGAGCGACAAGGCGAAGAGCGGCCAGGGTGTCAAAATCTGGAACGCCAAAAACCTACGCGCCGCCGGGCGCTCAACATTCCTAGCCAAAAACCGCATACCCATGGCCGCCGTCACCGTCCTCTGTGGCGCCGAAGGCATCGGCAAAAGCCTCCTGCTAATCCGTATCGTTGTCGCCGTCACCACAGGGCAACCGATGCCCGAATTCGGCATCCCCAAACGGGAACCCGCCGACGTGTTCCTAATCCTCACCGAAGACACCTGGGCCGACGTGCTGGCCCGGCTCGAAGTGGCCGGGGCCGACCTCGACCGCATCAAAGTGCTCTGCGAAGAAGCCGACGGCAGCGGCTCGCCCGTCTTCCCCCGCGACATGGGCCTGATACTCAACGCCGACCCTGCGCCCGCGTTCATCGGCGTTGACGCCTGGCTGGACACCGTGCCCGGCACCTTGCGAGTCGGCGATACCCAACAAGCTCGCGAAGCACTGCACCCGTGGAAAGAAGCCGCGACCGCGACCGGCGCCGCCGTGCTCCTGCTCACGCACCCCAACCGGCTAGGAACGGCGAACATACGCGACCTGTACGGCGCGACCGCCGCGCTGCGCCAGAAAGCCCGCATGACCCTGTTCGCGCTCGCCGACGAAGACCACAACCTGATAGTCGGCCCCGACAAGTCAAACTCGGTCAAAGCCGGTATCGGGGCGACCAAGTTCAAAATCGACGCCGTCCAGCACTACGACCCCACACCAGACAGTGACGGCACCGTGCCCGCCCTGAAATACCTCGGCGAGACGGCGCCCATCCGCAAGGTCCTCGCCGCCATCGCCGCCCAACAGAACAAGCGGGACCGCGCACCGTCCAGCGCCGAACAGTGGCTCACCGACTACCTGGGCGACCACAAAGCCCACAAATCAGTCGACGTGTACCGCGACGGCAAGGACTGCGAGCACGAATTTTCCGGGGACCAACTAAAGCGGGCCAAGGAGCGGCTGTCAGTCCACACCTTCAAGGGCACAGAGCCGCACGGTACGGCTCATTACTGGTGGTGGCAGTTGAGGGAGCCAGCAAATGATTAGAGCACCTAAATTGCCCCCTCGGGCCCTAGACCAAGGGAGCGTTGCTGGGCCCTACTGCTCTAGACCTGCTCCCTTCGCTCCCTTCCAGGTCAGACACTATGTTTTAAACAAAAAAAGATTAGCTAGACCGCTCCCTTGGTTAGAACAAAAAAACACCCCCTGACCTCGAAGGGAGCTAAGGGAGCGGATAGAAAGCAGTAGGCCCTCTAACCGCTCCCTTGCCGCTCCCTTGGTCGGCCTCCCGAGCCAGATTTGACCCTCTAGCAAACAAATCCCCAAGACCGCACCCCGTACGTGTGGGATGTGGAGACGACCCGGCGCGCAGGCCGCCGACAGTGAGAAGAAAAGGGAAAACTGACATGACCAGCCAACCGCCCGAGGATTGGGCGCCCAGCCCCGCGCTCGCCGCGCTCACCGACCGCCAGCTCATCGCGCGCGGTGTCGACACGCTGCGCGACACGTACGCCGCCGTCGGCGAACACTGCGGCCTCACGCCCAAGGGTGTGGAACGGGCGCTGCTGGGCGTCGACCCGAGCACCCTCGACGGCGCCGCGCTCAGCGACGCGCTCGACGCGGCGCGCGGCATCCTCGCCGTGGCTCAACTCGGCGGCCTACCGCTGTCCGACGCGGTCGACGGCGCCGAGCGCCTCGCCGAACGCGGCAAGCCGCTCGCCCCGCTGAGCGACCCCGCGCCCAAGCTGATTCGCGACGGTCGCGCCCAGGTGCGCCGCCTCGCCGCCCAGCTCGCCCCGCTCACCCAGCGGCCCCTAGAACGTGTCCTGACGGCTCTGTGCGGGTGGCGTGGCGCGCTCGAAGACCTCGACGCCGCCCAGCTGGCCGCCACAGCAGCGGACGCCGCATTCCTGCTCGCCGGGCTCAAGGCGGGCCGCTACTTGTCCACGCTGCTCGATGAGCGGGCCGCGTCACGCCCAGGCGTCGCCGAGTACATCGAAGGCCGTTAAGTCTTTCAAGCATCCACACACGCCCGCCGACCCCGGCGAGTGTCGAAAACACACTGAGAGAAGGAAAACCATGCCCGCAAATCTAGATTCTTCGTGGACCGACCCAAAAGTAGATTCGTTCACCCCGATTCGTCAGCGGCCCGCCCCGGCGCCGACAGCAGCGCCCGCCTTTACCGTCAACGGGCTCGACGCCGCCGGGCTCGCCAAGCTCCGCGCCGCCCAAGCAGCCACGGCGGCCATACCCGCGTCCGACCTGACCGCCGTCCAGAAAGCCGGGGCCGAAGCGCTCAAAAAGCGTGTCGCCGAGATTCGAGCGGACAAGGGTCTATCCGATGTGGGCGTGAACCAGGCGTTTACAGACTTCGCCGACAGCCCCGAAATGCAGGCCGCGCTGCAAGCACCCGAAGCTGCCCGCGCCAAACGGCAAGAAGCCAAAGACGCTATCCGGCAAGTGAAACGCTCACTCAAAGTGGAGACCCAAGCCGGTGACCGGGCCGTCAGGCGCAACGAAGCGAGGCTAGCCAACACCGAAAACGTTGTCCAAGAGACCCGCTCGATGCTCGCCCAGGCCGAAGACCAAGAGCAGATAGCGGCGGTGCTCGAAGCTGTCAACGGCGCGCTCGCCGCGCGCGGCGGCAGCACCGAGGCCGACTGGCTCGACGCGGAGTTAGCCGAGCTCATCCCCGAGCTGGCTGCAGCGATTCGAGCCGAACGCCAGGCCGCGCGGGTCGAAACCGTTGTTTTGCACAACAATTCACGCTTGACCACCGCAGTGCAAGAGCGTCGACCCCTGGCTGTGCCATTGAACGACGCCTAAAAAGCTTTGGTGCAGTGCGACACGCTGCATTGAAGAAGGCGCCGCGCCTTCAAAGTTGATTCGCGACCGAAAAGAGCAGCGCGCCAACAAAGCAGGGCCTCGGCTCGGAACACTTACCCCCCTCCAAGGGTAACCGGGCCGGGGCACTGCTCCACCATCGAAGAGCGCCCGGCGCTGACCAGGCAGCATAATTCGGGCCCTGAATCCAGCCCGAAAATCCAATGTGGCGACAACCTGCCAGCGCCGGGCGCCAACACTGAGGGACCCGAAAACATGACCACAGCAACACAATTCGACAGAGCAATGTCGAAAGCGCTCGCCGAGTTCCGGCGTCAGCGCTACTACCGGGCCCGCCGGGCGGCACTCGCAGCGGCACGCATCGCAGCCACGGCGGCAATAACAGAACAGAAGAAGCCGTGAAGAGCGGCGCCACATAGGCCGCCCTACAGTACGGGTGCCTTGTAACGGGCCACCTATGCATAACCGGACTGGAATTCTTACGGCCCCACACAACACACCCGCACCCAAAACGATTGGAGTACAACAAGAATGGCCAGCCATAAGACTAAGCGCGGCGGCAACGGCGCACAGGACAGACTGTGCTGTATTGCTATGTGCCTACGCAGAACACGAAGCGGAGCCAAGTTCTGCGACAAACACAAAGGCCGCTAACCCCGGCCACGCTCACCAGGCCGCGCCGCCTAGACAGTTCTCAGCCCAGATAGGCCACGCCTCCACAGCGCGCCGCCACTGGTGAGCAGAACACGACGCACTCGGCCAGCTCCGCGCGCTCGGCCATGTCTTTCGAGCCCCCGACGGCGGCAGCCCCCACAGCAAACCCACGCACCAACCCCGCAAACCAGGGTGCAGACCAGCCTCGACAGCCAGCCGGATTGCCGCAGCTCAGCGAGGCGGGAGCGTCAGCAGGCAGCCCAATCGTCAAATAAGGCCTTGAACTGCGCAGACACCCCCGCCCCACCCCCCCGTGCCACCCCCGACGACGCGCCGGCCTGGACAGCGCGAGCGGGGTCGCATGGGCATTTCGCCGTAGGGTTCGCGCTGGGTTCGCGCTGCCAGCAAACAACGCGCAGCGTGAAACGTGCGCCGACCTGCACCGTAGGCGCGGCCACTCCCGCCGCCGACCTGCTGGTAAGCTGTTGTAAGGGGCGAATTCTCGGCCCTTGAAGGGCCAATACTGGCCGATAACAAGCGATTAGGAGGGACGAACATGGCCAGGAAGGCTCACAGTCCAGCAGCCAACAAGGCCCGGCGTGACTTGGAAGCCATGCGGGCGCAGTTGTCGAAGGCGTCAGGTGTCGAGCAGCAATGGGATGCCACCGAGGCCGGGCGCATCGACCTGCTGGTCGACCAGCTCGACGCCAGAGCCGAACTACAGGAGCTTTACGAGCAGACCGAGGACCCGGCGCTGAAGCTGCGTTTGGCCACCGAGGTTCGCTTGGCAGCCGGGCAGGCCGCACGCCTACTGAAGGAGCTGCAGCCGAAGGCGACGACGACGGCGGCGAAGAGGACGACGCCCAGTACTAGCGCGGGACGGCGGGCGCAGTACGCGGCTAACCGTCGCTGGCAGAATGTGGGGGCCTGACATGCTCAGCGCCGACGCTCACGACGGCGAAACGCCCAACCTGCCGGGCATTTACGCGGCGCTTAAGGCCGAGGCGATAGCCAACGCAGCCGCCGTGGACCCGCGCATCAGACCGACGAACACAGACCCACGGTGGCAGGACGATTACACGCCGCACCTGTCGCCGCGCCTGCGTTCTGAGTTGAACGAGTCCAGTCCGGTCACGAAATCGGCCCGCCGTGAACTTGAGGCGTTCGAGCGCGGCGAGCCGTACCGGGTCGCGTTCTCGCGCTTCCCGTTTCGGACGTTCCCGCAGGCTCGGAGTATCACATTCCTGCGGTCGCACGCTGATACGGCGGCAGAACAGGGCGAGCTGGCCTGGCTCGTGTGGATATGGCCGAATGATGACATCACGGTCGGCCAGAGCCGCGCTCAGCGGGACGAGGAGAACATGTTGCGGGCCAACGTATCCCCGGTCGGCGAGGTCGACCAGCGGGGCGACTACTGGCCGCTGAAGCGTGGCGATGATGGCGAGTGGTGGCGCGCATACCCCGATGGCACGCTGCACCCGAGGGAGCAGGACTGAGACCGCGCCACGGCCTTTTAGCTGTGTCCGCCGTAGCCGATGCCCTCGACCCGGCCCGCATCTGTGCTGCGGCTTCGTCGGGGTCGAGGCGCTGCCCAACGCCGCATTCTATGGTTTAGCCAGTGCTTCCAGTGAGCTTCCGGTCAAGCTCGCGGCGTTCACGTATCTTGCCCCGGCATGTCGGCGATGGGGTCTTCCCAGTCGTCTGGCGGAACGATTTTGGCTTCAATACCGGTGTGTTCTGCAAGAAGGTAGAGCAGATTCGACCCGTCGATGAGTTCAATCGGCTTGTTGCGGGCGAAGTCGAAACTCGCCTGCCCGTAACCAGAGGTGGTCACAAGTATTCCCTTGCTTGCACCCTCGTTCTGCAAGGTTCCGAACAGGTCCCGCACAGCAGATACGCCCACCGTGTTCTTGTATCGCTTCGCTTGGATGACGACTTTACCGCCAAAAATCGGACGAGGGTCCCAGGCAACGCAGTCAACCCCGCCGTCGCGCGATGGACGGGTCTGGCGCGCGTCCAGGCCCATCTTTTCGAACAAGTTCTGGATTAGCACCTCGAACTCAGTGGGCTTGAGTTCCATGAGGTTAGGGCGCTGGTCAAGTTCTGACAGGGCGTCGCTTTCGGCGACGAACCGTGGGTCCACCATGTTGAAGTCCCGCACGGGACGGACGGGCAAGAGTTCGGCGGGACTCGTCGATACGCCAGCTGAAAGGTGCCTCAGGCAAGCCAGTGGCTCGACGTGAGTCAGGTCGAGTTGGTCGAAAGTTTCGCGTGTCGCGCGCACTGTGACCAAGCATGGGTGGATGCGTTGGCCGCTGCCTGGGTCGGTGGTGTCGACGTGCCCGTTGAAGACCACCGTGTGGATGTGCCCGGCTTTGTCCGATGTCAGCAGTTCGTGCACCGTCCGAACCGCCACCTGCGCCACGATTGATGCGTACAGTGCTTTGACCTGGGAGTGGGGCCGGGCGGTTTCAGCGATGGAGTCAGATTGTTTGACGTATCTGTACGCCTTGACTGTTGGCACCACATCGACAGTCGGCAGCTCGTACTCCACGATGGCCAGCCGGGACTCTGGCACGTAGCGGAACTTGAATCTCTGCGGGAATCCGTCTGGGTAGGCGGATGCCTCTAGCACCATGTCGCAGTAAGACTCCACCGCGTTAAGCTCACCGCTGCGGTAGTTGGCTTCGAAGGCGTCTATCAGCTCATGCTGCTTCTTGGCCTCTTCTTTGAGTTGTGCTGCGGCAGCCTTCCACTCAGCCCGGGCCTTTGCCAGCGCGCTGGCTCGCTGCGCCTCACGACTGCGATGTTCCTTCACCGCTTGCTCGTATCTCGTTTGCCCTTCGGCGACTGCCTGCTCATGTTTGGCCTTACCGAATAGCTTGCCCAGGCCAGTAAGAGGGGCAGGCATGAATGTTTCGGGCACTGGGGCGGGTTCAGCCCGCTCAAGGTGGGCGTGTTTCCATGCCGGTTTCGACGCTGGCTTCTTCAGCGACGAGAAGCTGATAACATCACCGGCCTTCAACGAAGCCGCGAGAAGTCCTTGCAGTGCTTCTATGGTGTGTTCGAGGTCGGCGTTCATGGCGGCGACATGTGCCGCGCGGCTCTCTATGTAGAGGCGCTTGCGCTCCTTCTCTGCTGCCGCCTGGGCGCGTTCGTATTCCTTTTGTGCTGCCGCCTGTGCGCGCGCTTGAGCGGCTTGTGCTCGCGCTGCTTCCCGTTGTATCTGCGCGAATGAACGTGCCATCGCGAACCTCCGCTCATCCTCAGCCCTGGCACCCCCGTTGACCCTATCGCGAGCCATCTGCCTTGAATCGAGAAGATGCATTGCTCCTCCCCTTGGTCTGAGGCGTCAGGAAACCCAGTGCTGCTCAACCTCGCGGCGTTGGTCCAGAAGGCGCGTCAACCGGACCCATGGACGGCAGCCTGCGCTAGGCGCTCATCGAGCAATTCGTCGAGCAGACGGCTCGACGGTTTGCCAGCGTGCGCGCGGGCTGTGCGGCACACAGCAGCCAAGGGCACCTGGACCTGGAGCCTCACGAAGAGAGCTGAAACGCGGGGCTGGAAGGTGGCCCGCCAGAGGCGGCGAATCAGGGCAGCTTGACTGCTTCGGTGATTCACTGTGCAGCTCTCCACCTCGGACCGAAAGGTCTAATCTTTCTGCGCCTTTGGAGGTGAGCCTTTGCGCTGCGCTTTCCCTTGGCTTGGGTTGTTTCTGCCAGGCCGGTACCGAATTCCAATCTTGCACAAAGCCTTTTAGCCCGCTGTGGCGTGTGACGGCTAGGTGCATGGGTCAGCTCGTAAAGCGATGGCGGTGCAATTTCCGACCTGAGGACGGCCCAGAGCGGCGAGACACCTCAGCCGGATGCCGCGTGCTGACAGCCGTTATTCGTCGCGTCTCTCGCGAGGGTTAAACGCATCTTGCTGCGAATACCCCTGTCATTGATGCGCTGGTCTAGGTAGGTATGGCCGGTCGGCCAGGATGCGAGGCCGGGTGGCGGCGGACATTGCGAATCATCAACAAGGCGCCCTTTAGCTTTGGCCACCTGTTCGAGAGTCACTCCCCACGTTCCAGCCGTTGGGTTGTTGGGAAAATCGCGGCGGTACTCCTCGTAGGCACCCCGAGCAGTTTGTTTCGAACTTCGGACTCCGCTGAGTTTGCGTTCGTCGCGCTGACTCGGGGTGAAGGCCTCAGCGTCGACGGTGCCGTCACTCACACGGGTTGGGTGTATCTGTCGGTAGTACCACTCGGAGAGGTCGTCAAGCGCCTCCTCGCACGGCTCAAGCGCGGGGAATGCAACCGCTTCAGTCATCGCGTGGAGTCGGTAATGAACCGCGCCGCGTCAGCTGGATTACGCATCGTCTCGGTGTGATACACATCATCTCCGGCGTACTCCCCAACGAATTCGTTGCCAGTTGGGGAGATGTCAACGATGACTGCGCGCTCGGCGCCGACAGTTTGAAGGCGAAGTCCGCCATCCTGTCTCGGGAATATCGCGACCGCTGACGGCGGAGGCTCTAGCGCGAAATGGCGGAAGATGGCAATGGCGGCTGCTTCGGCGTCCGCCGATACAACTACGACTACCGGCTCAAGTGACACCACGGGCCTCTCGGCACCCAACGATACGACCGGAGTGGCCTCCGCCCATGGCGCTGGCGCATTCCTTAGCTCGGCAATACGCTGCCGCGCCCTCTCGGCGTAGTCGACAAACTCCATCTCGGCTGGGGTGAAATCCAATAGCTCGCCAGTTGGGGCGATGACGTAACGTGCCGGTCGGAGTATCACCGGACCAATTCGGGCGTACTGCACCCGGTAGGGACCGTCCGATTGCGGCACAGCCTGGATGGCGGTGTCACCTGATGCCGATTCAACCGTCAGGCTAACTGGCGGCACCGGGGGTTCCTTCCACGACGGTCAGACCTAGGTGCTTGGCCAATCCCCGACAGAAATCTTTTGCAATCTTCTCGGTCATGTAGAACGCCCCCAACGGCTCGACGGCAGCCCTATTGTCTGGGTGGTCTTGTTCCCAGCGCTGTCGGTCGTCAGGTGCCACCCAGATTGGTAGCCCGAGATGGCCCATCATCAGGTAGATGCCGGTGTGGTCTTGGTCCCATTGGTATACGTGCATGTTGGAAACCCGAGCACCAGCATTCGCGGTCTCGGGCCACGCCGCCGTTATGGTCAATGGCTGGTCACCGCTGGGAGAACTCGCCGTCATGTCGTTCATCCTTCCAGACCAGCGGAGATGGGCCGCCTGGTTCTCGGGAAACCAGGCCAGCGATGGGTCTCGGTGTCACGAGGATGTCGCAACTCATCGAAAACTCCTCCGCGAACCGCAGCGAACCGCCCTGCACACGGGCAACTTAACGCCGCTGGTCAGAGCCTCAATTTAGGCTCAGCAGTCCGCACCCTACGGACGGCGACAGACCGGCCGCGTGTGATGGGATAGGCCGCCGTGCGGCCAGCGCGGGCAGAGGGGGGGAGCACACGTCAAGGCCCGCTGATTCGAGGAGCACACGTAGAGCACACGCCCGTCGTGGCACCTCCCTCGAAAATGGCCTTTGACGTGCGCTGGCCGTCAGTGCGCGATACTGGGATTGAACCAGTGACCTCTTCCGTGTCAGGGAAGCGCTCTCCCGCTGAGCTAATCGCGCCGGGTCGAAAGCTGGAGGTGGAGACGGGAATCGAACCCGTGTGCACGGCTTTGCAGGCCGTTGCCTCA
>DATJQT010000456.1:0-20359 GCA_035505475.1 Vulcanimicrobiaceae bacterium
TTGTCCACGGCCATCTTGACCGCGTTGGCTTCCGACTGTCCCCAGGTCGCGTTGGGGCCGGTGAGGGCGACCTCGTGCCCGATCTTGATGGTTTGCGCCTGCGCGGGCACGGCGCACGGCACAATGCTTCCCAGAACGGCAAGCAGGACCAGCAGGCGAATGAACGATTGAGCTCTCACGCGATGTCTCCTTCTCCATGGTGCAGTTGCGTTAGACAAACGTGCACTGTTCGGGGTTGTGCATCGGGAACCGTCTCGTTCTTTCGGGCAGACGGTACACGGGCCTGTCGAGTCGGTGCGATGACGCTGCTGGAAAACGCGCCTTTCAGGCGACCATTTCTCCGGCAAGTGAGGTCGGAATTATCGGAGTATCGGACCGGGCGGTGGCACGTGTCAAGGGGGAATCGGGCTCGGATTTCGGAGCCAGAATTTATTCTCTTCTTGACCGATACGGTCCGGGGTCACGCGCCGCGGATGAGGTCGAACCGGCGTTGCGGGCGCGGCCGAGGACAGAGGCATGTTCCTCGGCCCACTGGCAGATTGCCTGAAGGGGACGGGTGAGGCTCCGTCCCAAGGGGGTCAAGGCGTATTCGACCTTGGGCGGAATGACCGGGTGGACCGTGCGCACGACGAGTCGCTCGCGCTCCAGCCGGCGGAGCGTCTGGGTGAGCATCTTCTGCGAAATGCCACCGATCGCCCGCTGCAGCGCGCTGTAGCGCAGGGTGTCGCCGCCCAAGGCGCAGATGACAAGCGCCGTCCACCGGTTGGCGATCAGGGACAACACCCGCTGCGACGGGCACTGCGGATCGAAGACATCCGGGGGACGATATGCACGCACCATAAGGTATGTATAGCACATTCAGGTGCCTACTTGCAATCCTGTGCCTGCCACTCTACGCTCCTGATGGCCCAAGCTGCAGTGTGGAATGGGCCAGCAGGACATGACCATCGGGCAGGAGGTCGTGATGAGTACCACACGTGCATGGGCGACCGATCCGGGTCGCGCCATGCCGGAATATACGTCTTCGGACTCAACGCAGTCCCCCGAAGAGCCGCTTCTGGATGCGTATTCCCGCGCCGTGACCGGGGCCGCGGAGCTGGTCAGTCCCGCGGTCGCGCGCATCGAGGTGCGGCAGCGCAAGGGGGCGCCGGGCAGCGGGTCGGGATTTCTGTTCACGCCGGACGGATTGCTACTGACCAACAGTCACGTCGTGCACGGTGGCGTGCAGATTCTTGTCACCCTTCCCGAAGGGCGGCAGCTACAGGCGGACCTCGTTGGAGACGATCCGGATACCGATCTTGCCGTCATCCGCGTGGCCGCGCCGGATTTGCGGCCGGCCGAGCTGGGCGACTCCGCGACGCTCCGAGTGGGCCAACTCGTCATCGCCATCGGCAACCCGTACGGGTTCGATTCGAGCGTCACCGCCGGCGTGATCAGCGCGTTGGGCCGTTCCCTGCGCGCCTTCTCGGGGCGGCTGATCGAGCACGTGATCCAAACCGATGCGGCCCTGAATCCCGGCAATTCGGGCGGGCCGCTCGTGACGGCAGGGGGGCGGGTAGTCGGCGTCAACACCGCCGTGATTCGGCCGGCGCAGGGGCTCTGCTTTGCCGTGCCGATCAACACGGCGAAGCTCGTGGCGGGCCGCCTGATTCGGGACGGCAAAATCCAGCGAGGATACCTGGGACTGTCTGGCCAAACCGTGCAGATTCCGAGGCGCCTCGTCCGTTTTCATGCGCTTGCCGGAGAGCAGGGAATGCGCGTGCTCAGCGTGGAGCCCGGCAGCGCAGCCGAAACGGCTGGCGTGACGGCAGGGGACATCATCGTCCGATACGGAGAAATGGCCGTGGGCGGCATTGATGACCTGCACCGCCGATTGATTGACGATCCCGTGGGGATGCCGACGACCGTGACCGTGTTGCGCGGAGCGGATCTCCGAACCCTGCGCATCGTCCCGCGCGAGTCGCCCGCAGAGGTGGTCCGCTAAGAGACACGCATGGAGTCGAGCACTCCGGCATTGAGACCACTCTCGCAAGGACGAGCTTGGCGAAGGAGGAAACAGCATGCGAATTGCGATCATCGGCGCTGGCAATGTGGGGACAGCACTCGGGAAGCAGTTCGTCAAGACCGGCCATGAGGTCGTCTATGGTGTGAAGGATCCCGCGGGTCCGAAATACAAAGCGTTGAAGCCGCGGACCGTGAAAGATGCTGTGAGCTTTGCGGACGTCGTGGTATTGGCCACGCCCTGGCCTGCAACCGAGGCGGCGATCCGTTCGGCAGGCAGCCTGGCCGAGAAAATTGTAGTGGATTGCATCAATCCCCTGAAGCCTGATCTCTCGGGCCTGGCACTCGGACATACGGATTCGGCGGCCGAGCAGATCGCTCGCTGGGCGCCCGGCGCCAAGGTGGTCAAAGCGTTCAACCAGACCGGCGCGGACAACATGGCGAACCCGTCGTATGGAGCGCAGAAACCCGTCATGTTCGTCGCCGCGGACGATGCGGGAGCGAAGCAGACAGTCATGCAGCTCGTATCGGGCGTGGGCTTCGACGCTGTGGATGCCGGGCCGCTCGCCAATGCGCGCTTGCTCGAGCCGCTGGCGATGCTCTGGATCTATCTCGCATTTCACGGGTTGGGTCGCAATATTGCCTTTGCACTGTTGAAGCGATCGTAAGCCGGAGTCATCGCGGTCGAGGTGGGCCGATCGAGGACTTGCCGGGGCGGCCGCGCGATTATTGCCACAAGGAGGATGCTATGTCGATTCGACCCGTCAAGCGGCTCAGTACATCCAAGCCCACCGTGGAAGGGGCAGGCGTGCATCTCCGACGCGCCTTCGGCTTTGGCAGCACGAGCGACACCGATCCCTTTCTCCTGCTGGATGATTTCCGTAGCGATGTACCCGAGGAGTACCTGAAAGGGTTCCCCTGGCATCCGCACCGCGGGATCGAGACTGTCACGTATGTGTTGGCGGGCACGGTGGAGCACGGGGATAGTTTGGGGCACCGTGGCGCGATCGGCGCGGGCGACGTGCAGTGGATGACGGCTGGCCGGGGCATCATCCATCAGGAGATGCCGAAAGGGGATCCGGCAGGCCGCATGCACGGCTTTCAGCTGTGGGCGAACCTTCCAGCCGCGCTGAAGATGACGCCACCGCGCTATCAGGAGGTGAAGGCGGCAGAGATCCCAGTCGTTACCGATGATGACGGAACCGAGGTGCGCATCGTCTGCGGCGAATTCTGGGGCAAGCGAGGACCGGTGGACGGGATCGCGGCCAACCCTGTCTACCTGGATGTGACCCTGCCGCCCGGCCGGAACAAGACGCTACCGGTGGAGACTACGCACCAGGCGTTTGCCTATGTCTTTGCAGGCGCAGGGAAGTTCTGCAACGCCTCCGGCCCGCTGGAGGTGCCGACTGAACCTGTCGGCTGGCTGGATACGACGCCGCCGGCGGCGGCGGAGAATCGCTCCCTTATCCTTTTCGACCGTGGTGACGAGGTACAGGTGCAGCCGGGGGAGGCCGGCATCCGGTTCCTGCTCGTGTCGGGCACGCCGCTGCAAGAGCCGGTGGCCTGGTACGGTCCGATCGTCATGAACACGCAAGCGCAGCTTCGGCAAGCATTCACCGAACTTCGCGATGGGACGTTTCTGAAGCAGGAGGCATAAACGGTCGTCCAACCTCATCTGGCATTCCCCTTGACACCCGCTGAGGCTTGGGTTATCTGGTAACCTGCGGGATAAGGGAAGACGGTGCGAATCCGTCGCGGAGCCGCCGCTGTAACCGGGGATGACCGCCGAACATGCCACTGTCCCTTGCGGGATGGGAAGGCCGGCGGGTCAGGGGATCCGGAAGCCAGAAGACCTCCCGCACGCATGCCGGTCTCCCTCGGGCCTTAGGCTAGAGACGGCAACCATTCCAAGGATGAAAACGGAATCCCTGGACTCAGCGTCCAGGGATTTTTGTTTGGGGTGAGTCGTGTCGCAGCGGGTCACGTTGATCCGACATGCCGAGGCGGAGCCGATGGCCGAGGGCCGGCCGCTCTCGTATGGACGGGAGACACCGCTCTCTGCGCTCGGTCGCTGGCAAGCAAAGTGCCTGAGCGGACCATTAGCCGGCCTCGGGAAGACCCTCGTGTATGCCAGTCCGCTCGCCCGTGCCGCAGAAACTGCACGCATCGCGACCGAGTCACTGGGCATCGGGTTCGAAGTGGATCCCTGCCTGTGCGAGATTGACTTCGGCCAGTGGGAAGGGCTGAGTTTCGAGGAGATGGCTGGGCGCGATCCCGACCGAGTGAAAGACTGGGAGCGCTTTGCCTCCGATTTCGCGTTTCCGGGCGGCGAGCGGCTTGGCGACTTCGTGGATCGTGTCGGAGATGTTGCACGCCGAGCCATTGCGCTGCAGCGCCCGGTGACGCTCATCTCGCACGGCGGGGTCATCCGGACATTGATTTGCCTGTTTCTTGGACTGGATCCGCGCCATTACCTGCTGTTCGGGGCAGACTGTGCGTCCATCAGCCAGGTGGACCTGTTCGGAGAGCGCGGGGTGCTCGTGCGTCTCAACGACACGTGTCATCTGGACGATCGCTGAGATGGCTCGAATCGTTCTCGTCACGGGCGGGAGCCGCAGTGGCAAGAGCGCTTTTGCCCAGCGACTGGCGGAGGCGGAAGCTGGTCGGCGGCTGTACGTGGCCACTAGCTCCTTCCAAGACGCCGAGATGCTCGAACGCGTGCAGCGCCATCAGGCGGCGCGGGGTCCCGCCTGGGACACCAAGGGCGAGGCGCAGAATGTGGCCGGGGTGCTCCGCGATGATCGCGCCCACAACGTGTGCCTCGTGGATTGCCTGACGCTCTGGGTCAGCAACCACCTTCTGGCCGGCCAGGCGCAGGGACAAGAGGTGACTGAAGACGAGATCGCCCATCGGGCCCAGGATTTGCTGGATGCCTGCGCAGGCCGCCCGGGCCTGGTCGTCTTCGTCACGAATGAAGTGGGCATGGGTGTCGTGCCGGAGACGGCATTGGGCAGGCGATTCCGCGACCTGGCCGGGCGCTGCAACCAGACGATCGCGACGGGGGCAGACGACGTGTACCTCGTCGTGAGCGGATTGCCCCTCCGCATCAAACCGGGAATCTAAGCGAAGAGAGGATGCGCGTTCATGGAAGGACTGCAGGCGACCATACAATCCATCGTTCCGCCTGATGCCGGGTGGCGGGCCCAGGCGCGGGCGCGATTGGACCAGCTTACGATGCCCCACTGGGCGCTTGGCCGCCTGATGGATCTGGCCGAGGAGCTCGCCGGCATGACCCGCTCGCTTCGCCCCCCGGTGGTGCGCCGTGCCATCGTCACCATGGCGGGGGACCACGGCGTCGCGGCGGCGGGCGTCAGCAAGTATCCGCAGGCTGTGACCGCCCAGATGGTCCACAATTTCGCCCAGGGTGGGGCCGGGGTCAACGCGCTGGCAAAAGTGGCGAACGCCCGTGTGATCGTCGTGGACATGGGTGTGGCCGCCGACCTGAGTGACCTCGTTGCGAGGGGGAAGATCGTGTCCAAGCGGATCGGGCCCGGCACCGGCAACATCGCCGAGGGTCCGGCGATGAGCCGCAAGGACGCGGTGGGTTGTTTGGAGGCAGGCATCGCCGTGGCCCGCGATCTCGGCCCTGCGACCGACCTGTTCGGGACCGGCGACATGGGGATCGGCAACACCACCCCGAGCAGCGCGATCGTGGCGCTCTTGACCGGCAGCGATGTGGAAGAGACCACCGGCCGGGGAACCGGCGTGGACGATGCCCAGTTCCGGCACAAGGTCGAGGTCATCAGCCGCGCCCTGACAGTAAATCGCGCGGACCCGAATGACGGCGTGGACGTGCTCGCCAAGCTGGGAGGGTTCGAGATCGGCGGCATTGCCGGCCTGATCCTCGGCGCCGCCTCGGAGCAGCGGCCGGTACTGGTGGACGGGTTGATCTCGACAGCGGGGGCGTTGATCGCACAGGCGCTCGCGCCGCACGCTGCCGGGTACATGATCGCAGCCCATCGAAGCGTCGAGCAGGGTCACCGTTTTGCGCTGGCACACCTCGGGAAACGCCCGCTCCTCGATCTGGACCTCCGGTTAGGAGAGGGCACCGGCGCGGCATTGGCAATGCCGCTAGTCGAGGCGGCCGCGCGCCTTTTGACGGACGTGACCACGTTTGGCGAGGCCGCCGTGTCGCAGGCGGATCGGTGAAATCGCTTTTTGCGGCAATCCGATTTCTGACCGTGCTGCCGTTGCCGTCGGCTGATCCGGAAGACGCGGCAGTGCTGGGGCGGAGCGTACGATTCTTTCCGGTCATCGGTCTCCTTGCTGGGCTGGTGATGGTCGGCCTCGATGCCGTGCTCGGGGCGGTCCTGCCGGCCGGCCCGCGCAATGTGCTGATCGTCCTGGCCATGGTGGGTGTCTCGGGCGGCCTGCATCTGGACGGTTTGGCCGATACCGCGGACGGATTCTTGAGCAGCCGGCCGCGGGAGCGGGTGCTGGAGATCATGAAGGACAGCCGGATCGGCACGATGGGCGTCCTGGCAATTGTCGGGGCGCTGGCGCTCAAGGTATCCGCGCTGGCCTCGATCCCGGCGGACCGGCGCTGGCCGGCGCTTCTGTTGATGCCGCTTGCCGGCCGGACGGCACTGGTGATTGCAATGAACGTATTGCCCTACGCCCGGCCGACAGGATTGGGGGCGACGTTCGAGGCGCACAAGAGCCGCTGGGATGCCATCTGGGCAATCGGAATCCTGGCCATGACTGGCTATGCGGCCGCCGGATGGCACGGACTCTGCGCTGCCGCCGGGACAATCATCGTGACCGTCGTCGTCGCTTTGTGGTCCCAGAGCAAGATCGGGGGGTGGACTGGCGACACGGTGGGGGCGGCATGCGAGCTCTGCGAAACGGTGCCGGCTCTCCTTGCAGGAGTGCCATGACCCGCTTTGCGCACGGGGGCAATCTCTACCAGTTGGCCCGGACCGCCGGAAAGGCGGAGCAGGACCTCCTGGATTTCTCGGCGAACATCAATCCGCTTGGCCCGCCGGAGTGGCTGCGCGCTGTGCTCAGCGCCCAAGTCAGCCGGCTCGTGCATTACCCGGATCCGGACTGCTCGCTCTTGGTCGAGGCGCTGGCCGATCGGTATCAGGTCAACGCCGATGAAGTCATTTCCGGCAACGGCGGAACCGAGCTGCTCTACCTCCTTCCGCGTGTCCTCGAGCGCAAGCGGGCCGTGATCCTCGTCCCCGCGTACGTGGATTACGCACGCGCCGCGCTGCGGGCTGGACTCGAGGTCGAACATATTCTCGTTCCTGGCTGGCACGACGCCGGACCCGTCTCTGCGGAGCTTCTGCAGGATGCCGTAGTGTTCCTGGGCCGGCCGAACAATCCGACGGGCGAGGTCTGGGATGCGGACGCGCTGCGCCGATTGGCCGCGGGGCATCCCGGCACGGTCTTCGTGGTGGACGAGGCATTCGGGGATTTCGTGGACGATTTGGACAGTCTGACCTCTCGTCGGCCGTCGAATGTGGTGGTCCTCTTGTCGTTGACGAAGATGTTCGCCATCCCGGGGTTGCGGCTGGGGGCTGCAATCGCCGATACCTCCACCATTCGGCGCCTGCGCGACCTGCAGCCGGCGTGGTCGGTCAACAGCTTGGCGCAGGCGGTCGGCACCGCGGCGGCGCGGGACCAGGAGCATCCCCGGCGCACGCGCGCCTATGTGGGGGAACGGCGCGAGAAGCTGGTTGCGGATCTGCAGGCGCTTCCGCACCTCACCGTGTATTCGAGCCGAGCCAATTTTCTCTTGGTGCGCATTGATGACCCGGGCCTGGATGCTCCCGCGCTGTCGCGGCGCCTCTTGAACGACGGCATTGCGATCCGGGTCTGCGACAATTACGAGGGTCTCGATCGGCGCTTCTTCCGTGTGGCCGTCCGCACGGAAGATGAGAACGGTCGGCTGCTCGACGCCTTGCGGCGCGCGGTCGGCAGTGCCGCTCCGGCCGTGATACGACGCCACACGCCGGCGTTGATGTTCCAGGGGACCAGCTCCAATGCGGGCAAGAGCGTGCTCACCGCCGCGCTCTGCCGCATCTTGCGCCAGGACGGCTTCCGGGTCGCGCCGTTCAAGGCGCAGAACATGTCGCTCAACTCCTTCGTGACGCAGGACGGGCGGGAGATGGGCCGGGCGCAGGTCGTGCAGGCGCAGGCCTGCCGGCTCGAGCCGGATGCCCGCATGAATCCCATTCTGCTCAAGCCCAACTCCGACACGGGCTCGCAGGTGATCGTGCTGGGCAAACCGGTTGGAAATATGACCGTCACCGAATACATCCGGTACAAACCGGCGGCGTTCCGGGCCGTCCAGCAGGCCTACGACGAACTGGCCACGGCGCATGATGTCGTCGTCCTAGAAGGCGCCGGCAGTCCCGCCGAGGTGAATCTCAAGGCCCACGACATCGTCAACATGCAGATGGCTCGCCATGCCCATGCGCCGGTGCTTCTGGTCGGCGACATTGACCGGGGCGGCGTCTTCGCCTCGTTCGTCGGTACGATGGAGGTGATGGCGGAATGGGAGCGCCGCCTGGTGGCCGGTTTCATCATCAACCAGTTTCGCGGTCAGGCCTCGCTCTTGGATGACGCGATAACCTACACGCAGCGCCACACCGGCCGTCCAACCTTCGGCGTGGTTCCGTACCTTCGTGACCTCGGGCTGCCCGAGGAAGACTCTGTCACATTCAAGGCGGCCCCGGCTGATGTGCCCAAAATCGGCGCCGAGATCGAGATCGCGGTCGTGGATCTGCCGCACATTTCGAACTTCACCGATTTCGATGCGCTGCGGCTGGAGCCCGATGTCCAGGTGCGGATCGTCCGCGCGACGGCGGACCTGGGACAGCCGGACGCCGTGCTGCTGCCAGGCAGCAAAAACGTGATCGGCGACCTCGGGTACCTGCGCCAGAGCGGCTTGGCGGCCGCGCTGCTCGCCTTGGCGCAGGCCGGCCGGACGGAAATCGTCGGACAGTGCGGCGGGTACCAGATGCTCGGCGAGCGCATCGAAGATCCGCATGGAATCGAGTCGGGCAACGGCATGCTGCCCGGGCTTGCCATGCTGCCGCTGTCCACGGTGATGGCGCCCGAGAAGACGCTGAAGCGAGTGTCCGGACGCCACACGACGGCCGCCCTCGCCGTGACCGGGTATGAGATTCACCACGGGCGGACTGTTGCGGCCGACGCGTTGCAGCCCATGGTCGTCCGCGCCGACGGCGAGGTGATCGGCGTGGGGCGGGCCGACGGGTTGGTGTGGGGGAGTTACCTGCACGGCATTTTCGACGCCGACGGGTTCCGACGCTGGTTCGTGGACGGACTGCGCCGGCGAAAAGGATTGGCGCCGATCGGACACGTGGTGGCCACCTACGATCTGGAGGCAGCCTTCGATCGCCTCGCAGACGTCGTCCGCGAGAACGTCCGGATTGAAGAGATCTACCGGCTGATGAAACTGCGATGAGGCTCGAATACCAGTTGGCGATCGCGTTCGGACTGGATCTCGTGCTCGGAGATCCGCGCTGGCTACCGCATCCCGTGAAGGTGGTTGGCCGTTTCGCTGCCGGACTGGAAAGGCCGTTGCGTGGTCTTGTGCCGAGCGCGAGATGGGCGGGGATGTTGACCGTCACGACGGTATTGGGTGCAACCGGAACGGCCACCTGGCTTGTTCTGCAGATGGCCACTCGCATGCACCCGCTTGCCGGCGACGTCGCGGCCATCCTCTTGCTGTGGACCTGCTTGGCCGCTCGCGATCTCATCGATCACAGTGGCCGAGTGCGCCGGGCGCTCGCGGGCGGAGATCTGGTCGAGGCGCGCCGGCGAGTCGGAATGATGGTGGGGCGGGATACGGATGCGCTGTCCGAGCCGGAGGTCGTCCGGGCAACGGTCGAGAGCGTCGCGGAAAATCTCGTGGACGGCGTCACCGCGCCCCTGTTTTTCGCCGTGCTGGGAGGACCGGTCGGCGCCATGCTGTACAAGGCGGCCAACACACTGGATTCGACGTTCGGCTACAAGAACGAGCGCTGGATCGAGTTCGGGTGGGCCTCGGCCCGCTTCGACGACCTCGTGAACTGGCTGCCCGCGCGTCTCACCGCTCCCCTGGTGCCGATGGCCGCCGCCCTGCTGGGGCTTCGCCCAGTCCAGGCCGCTCGGATCGCGCGGCGCGACTCCCTCAAACACCCCAGTCCGAACGCGGGACTGGCAGAAGCGGCAGTCGCCGGCGCCCTCGGCGTGCAGCTCGGCGGACGCAATTACTATTTCGGCCGAGCGTCGGAGCGGCCCCGCCTCGGCGATCCGCTGCAGACGCTGGCACCCCGACACATCGGCGAGGCCAACCGGCTGATGCTGACGACCTCGTGTCTCGCGCTGCTGGTGTTCGCGGGGCTGCGGATGCTGATTCAAGGACTGTGGGTGTGAACGGGCGCACGCTGGTGTTCACGGGCGACGGCAAGGGAAAGACCACGGCGGCATTGGGCATGGCGCTACGCGCTGCGGGGCACGGCCAGCGAGTCCTGGTCGTGCAATTCGTGAAGAGCGACGAGACGACAGGAGAGTTGGCTGCCAGCCGGCATCTCCCCGGTGTCGAGATCGTGCAGACGGGGCTCGGGTTTCTCCCTCCGGAAAACGCGCTCGCCTTTGCACGGCACCGGGAAGCGGCTGAGGCTGGGCTTGCGCGTGCCGGTGAGGCGCTGGCGTCTCAGCCGCTGGACCTGATGGTGCTGGACGAGGTCTGTGTGGCCGTCGCGCGCGGCCTCCTGAAAGAGGATGCCGTCCTGGCGCTTCTCCGGGCCCGGATTCGCCCGGTGTGCGTCGTGCTGACTGGTCGTGGAGCGACAAAGCGTCTGGTCGAGGCGGCGGACACCGTGACGGAAATGCGCTGTGTGAGCCATGGCCTGACGCGGGGCATCCAGGCGCAGCCGGGTGTGGAGTATTGATGCGACTGCCTCGGGTCGTGATTGCGGGCACCCAGAGTGGCGTCGGCAAGACCTCGCTTGCGGTGGGCTTGGCGAGGCTTTTGCGGCAGCGCGGGCTACGCGTCCAGTGCTTCAAGGTCGGCCCGGATTATCTCGATCCGACCTATCTCGCACTTGCCTCCGGGCGGCGCTGCTACAACTTGGACGGCTGGATGATGGGTAAAGCGTATGTCCGCGAGCTGTTCGGACGGGCCTGTCAGGACGCCGACATCGCGGTGATCGAAGGCGTGATGGGACTGTTCGACGGGGCAGATGCTGCCTCGGTCGAAGGCAGCACCGCGGAAATTGCGCGCTGGCTCGACGCTCCGGTGGTTCTGGTCGTGGACGCCCATGGGATGGGGCGCAGTCTGGCCGCCACGGTCCACGGGTATGCGACCTTCGATCCCGGCATTCGCGTGGGCGGCGTGATTGCCAATCGGTGCGGCTCGGAACGGCACATGGAGTGGCTCGCCGATTCGTTGCAGTCGGCCGACTTGCCCCCGCTGGTGGGGGCCGTGCGCCGCGGCGCATTGCCTGAGCTGCCCAGCCGGCACCTCGGCCTGGTGACTGCGGACGGCGACGTGCCGGTGGGTCGTCTCGGGACTGCGGTGGAATCGGCGGTGGCCGTTCCCGCGATTCTGGAGGCGGCCGGCCGGGCCGGCGCATGGACGGTCCCAGCGCCGGAGGAAGCGGCATGTGCGCCATCCTGTCGGGTTGGGGTGGCGCAAGACGAGGCCTTCCATTTCTATTATCCAGACAACCTGGAAGCCTTGGAGCGAGCGGGCTGCGAGCTGGTCTGCTTTTCGCCGCTACGTGACAGTTCGCTGCCACCGGGAGTGACCGGGATCTATCTCGGAGGCGGGTATCCCGAGGAGCATGCGGCGGCGCTGGCTGACAACACCCAGATGCTCGAGGCGATCCGCCGCTTCTCCAGGAATCGCGGCGTGCTATACGCCGAGTGCGGCGGACTCATGTACCTGACAGAGGGGATCGAAACGCTGGACGGAGGGCGACACGCGCTGCTGGGTCTGGTGCCCGCCTGGACGCGGATGTATGCGCGCCGCCAATCGCTGGGCTATGTCGAGGTCACACTGACCCGAGACAGCCTGTGGGGGCGGGCAGGCGAGCGGCTGCGCGGCCACGAGTTTCACTATTCCGGTTTGGTGGCCCGTCCCGACTGGCCGACGGCCTACGCCGTGCAGTATCGCCGGAACGACACAGCGGCCGAGGATGGGTACCAGTCCGGCTCGGTGCTGGCCAGCTATCTCCATCTTCACTTTGCATCGCGGCCGCAGGCGACTGCCCGGTTCCGCGCATGCCTGGAGCAGGCCGCATGAGCACGCCACCGCGCATCCATGCTCTCTTGGCGCAGCCGATGAGCGGGGCAGAGATCGAGGCGCGCTCGTTCGCGATTATCGACGCGGAGCGGCCGGCGGCGGACGGCTTCTCGCCCGAGCAGTGGGAAATCGTGCGCCGCATGATTCACGCGTGCGGCGACCTGTCGTTGGGGCCTGCCGTGCGGTTCTCAGCGGGCGCGATCGCCGCCGGTGTTGAGGCGCTGCGCCGGGGGGCGCCACTGTATGTGGATTCCAATATGATCCGGGCTGGGCTATCGCTCGCTCGACTCCAGAGCGCCTGGCCCGGATACGGCCCGGACGGCATCCATTGTCACGTTGCGGATCTCGAGGTGGCCGCCGAGGCCGAGCGGAACGGCTTGCCTCGGTCACTCTTTGCGCTGCGCACGGCGCGTGCTGCGCTGGCGGGCGGCATCGCGGTGTTCGGAAACGCACCGGTCGCCCTGCTGGAGCTGAATCGGCTCATCGTCGAGGAGGGGGTGCAGCCGGCGCTCGTGTTGGCGATGCCGGTCGGTTTCGTCCACGTCGTCGAAAGCAAGGAAGAGTTGATGGGTCTCGGGGTGCCATTCGTTACCACGAGCGGCCGGCGCGGCGGGAGCACCTTGGCGGTGGCGGCGTTGCACGCCTTCTGCACCCTGGCCGCTCATCAATCCACAAAGGAAGGGAGGTGATCTATGGTGAAGGCGAAAAGCAGCGCAAAGCCGAAAGCGGTAATCGCCACGCGCAAGAGCTGCAAGGCGACGGGGACGGGATTGTCGCATTACGTCATGATGGAAGCGAAAAAGAAGTAACACGGTGCGGCGGGCCGCTTAGGCGGGCAGCCCCCCGGGGACTGCCCGCCCCCGGCTTTCTCTCGAGGTAAGGATCAAACGAATGACTGTTTCAGGCAAGAGTACAGGTGCCTCGTCGCGGGGGCGGCACTTCAACACGGGCAATGGCTCTACGCTTCAACCAGTGGACATCGACCATCCGGCCTACCTCGGGCTGGTGGATCCCGACACAGCATTCTGGGCCTTGATCCGAAAGGATCGGCTTGCCGATGCGCTGACCGACGGCCTGGTCCTGCAGCAGTACCGCCGCAAAGCGGCAGCGTTCGCGGAAGAGATGCATGCATTCCGGTTCGGGCTGACGCCCTCGGCAGTGTACTTCAATCCGACCGATCGCTGTAATATGAACTGCCGGTACTGCTACATCCCGGAGCCAATGCGCCGCCGCGGCACGCAGATGGCGCCCAAGGATCTCCTGAAAGCGCTGCGCATATTGCTGCGCTATTTCCGGAAACACCTGCCCGCCGGACAGCGGCCCCAGGTCGTATTCCACGGCGCCGAGCCGCTGCTGAACAAAGCGGCGGTGTTCGCCGGGATTCAGGCGTTTCATGACGATTTCCGTTTTGGTGTGCAGACCAATGGCACATTGATTGACGACACTGACCTGGAATTCCTGACAGCGCGCGGGGTGGCGATCGGGTTGTCGCTGGACGCCGATGTCGACGCGGTGGCGTCCCGGACCCGCACGACGTGGGCTGGGCAGAGCGTCTTTTCCCAGGTGCTGACAACCCTCGACAAGCTCCGCGGGTATGCGAACGCGAGTGTGATCTGCACCGTCACACGGCACAACATGCGTCATCTGACTCGCATGGTGGAGTTCCTGCACCAGCGCGGCGTTGCGACCTGCATGCTGAACCCCGTGCGCTGCACGCGGGCAGGTGCCCGGGCGATCAAGCCGACCGATCATGCGCTGGCCCGCTACTATCTGGCTGCGCTGGACCGGACCCATGCGCTGCACCAGGAGACCGGGCGCAAGTTGGTGGTGGCCAACTTCGCGAATGTGCTGATCGGCATTCTCGCACCCCAGGCTCGCCGCCTGATGTGTGACATCTCGCCGTGCGGAGGCGGCCGGTCCTTCTTTGCCGTGTCGGCAGCCGGTGACCTCTTCCCCTGCAGCGAATTCATCGGCCTGCCGCAGTTCCAGGGCGGGAACCTGTTCCGGGGGAACATCGAAGCAGCGCTGTCGAGCCCGGCATTCCGTCAGGTGACCGGCCGCCGCATCGAGCAGATCGAGCCCTGCCGCCGCTGTGCGGTGCGGCACTTCTGCGGTGCCCCCTGTCCTGCCGAGGCGTTCGAGATGAACGGTGCCATGGATCGCCCGGGGGCGTTCTGCGAGCTGTACGAGGAGCAGGTCCGCTACGCGTTTCGCCTCATCGCGGACGAGCGGCAGGACGCGTACCTCTGGGACGGCTGGGATAGCGGAACGAAGACCACATTCAACGCGGGGCCGGTATGACAAAGAGGCTAGCCTGGGCGGCGGCCGTCCTGACGCTGTGCGCGATCCCGGACGCCGCGTATGCGATGCACATCACCGAGGGGATCCTGCCCGCACCGTGGGCAGGCCTGTGGTACCTCGTCGCGATTCCATTCGTAGCCTGGGGCCTGCGGGAGCTGCGCCTGCGCAGTAGCAGTACTCCATTTTTCAAACCCATGGTCGGCCTGGTGGGGGCGGCAGTGTTCGTGATCTCCTGCATGCCGATACCGGTGCCGGTGGTCGGCAGCTGCTCGCATCCAGCCGGGACAGGCCTCGCGGCGATCCTTATCGGCCCGGCGCTCACGGCGGTGGTGGCGAGCATCGCGCTCTTGCTGCAGGCGCTCTTTCTGGCACACGGCGGATTGACGACGCTCGGCGCGAACATCGTCTCGATGGGCATCGTGGGCGGGCTGACCGGGTATGCGGTGTTTCACGCGGCGCGGCGCGCACGCCTGCCGCTGTGGGTCGCGGCGTTCCTGGCCGGGCTTCTTGCGGACTGGGCGACGTATGCGACGACGGCTTTCGAGCTGGCCAGTGCACTGCATGGGAACGGATCGCTGGGGGGCATGTTTGGGGCAATTGCATTGGCTTTCTTGCCGACACAGCTGCCGATCGGCATCCTGGAAGGCGTCTTGACGGCCGGCGTGTATCGGTTCGTCCAATCGCGCCGGCCGAGCCTGCTGGAATGCCTGGGAGTCTTGCCAGGGCGTGCCGCATGAGGAAGCTATCGGCAGCCGTGCTGGCCATCGTCATTCTGGCCGCCGTGTCTGTGGGGCTGGTGCAAGCCGGAGCCTGGCCGGGGGTGGACGAAACGGTCGTGGAGAAATATGCCACGGCCGCGGGCCGGCCGCCTCAGTCGCCGTTGTTCGACCCCGGCGAGGGGGATCTGCGGGTTTTCGTGTTTCTGATTGCGGGTATTGTCGGTGGATTCGTGGCCGGGTATTACTTTCGCGAATTGTTCCCGCGGAAAAGCAACCCGTGCGAGAAGTCGCGATGAGCCTCACCGCGCTCTTTTCGGATATTTTTGCGAGGCAGGATAACTGGTTGGCGCGCCTGGACCCCCGCATGAAATTGGGCGCGGCGGCGGCGGGGCTCGCGGGCGTGCTCCTGTCCGGGCATGCCGCGTTTCCGATCGGGGTGTCCCTGCTCTGCCTGACGGCCACGGTGGCGGTGGGTGTCCCCACGCGGCAGGTGGCGCTGCGGTTGGCGGGACCGATGACGATGGTCGGGACGGCGGTCACGCTGCGCTGGTGGCTCGACGCCGGCTCGCTCCAAAGCGGGGCTGCGCTGATCAGTCGCGTGCTCGGCGGAGTGAGCATCGTGCTGCTGCTCACGGCGGTCACGCCCGCCCACCGAATCTTCCACGCGCTGCGCGCCTTGGGCATGCCGCGGGGGTGGGTCGAGATGGCCCTGCTGATGTACCGGTACACCTTCACGCTCCTGGACATGGTGGCGGATCTCACGGCCGCCCAGAAGGTCCGCCTTGGATATGCGGACATCCGGCGGGGTTGGACATCCGCAGGAATGGTTGCCGGCACCGTGGTGCTCCGATCCGTGGACCAAGCGGTCCGTGCGCACGAGGCCATGCAGGTTCGCGGCTATCGCGGGGAGATGCCTTTTGGGCCAATGCCGACGCCAGGCTGGCGCGACTGGCTCGTGCTCGCCGGCGCGCTCGTCCTGCTCTTAGGTCTGTATTGCGTCCTGGAATGGAGGCTTGCTTGATTCGGCAAGTCGCGATCGAGGCGGAGCGGGTCTGGTTCGCATACCCGGATGGCTTTCTCGCCCTTCAGGACGTGACCTTCCGCGTCCGCACCGGTGAGTTCGTTGCCATGTTGGCCTCCAACGGATCCGGCAAGACGACCTTGATCAAGGTCCTGGTTGGACTGCTCCGGCCTCGCGAAGGGGCCGTGCGTGTCCGAGGGCGCGACCTGTCGAGCTACAGCCAGGCCGAGCTGTACCAGTCCGTGGGGCTGGTGTTCCAGAATCCGAACGATCAGCTGGTGTGCGCAACGGTTGCGGAGGACGTGGCGTTCGGGCCGCGCAATCTCGGATTGTTTGCGGCAGAAATCGAGCAGCGGGTTGCGCAGGCGCTCGCGGCGGTGGGGGCGAGCGCACTCCGGGACCGAGCCATTCACCATCTGAGCTTCGGTGAGCAGAAGCGCGTCGCCATTGCCGGCGTGTTAGCAATGCGGCCGGAGATCCTGATCCTCGACGAGCCTACCGCCGGGCTGGACCCTGCCGGCGAGCACGCGATGATGCGGCTGCTCGGCGATCTGAATCGGGGCCAAGGCATCACGGTTGTGCTGGCCACGCACCTCGTGGACACCTTGCCCTTGTTTGCCGACCGCATCTACCTGCTGAATCAGGGCCAGGTCCTCAAAGAAGGACCAGCCGAGCACGTCTTCTGCGATCACGAGCTGCTCCAGAAGGCCAGCTTGCGGCTCCCGTATATCTCGCACCTGCTGGACGAACTGAAGCGCGTGGATGGTGTGCCGATCAACGGGTTGCCGCTCACCGTTGGAGAGGCGCGCCGGCAACTGCTCGAGTTGATTCCGAGCGACGTGATCGGGCTCAAGATGAAGGTGGACTAATGTCGGCGCTCCGGGGCGGATACACGACAGGGGCCTGCGCAGCGGCAGCCGCCAAGGCGGCGGCCCTGGTGCTGTCAGGCGGGGTGCCGCCGCCGGTGGTCGAGATCACGCTGCAGGATGGCAGTCGCGTCAGTTTTTCGGTCGCGTTTTGCCGAAGGCAAGGAGACGCGGTAGAGGCAGCGGTGCAAAAAGACGCCGGAGACGATCCGGATGTGACCGACGGGTCGCAGATCGTCGCACGCCTCGAATTCGTTCCCGGAGATGAAATCCGCTTCTCAGCGGGCGAGGGCGTTGGCGTGGTGACGAAGCTAGGACTCTCCGTGGCGCCAGGAGAGCCCGCGATCAATCCCGGCCCGCGCGCGATGATCCGGGCGGCGGTGGCGGAAGTGATGCGGCGGGGAGTCCGAGTAACGGTTGCGATTCCCGGCGGCGAGAAGTTGGCGGCCCGTACGTTCAATCCTCGTTTGGGGATCGCCGGGGGTCTCTCGATCCTAGGGACGACCGGCCGGGTGCGGCCGGTCAGCGTGCCGGCGCTCTGTGACGCGTTAAAGTGCGCGCTGGATGTGGCGAGGGCCTGTGGCATCTCTGCGCCCGTCCTGGTGCCCGGCAACATCGGCGATCGCGCGGCGCGGCGCCATCTGACGCTCCGGTCGGAGCAAGTGATCCAGGTGAACAATCAGTGGGGGTTCATGCTCGACCATGCTGCTCGATGCGGTTTCGAGCGGCTGCTCATCCTGGGCCATCCTGGCAAGCTTGCTAAACTGGCCGATGGGGATTGGGACACGCATTCCTCACATTCCAAGAGTCCCGTGCCGGCTGTCAGCGCCCTCGGCGCAAGGCTCATTGGTGCTGCACTGCCCGAATCGGCAACGGTGGAGGGCATCTTCGCGGGGCTAACCCCTGCAGACCGCAGCCTACTTGCCGGGGCACTTGCGAGCGCGGTGCGGCAGGCGATCATTGAGCGGATCGGCCAGGAGACACCCGTTTCGGTACTGCTGGTCAATATGGCCGGCGACGTCCTCGGGGCGGACGGGGACTTGTCGGTGTGGCAATGACCGAGGGCACGAATTTGGGCGGTCAGGAATTGTCCTGCGACATCACGATTGTCGGGTGTGGGCCCGGAGCCTCGGATTACCTGACGCCCGCCGCACGGGAGGCCATAGAATCGGCAGACGTGCTGGTCGGCGCGCGCCGGGTCCTTGATGGCCTACCCCCGACGCGAGCGGAGCGGATCGTGTTGGGAGCCGACATCGCGAAGGCGCTCGAGGCCATCGCGGCCCGTGTCGGCCGGGAGCGGATTACGGTCGTGGTGAGCGGCGACCCAGGTGTCTGCAGCCTGGCCCAGCCGGTCATCCGGCGCTTTGGCCGGACGGTCTGCCGGGTCATCCCCGGCATCACGGCGGTGCAGGTCGCTTTTGCGCGACTGGGGCTGGACTGGTTCGATGCCACACTGCTCAGCGCACACGAAGGGATCCCGGCGGTCAGTGTAGAGTCGCTGGGGCATTCGCCGAAGATCGCCGTGCTGGCCGGCAACGCCTCAACGCTGCCTTGGCTCAGAGCCCTGGGCCAGGCGCTGGCAAGAACGCATATCCTGTACGTGTGCGAGAATCTGACATTGCCGGATGAGCGTGTCCATGAGATGAGCGTCGAAGAGTTCGAGACGTATGCGCTGCCGAGTCGCAGTATCGTCGTCTTCGCCCGAGAGGGGACGCTGACATGACCCTGGGCACGTTCTATGGTCTCGGCGTCGGCCCCGGAGATCCAGGGCTCGTGACGGTGAAGGCCGCTGCCGTGCTGGCGCGCACCCACCATGTGTTCGTCCCGAAGGCGCGCATCGCAGCCGAGAGCGTGGCGCTCGACATCGCGCGTCAATACCTCGGAGCCGATGCCGAGGTGCGCGAACTGGTCTTCCCGATGACCGAGGATCGCGCCGAGCTCGCAAAGAGCTGGACGGCATCGGCAGGAGCGATCGCTCGCGTTCTCGAATCGGGCGCCGACGCGTGTTTCCTGACGCTCGGGGATCCGCTCGTGTATTCCACCTACGTGTACCTGCTGCGTGCATTAACGCAGCAACTGCCGGAGGTGTGTAGTGTCACGGTTCCGGGAGTCACGGCGTTTTGCGCCGGGGCCGCGCTCGCCAATTTCCCCCTCGGAGAGCGCAAAGAGCTGCTGACGATCATACCGACGGCCGATGACCTCCAACCGGTGTGCGATGCCTTGCAGCGCGGCGGCACGGTGGTGCTGATGAAGATCGGCAAACGGCTCCAGGAAATCCTGGCGCTCTTGCAAGAGGCGGGATTGATCGATCGCGCCGTGTTCGTCAGCCACGCCGGGCAGGAGGGGCAGCGGGTAGAACTCGATCTGCGGAGACTCTACGCAGAAGCGCCGGAAGCCGGATACCTATCCGTCATCCTGGTCCACGCCGGCAAGTCATGAGGGGGAGCACGGAGTAGGGGGGGCATGGGCGAAAGAACGCAGAGGCGAAAAGACGACAGGGAACTGACGTCCGCGTCGCGGTACGCGAAGAGTATCGAAAGTACCCAACGCCGGATACCGAGACGAACACGAACACGGTCACGAGCTTTGCTCGCGGTTGAAGGCTAACGGACGCAACTGGGCAGCCGCGAGGGTCCGGAGGGGAGAGCGAAAGGATGCAAGTGATATTCGTGGGGGCCGGTCCCGGTGATCCCGAGCTGCTGACGGTGCGCGCGGCGCTGTTGCTGCAAACCTGCCAGTGCTGCGTGTATGCGGGATCGCTGATCGGCCCGGATGTCCTGGCGCTCCTGCCGTCCACCGCCACACGGTACGATTCCGCCGCGATGACGCTGGACGAGATCGTGGAGGTGTACCGGCAGGCGCAGGCTCAGGACATTGACGTCGTCCGCCTACACTCCGGCGATCCGTCCATTTATGGAGCCATTCGGGAGCAGATGCGGCGGCTCGATGCGCTCGGGATACCGTATCAGGTCGTGCCCGGTGTCAGTGCATTTCAGGCGGCCGCCGCCGCGCTCCGGACCGAGCTGACGGCCCCGGAGATTTCCCAGACCGTCATCCTGACCCGGGTCGGTGGCCGGACGCCCGTTCCGCCAACGCAGGAGCTGCGTCGGCTGGCAGAAGCGCGGGCGAC
>DATJQT010000457.1:0-6132 GCA_035505475.1 Vulcanimicrobiaceae bacterium
TGAAACCTCGGTTCCGGGCGAGTTCTTCACCTACACGCAGCGTGAGCCGTTGGGCGTGGTGGGCGCCATCGTGCCTTGGAACAGTCCACTCGTCACGGCCACCTGGAAACTGGCTCCGGCGTTGGCTGTGGGCTGCACCATCGTGCTGAAGCCGGCTGAGCAGACGCCCCTGACGACACTTCGATATGGCGAACTGATCATGGAGGCGGGATTCCCCGCCGGTGTGGTGAACATCTGTCCCGGATTTGGCGAGACCGCCGGCGCCGCGTTGGCCTCTCACCCTGATGTGGACAAGATCGCGTTCACCGGAGAGCACACAACCGGGCAGAAGATCGTACACGCATCAGCGGGGAATCTCAAAAAGGTCACGCTGGAGTTGGGCGGGAAATCGCCGGATATCGTGTTTGCAGACGCCGACCTGGATCAGGCCATCCAGGGAGCCATGTGGGGCATTTTCCGCCTCTCTGGCCAGGTCTGCTGTGCCGGATCCCGCCTCTTCGTTGAACAGAAGATTTACGATCGATTCGTCCGTCAGATGGCTGAGCAGGCGGCAAAGATCAAGGTCGGAAACGGCCTCGACCCGGATACCCAAATGGGGCCACTCATTTCAAAAGAACAACTCGAGCGTGTAACCGGCTATCTCGGTATCGGCAAGCAAGAGGGGGCGCACGCCTTGGTCGGTGGCGAGCGGTTAAGCCATGGAGAATATGCAAAAGGATTCTTCGTGGCTCCAACGGTGCTCGACCGGGTCCGGCCAGAGATGCGTATTGCCAAGGAGGAGATCTTCGGCCCCGTGCTGACTGCTATTCCGTTCCGGGACACAGAGGAAGTAATTGCTCACAGCAATAGCGTGATCTACGGCCTGGCCGGCGGCGTTTGGACCCGCGACATCGCCAAGGCGCATCGCATCGCGAAGGCGATCCGCGCCGGGGTCGTCTGGGTGAACTGCTACAACATGTTCGATGCTGCCATGCCGTTCGGCGGTTACAAGATGAGCGGCTACGGTCGCGAATCCGGCGTGCACGCTCTGGAGAACTACACCCAGGTCAAGGCGGTCTGGATGAAAGTTGCGGCCTAGCGCCGACCAACTGAGGAAAACAACAGCCCCAAGTGCATTCCGCTTGGGGCTGTCTCTATTTGTAGCTGTCAACACAGACTCGGCGGCGCCCAGAGCAAGCCCCCGGCTCTAGGTCTTATCCCTTGGCCATCTTTCGCAACACCGTCTGCAGGATGCCGCCGTTGCGGTAATAGTTGATTTCCACCGGCGTATCCAGTCGGGCGGTTGCCACGAAGCTCGTCTTGGTGCCGTCGGCGCGTTCGACTTGCACAGTCACGCTCTGTCGCGGACTGAGGGCGCCGCTGATCCCCTCGATCGTGATCCGCTCCGTCCCTTTGAGGCCAAGGCTCTCGGCATTCTGGCCGGGCGCGAACTGCAGCGGCAGAATTCCCATCCCCACCAGATTGCTGCGGTGGATCCGCTCGAAACTTTCCGCGATGACAGCCCGGATGCCCAGCAGGAAGGGTCCCTTCGCCGCCCAGTCGCGCGACGAGCCGCTGCCGTACTCCTTTCCCGCAATCACGACCAGCGGGACACCCTCGCCCTTGTAGCGCTCTGCCGCGTCGTAGATGTCCATGCGCTCGCCGGAGGGGTAATGCACCGTGACCCCGCCCTCGACTCCCGGCACCATGAAGTTCTTGAGCCGGATGTTGGCAAAGCTCCCCCGCGCCATAACCCGATCGTTGCCGCGGCGGGCGCCATACGAGTTGAAATCCTTCTTCTGCACGCCTTTGGATTTGAGATATCTTCCCGCCGGACTGTTTTCGGCGATATCCCCGGCGGGCGCGATGTGATCCGTGGTGACCGAGTCCCCCACGATCGCCAGCACGCGGGCGGTCCGAATATCCGTGAGGGGCGGCGGCTCGGGTGTCAATCCCTGGAAAAATGGCGGATCCTGGATGTACGTCGAATCGTCTTTGAAATCGTACAGGGAACTGCTACCCGCTTGGACGGCGTTCCATGTCGGGTTGCCGTCAAAGACGTTGGAGTAGGTGCGGGCAAACATCTCGCCGCTGATCGTGGTCTCGAGATCGGCGACCTCTTTCTGGCTCGGCCAGATGTCAGCGAGGTAGACCGGCTTGCCATTGGCATCCGCGCCGATCGGCTCCGTCGTGAGGTCCAGGTCCACCCGCCCGGCCAGCGCGTACGCGACCACAAGCGGGGGCGATGCCAGGTAATTCGCCTTGACGTGTGGATGGATACGTCCTTCGAAATTACGGTTTCCCGAGAGCACCGCCGCGGCCACGAGCTTCCCATCGGTGATGGCCTTGGTGACCGACTCGGCCAACGGGCCGCTGTTCCCGATACAGGTGGTACAGCCGTAGCCGACCACGCTGAACCCGAGCCGGTCGAGGTCGTGCGAGAGCCCGGTCTTTTGCAGGTACTCGGTGACCACTTTCGAGCCAGGCGCCAGGCTCGTCTTCACGTAGGGTGGCACCGACAGTCCACGCGCCAGCGCCTTGCGCGCCAGCAGACCCGCCGCGAGAAGGACCGACGGGTTCGAGGTATTCGTGCAGCTCGTGATGGCTGCAATGACCACGGCGCCGTGGGCCATGTCCGCCCGCTTGCCGTTGACTTCGACAGGCACCCGGGCGGTCGTGTCAACGGACTTCAGCCCAAACCCCCGCTCCGTAATGGGCGCGGTCAGCGCATGCTGGAACGCCGATCGCATTTTGCCGAGCGGCACCCGGTCCTGCGGCCGCTTGGGACCCGCCAGGCTCGGTTCTACCGTGCCCAGGTCCAGCTCGAGGACATCCGTGAACTGCGGGTCCGGCGCGGCGTCGGTCCGGAACAGGCCCTGCTCCTTGGTGTAGCGCTCGACCAGGTCCACTTCCGCTTCGGTCCGTCCGGTCCGCCGCAGGTATTCGAGCGTCTCCGCATCCACAGGGAAGAACCCGATCGTGGCGCCGTATTCGGGGGCCATGTTCGCCAGGGTCGCCCGGTTGGCCAAACTCAACTGGCTGAGCCCGCTCCCGAAGTATTCGACGAACTTTTCAACGACGCCCTTCTTGCGGAGCATCTGCGTCACGGTGAGCGCCACGTCGGTGGCCGTGACACCCTCGCGCAGGCGCCCGATCACCCTGACGCCGACGACCTGCGGCGCCACCATGTAGAGGGGCTGGCCCAGCATGCCGGCCTCTGCCTCGATCCCGCCGACGCCCCAGCCGAGCACGCCCAGACCATTGATCATGGTCGTGTGCGAATCGGTCCCCACCACCGTATCGGGAAACGCGACGGTCGTGCCGTTGTACCGGCGTGTCATCACGACTTTGGCGAGGAATTCCAGGTTGACCTGGTGCACGATGCCCGTGGCCGGCGGGACGACGCGGAAATTGGCAAAGGCCTGCTGGCCCCAGCGGAGGAATTCGAACCGCTCCCGGTTCCGCTCGAATTCGATTTCGGCGTTGCGCCGTAAGGCATCCGGCACACCGGCAACATCCACCTGCACCGAATGGTCAATGACGAGATCCACCGGCACCAGCGGATTGATCCGGGCGGGATCGCCACCGAGCCGTTTCATCGCCCAGCGCATCGAGGCCAGGTCCACCACAGAGGGGACGCCGGTAAAATCTTGGAGGAGCACGCGCGCCGGCATGAATGGCACTTCCGCGTCGATCGGCGCCGTCGCCGACCAGCCTGCCAGCTTGCGTACGTCCCGGTCCGTGACCAGCTCGCCATCGACGGCACGAAGCACGGACTCGAGAAGAATCTTGATCGAAAACGGCAGCCGATCCATCCCACGGACGAGACCGGCTTTCTCCAACGCCTCGAGCCGGAAGATCCCGATCGGACCTTGCCGCGTCTCAAGAGTTCCGCGCGCGCCAAACGTCTCTGATGTCATGGATCCCCTCCAATCGGTGAAATACTGCGGACCTGGCCGTGAAGACCCTTATGATACTCTACCGAGGCACGGCGGACAAGATCGCGGACGGCGCGCGGTTCATGGGTGCAAAAATCGGTAGACCTGTGCCCGGACAGCGGGGTCCGCTGAATAGCCGTTGTGGGTGGTGCACAGCTCCAGCGTCGAAAGCGTCGACCCCGGCGACATGCCCAGCGCGCTCTGCTGAGTGACGACCCCGTCGCCCGGCTCCGTGACAATACCAATCTGCGGGCCGCTCACGGCCCCGCGTGGGAGGAATTCCGGACCGTTCTTCCCCACCATCGCCAATACCTGCGTCGGCCGGCAATCGCCGGTGATGGCGAGTCGAGAGACCGCATCCTCATGTGCATTCGGCTCTGCCAGACGGGCCTGAACGGCGCGCGCCCTGGCGAGCATAGCCTTTGCAATGCGCACTGCTTCGTGCGGATCGGTGTGAGTCCGCAGCCATCCGTTATCCTCCCAGGTCTGGACGTCGTAGAGCGAAACCGCCTCGACCTGGCCGTCCCGCACGAGCAGCGGGACGCGGCCGTCCGCATCCTCCATCGGCATCGGCAGCAATTCCCAGGCGGATGGCATCGTGAAGACGGCGTCCCGTACGCCGAGATTCAGTCCGATGATGCTGAAATCCTGGAGAAGCGAGCGGAAGGACAAGAAGGAGCCGCGATGCGGCGAGCCCAGCGTGATCAGCCGCTCGACCACATCCGCGCCCGGCCGATTGACCGCACCGGCGTCTCCCAGTGGGCAGGCGCGGTTGCGGATGACGTCGCGACCACCGTACCGGAGGTAATAGCGGGCGACGACCCCGCCCAGGCTATATCCAACCACGTGGACACGTTCGGCACCGGTCTGTTCCTGGATGCCCGCGATCCGACTGGCCAAGACACACGCATTTTCGACGATGTCGCGCCGCCAATCGTAATAGACAACGAACAGCGAGGCGGCAGTCGTCCGGTCGTCGCGGATCTCGGGAGGGTTGTCGAGATAATCCTTGTCGGTGACACGCTCGGGATCGCCCCGCACGTACCCGTGCTCTGTCACGAGCGTGGTCAGGAGGTCCTGCAGGCCGCGCACAGTCGCGAGGCGGAGGGCGCGGTCCAGCCGCCTGGACACCGCATCGGCATCGGCGGCGCCTGCCGGGAACAGCGGATCGCCGAGGCTTGCCAGGGCCTGGGTGTCCGTCCGGAGTGTGAGTCCCGAGAAGGGCACCAGCGTGCCGCCGCGCAGTTGATCCGCGACCTCACGTCCGATCCCGGGGACCAGCACAATCGGTATCCGGTCTAGCGGCGTCGTCTGATGCGGACCCTCGAGGTCGAGCGAACGACTGCATCCGCCGAGCAGGAGAACAGCCCAGAAACAGGCGGCGGCTACACGGGTCAACGGACGAAGCAAGGCAACCAAGGCTGTTGCACTCCTTTGCTTGCGCCGCTAGAGTGAACGGCGCTTACCGATCATGGCCGCATAACCCACTTCGGAGGTGACGCATGAATATGATCGATCCGATTGTGAACGAACTGGAGCACGAAGCCGGTACCACTCGCCGTCTCTTGCAGCGTCTCCCGCCTGACCGCCTCGGCTGGCAGCCCCACGTGAAATCCATGACGCTGGGACGGCTGGCCACGCATATTGCCGAAATCCCCGGCTGGGTCTCATCAATCCTCGAAAAGGACGAAGTCGACATGAGCGGCGGCCACACGCCGCAGACCGGGAAAAGCCCCGCCGAGATTCAGGCCGTGTTCGACAAGTCCGTCGTCCAGGCGACCGACATGATGAAGCGACAAACGCCCGAACGGCTGATGGCGGTTTGGCGGCTCAAGAAGGACGGGAAGGTCCTGCTTGAAATGCCCCGCATCGGCGTGATCCGCGCAGTGCTGATGAATCACCTGATCCATCACCGTGGACAGCTCTCGGTCTATCTGCGCCTGTTGGACGTGCCGATCCCTTCCATCTACGGGCCGAGCGCCGATCAACCGATGTAAGGCCTTCGCTTTCGACAAAGACTTCCGCTCGGGCTGCACCTGTCGAAGCCTGAGCGGAAGTCCTCTTTCACCACCCCATCACGTACCCATCCCGCCGAGGGTCGGCCCCGCCGCTCAGCGTGCCCGTGCCGGGATCCACCGATACCCCCTGTCCCCCGCCGACCACCCACGACCAGTCGGGCAACACGCGGATGGCGTGCCCACGTGCGGCCAGCGCC
>DATJQT010000458.1:0-1191 GCA_035505475.1 Vulcanimicrobiaceae bacterium
GCGACCTCGGCCTTGCCTGGATCACGAATACGACTGGGCTTGCAATCAGTCGTCTGCCCAACGGGTGTCTCTTCGCCATCGAGCATCACGATCCGGCGGGAACCATCATGATCAATCAGGCGCTCGGCGCCCCGCTGTTCGGCGGGATTGGCCGGGTGTTGCTCCGCGTCAGTCGGCCCGGAAAGGACGAGCGGACGGTAGAGGTGGTCGGGCCCAGCGCGCGGGTCCGCATCGGAACCGGTCAGGATCGGTTTGTCTGGGTGAGCGAGACCGAGGGCTTCCTGTGCCGTGTGACGCTCTGGATTGCGCCGGACGCAAATGTCTGGCTGTGGTGGGTTGAGGTGGAGTGCGGAGCGGAATCGGAAGACGGGGGCGCGCAGGCGTGCTTGATCCAAGACCTGGGGCTTGGCGCACGCAGCTTCGTGACGAACAACGAGGCCTACGCGTCGCAGTACATTGACCATCACATTGTGCATGCCGAAGGGCTCGGCCCCGTGATCATGAGCCGTCAAGCCCTGCCGCAGGACGGACGATACCCGTGGGCCGGGCATGTCTGCCTGGACGGCGCGGCCGCATTCGCCACCGACGCCGCGCAGATCTTCGGACCCGGGTTTCGCGATCAGGCCGAAACGCAGGTGTCCCTGCCCAGCGAGCGCCTCCAGCATGAGTGCGCGTGTGTGGGACTGAGCGGGCCGGTGCGTCGTCTTGCACGGGGCGAGTCGGTGGTTTGGACGTTCGCCGGCATCTTCGTTCCGGACCATCCGGCAGCATCCAGCGACGCGGATCTCGAATGTGTGGAAACCACAGCGCATGAGGCACGGTTCCAAGCCAAAGCGGTGCACCTTGCGCCGGCGGCCCGGAGCCTGCTCCAGGACGCCGCACCGCTCGCCGCCGACGATCTCGATACTGCAGAATTAGATCGGCTCTGGCCCGATCGCCGACTCGAAGAGCGCGACAGCGCAGGCCGCCCACTCTCCTTCTTCGTGCCGGACGGCGCACTGAACCGGCACATCGTCCTGCGGGCCAAAGAGCGCATGGTTACCCGCCGGCACGGCGCACTGCTCCGAAGCGGAGCCTCGCTGCTTCCCGACGAGAACGCGCTCTGCGCCACAGTCTGGGCCCACGGCGTATTTGCCGCGCAGCTCACGATCGGCAACACGGCGTTCCACAAGCTCATCTCCTTGTCCCGCG
>DATJQT010000459.1:0-3684 GCA_035505475.1 Vulcanimicrobiaceae bacterium
GACCGTGTAGTGACCCGTTCGAACGCGTCTGCAACGCCCAAAACCGCCTTCAACGGGGCATGAAGGGTTTGAACACACCCCTCTCCTGACCGTGCAGCGAACCGTTCGAACGCGTCTGCAAGGCGCGTAACCGCCTTCAACGGGGTTTGAAGGGTTTGAACAGACCCCTCTCCTGATCGTGCGGACGTGCGGGGACCCGTTCGAACGCGTCTGCAAGGCCCGTAACCGCCTTCAACGGGGTCTGAAGGGTTTCAACACACCCCTCTCCTGACCGTGCAGTGAACCGTTCGAACGCGTCTGCAAGGCGTGTAACCGCCTTCAACGGGGTTTGGACGCTCTCAATCCCAGACCCCGACAACCGAACAACCGGCAAGGTCGAGGTCAACCGCGACGAACGGTAGAAGGGGGGTGAAAGGGGTCTTCAAACCCTCTGGCCGACGGGTGTGCGCGAGATCGTCCGTGTGCAGATAGGGCTTGACGCCTCTTGCATTTGTGGCACCCTAAAACCCTTCGGTGATCGGTTCTCTTCTCAAGTTGTTTTTGTAAGGAGAGAACCGCCTTGAATATCCGAACAGCACCACAGCGCGCATCGAAGGCTCCGCCCGCCGCATCAAACGGCAGCGCCCGAAGAATCATCTTCCCGGCATCGTCGGTTGTTTTTGCCCGCCGCCAGGCAGAACCTCCGCGCGGCGGCCTTGTGGGCCGCCCGCCGCACGACACGCCAGCCGCCGCGCTCGCTGGCTGCGGTCTGCATCGGCAGCGACGGCCACGACAGCAAATCAGGACAGACTCCGACGATTGCGACGGAAGGCTGGTCGCATGAGCGCGCTGGAGAATCGCTCGTCCCGCCGTCTCGTTCCTGCAAACGACAATGGAAAGCGTCGCAATCCGTTGCGAGTCGCGCTGCTGTTTCCGCAACACCTGCCCGTGCAGACGATTGAGGTTGAAGTCATCGCCCAACTGCTGGACTTTATCGTCTGCGCCAACGACAACGAGGCCGGAGCGTCATGAGCAAGCGGGTTGCCGTCTATGCGCGCGTGTCCACCACGCGCCAAGCCGAGAACGATATCTCGATACCGGACCAGTTGGCGCAGGCGCGGCGGTTCTGCCAAGAGCGCGGCTGGCATGTCATGCGCGAGTATGTCGATGCCGGAGCCAGCGCCCGCGACGACAAGCGCCCCGAGTTCCAGCGCATGATGGATGCGGCCTGCATCGATCCCTCTCCTTACGATGTCGTGCTGTTCCACAGTCAGTCGCGCTTCTTCCGCGACGTGGCCGGATACACCTTCTGGAAACGCAAGCTCTTGAAGCATGGAGTCTCTCTCCTCTCCATGACCCAGGGCTTTGGCGAGGGTCCCTCCGCCGATTTTGCCGAGACCGTGCTTGCGGCGGCCGACGAGTACACCAGCGCCGAGACCGCCAAGCATGTCACCCGGACCATGCTGGAGAATGCCAAGCAGGGGTTCTGGAATGGGTCGCTGCCGCCCTTTGGCTATCGCGCGATCGCCGTCGAGAGACGCGGTCAAAGGATCAAGAAGCGCCTGGAGGTCGATCCCAGGGCTGCCGAGGTCGTCCGGACCGTGTTCCGCCTGTTCCGGGATGGGGATGGCAGGAAGGGGCCGATGGGCGTCAAGCAGATTGCCTCCTGGCTCAACGGTCATGGGTTCAAGAACGGCAGAGGCAAGGCCTTCTACATCAGCGAAGTCCACGCCATTCTGACCCGGGACGCCTACACCGGCACGTTCCACTACAACCGCACGAACAGCCGCACTGGCAAGGAACGGCCCAAATCCGAATGGGTCGCGGTGCAGGTTCCCGTCATCATCGATGCGAAGGAGTTCGCCAACGTTCAGCGGCGCTTGGTCCAGCGCCGTCCGGCCATGACGGCTCCGCGCGTCAGCAACAGCGACGTGCTTCTGACCGGGATTGCCCGCTGCGAGACCTGCGGCGCTCCGCTTGTTCTGCGCACCGGCAAGAGCGGGCGTTACCGCTATTACGCCTGTGCGAGCCATCGCCTGAAAGGCGGAAACACCTGCAAGGCCCCTATCTCCGTTCCCGAAGGCGAGTTGAACGGACTTGTGCTTGGCGCGCTTGCCGGGCACCTGCTCGTCCCCGAGCGGCTGACTCTCCTGCTTCGCGAAGTGCAGAAGCAGCGCCGCGCTCTTGCCAGCGGTGACGCGCAGCAACGCCATGCGCTGTCCCGGCAGGCGAAAGAAACCGAGCGTCAAATCAAGAACCTCTACGCCGCCCTGGCGGACGGCACCGTGTCCGACACGGCCCTGTTCCGGCAAACGCTTCAAGCCTCCGAAGCCAAGCGGCAAGAGGCTGTCCAGCTGCTCAGCTCGCTCGCTGCCAGCAATCCTCCGCTTCGTCGGACGCTGTCCAAGGCCCAAGCCGCTGGCTTGGCCTCCAAGCTGAGGCACGCGCTCCTGGACGCTCCAGCGCCCCTGCAGCGCCGTTACGTGCGCGGATTGGTGTCAAACATCGTGGTCAACCACGATCAAGCAGTCGTCTCCGGCCCGAAAGAAGCCCTCGCCGCCGCGCTATCGACCGGCACCGTCAATCCAGGAGTTCTCACTTTTGTACGGGACTGGCGCTCCCAACCGGACTCGAACCGGTGTTTCAGCCTTGAGAGGGCCGCGTCCTAGACCGCTAGACGATGGGAGCAGGCGGCAGGGGCGTGCTTATACGGGGGGCGGCGGAACACTGCAAGCGGCGGGGCGGCGGCGCGTCACCGGGCGAGCACAACCGGTGCGAAAGCACACCCGTCGAAGGCCTTGAGCGATACTTCGCCGCCCGCAACCGCTGCGATGATCCAGACGAAATCCTCCTCGCCCGTCGCCGCGGCGCGGTCGCGTTCGGAGGGTTCGGCGCGGCCGTTGGGATGGGAGTGGTAGCAGCCGACGATGCGGCGCGGGGTTCCGCGCAACGCGCAACGCAGGCGGATATGCGCGCTGGGATCGATCTCGAAGCCTGCGGCCGGATCGGCGGCGAGGTTGGCGGTGGGGTGGACGGCGACGGCCCGCACCGCCTCGCCCGTGCGCTCGCCCACGATGAGGCCGCAGCATTCGTCCGGGAACGCCGCCCGAGCCTCGGCGACGATGCGGGCGCGCAGCGAAGCGGGAAGTTCGAGAGTCAGCAACCGCCCGCCCCCTCCGGATGTCTCGCACTTTGTGCTCGCCATCCACCTCCGCCGCAAACGGGGGAGGATAGCGCGCGCGCCGCCGGCGGGCTCACTGCTTCGGCGCTTCGCCGTGGATGACCGCCACGATTCGCCCGTCGTTGGTATCGATCACCCAGATCTCGTCGGAGGTGTCGGAGCGGACGTGCAGGATAAGCCGTCCCGGCTGGGTGTCGCTCGACAGGATGTGATAGCCGGGCTGCAGGCTCATCGAAACCGCGCCCTTGGTGGGCGACGGCTTCGCCGGCGCGGGAGCCGCCGCGGGCCTCTCCCAGCCCTTGGCCAGCCCGATGATGAGAATTGCGATCGCCAGGAGTATGAGTATACCGAAGAAGGCGACCGCGCCGAGCGCCATGCGGCGCGCCGGCGTCCAGGGGCCCGCGAAAATGGAGACGGGCTGTTGCTCGACCGGTGATCCCGTGGGTTCCGACACGACGTCCTCCGTGCTTTCCGCAACCGTCTCGACGGAATTCGAAGGCGCGCGCCTGGACCGCTTCCTGGCC
>DATJQT010000460.1:0-28254 GCA_035505475.1 Vulcanimicrobiaceae bacterium
ATGTCCAGCAAGACCCTCGCCCTGTATGGCGGGGTGTTTGTGAGCGTGCTGATCACGATGCTGTTCGTCACGGGCGTGTTTCAAAAAGGCATTCAGCCCCGGGTCATGGCGCTGTTTGCGTCGGAGGAGCCGCCGCCTGCCGAAGAGGCGCCGAAGAAAGCTGCCGCAGGTGAAGCGACGGCGAAGCCGGCGGAACCCAAGCCGGCCGAAGCCGCGAGTGCGGCGCCGGTCGCGCCAACCTCCTCGCCGGCCCCTGCACAGGTGCCCTCTTCGCCCACCGGGAGCGTGACTTCCAGTGCGCCCGCTCCGGCGGCAGAGTCCTCAAAGGTGGCCGACGCGGACGTCCCGAAGCGGCTCGCTCGAGTGTACGAAAGCATGCGCCCGAAGGAAGCCGCCGGGGTACTGGAAAAGCTGGAGCGGCCGTTGGCCGCCGAACTGTTGGGATACATGCGCGAGCGTCAGGCAGCCAAGATTCTCGGCGCGATGAACGCGGACACCGCGGCAGAGTTGTCGCGGCTGCTCGGCCAGCCGCGAAAGGAGGACTCGTGATCCCCATCGTGCTGCCCAGCGCAGCGCCAACGCCTGTGCGCAGCCCCGGAGCAGCAGTATCGGATCAGGCGCAGGGGGCGGAGAATGAGCAGGCAATGGGCACGGACTTCATGGCCTGGCTGGGCGCGCTGCTGACCTGCGTGGGGAAACAGCAGGAACCGACACCGTCCCCGGTCAACGCAATGCTCCAGGATCCGAAAGCATCGGCGGCGGAGGTGGAACCCGGGACGGCAGAACCGGCGAAATCGGAGAATATGCCCGAAGCCTCTCCCGATATCGGCCTGGCTCTGTCCCAACTCCTCGCCGTAGCGATTGCGGGCCCTCAGCCGATCGTCTCATCCCAGCACGGAACGGACGCAGATGCGGTCGCGACCGCGAGCGCTTCTGCGCAGGGCAGTCCTGGAAATGTTCCCATTGGCAGCCCGGTCGCTGTGGCGGGCGCGCCTGTGTTTGTCCTCGAATCTGCAGCTGCGGGGCAGTCCGGCGCCGCAGCTGAACTGGCCATAAAGTCGGCGGCCATGCCGACCTCGGTGACGGCTGGAGGGATCCAAGATAGCTCTGAGAGCGAAGCAGCGCTGCCGTCCGCCGGACCGGGGTTATCGGTCAGCATTCCCGCACAGGTGCCGCCGTCGAACGCCGCGACGCCGTCGCGCGCCCAGGAGAGTGCAGTTGACGACACCGCTGCACCTTTCGGGCGTGCTGAGGGACACGCGGGTGGCCGGATGCCGCGCCCGATAGATTCGGACGCAGCGGTCGAGGAACCCGGTATAGCAAACGGATCAAGCGCTCCGAACAGTCGAGCGGCCCACGCAGCGTCGGTTCGCAACCCCCATCCGGGGATCCACCCTGTGGCCCAGGGCGTGGAGGTGGCCGCATCGGGGCGCACCACTGGCATTGAGCCATTGCCTCGCGCGGCGGCGTCTTCGACCCAGAACGGAGCGTCCAGCGGCACGACGAACGGTGGGTCCACGCAGCTCACACCGGCAGCAGATGTGATCCGGTGGACGACGCGGATGGAACACGGCGGCGAGCATGGCAGGGTACAAGCCGTGCCGCGGGAAGAGGTGCAGCAGGTGTCCGATCCGGAAACGCCGCTGTTCGCGCCGACGTTCACGGCCGTCCCGCCTGCACCCATGGTGCATTCTCAGGTGAATCGAGACGGCGGGCAGCGACAGGGATCGAGCCATGAGGACCCACCAGCGCAGGCACCCGCTGCGGCGACGCGTCTCGCGGATACGGTCCCTGTCCGAGATTTCGCGCTGCCGCGCGTCGAGCACGATGCGCCGAAGGACGCCCTGAGCCCTGCAGGCATGGACCGGATTCTGAGCGGCGCGCGGGTCTCGCTCTCGCAGGGCGGCATGGAAGTGCGGCTGCGACTCCATCCGGAATCCCTCGGCGAAGTCCGGGTGCAAGTCCGCTGGGAGGGCGGCATGTTGAGCGCCAGGCTCCAAGCGGATTCGCCCGCGGCGCGCGATGCACTGCAAGCCGCTGCGCCGGGTCTGCACACCGCGCTACGCGAGCAAGGCATCCCGGTCGAGCATCTCTCGATCAGCGTGCGCATGGACCTGGACGCCCACTCGAATTCACAGGCATTCAGTTTTCGGGAGCCGCCGCAGGCCGAACGTGTGGCATCCGGCGGGGCAGAAAGTGCGCGAGCCGCGCCCGAGGCGGACCATACGCCGGCCGGGCGGCTCGACATTCGAATCTGACTGGGACGACAGCGAGAAAGGAGTCGTATATGGCGGTCCCGATCATCGCGTCGGTAGCAGGGGGGGTGGCATCCAGTTTGGCACAAAGCGTCTTAGGATCTACAACCTCATCGTCGAGTTCTGTTCTGGGAAAGGACGATTTTCTCCGGTTGTTGATGACGCAGCTCAAGAACCAGGACCCGATGAACCCGATGCAGAGCACAGACTTCATTGCCCAGACGGCGCAGTTTACCTCGTTGGAACAACTGACAAACATGAATCAGTTATTGCAGCAGATGGCGACACAATCGGGGGCGACGGGCGCTGCCGGAGCGTCGTCGCTGATCGGGAAAACGGTGACGGTCAATGGATCCCCATTCCAGTATGACGGACTGCAGCAGGTTCCGTTGACATACTCGGTTCCCTCTGGAGCTGCAACCGTATCGCTCCAGGTCCTGGATGCCAGCGGGAAGCTTGTGCGGACTATCAATCTCGGGCCCCAGACCACTGGCACGTATCGGGTTACCTTCGATGGGCTCGGTGACGACGGGGGGCGTCTACCGGCCGGTTCTTACCAATACCAAGTTGCGACGACCAGCAGCACGGGCACTGCCGTGGCTGGTGCGACAACCGGTGGCGGCAAAGTCTCGGGGGTTTCCGTGGACGGCGGCATTCTGACGCTTGTCATCGGCACGCAGCACGTGCCGCTCACGTCCTTGGTCGGCGTCGGGAGCTAGAGACATTCACCGGGTCACCCGGGCGATTCGCTCGCGGTGCCACAGGAGAAGGAGATTTGCATGGGTACTTCAATGAACACCGCAGTGTCCGGCCTGCGCGCCCAACAAACCATGCTGGACGTGGTCAGCAACAACATTGCCAACGTGAATACGCCTGGATACAAATCGGAACGCACCACATTCTCCGAGGTCTTGAGCCAAACACTCTCCGATGCGGTGGCGCCGCAAGGGACTCAAGGCGGGTTGGACCCGCAGCAGGTGGGATTGGGTGTGAAGGTCGGCGCTATAACCAGTCAATTCGTCCAAGGCGGATTGCAGACGACGGGGAAGAACACCGATCTGGCGATCCAAGGCGACGGATTCTTCGTACTTTCCAACGGCACCACCAACTTGTATACGCGAGCAGGCGCGTTCGAAGTAGATGCCAGCGGCCATCTGGTCGACTCCGTCACCGGATATCGCGTGCAGGGCTCGTCGGGCGATATCCAAGTCACCGGCGGGATGACTGCGTCGCCCAACCCGACGTCGACGGCGTCCTTCACCGGCAACTTGGATACCACCATGGCAACGGGCGATACCTCCACGGCAAATATCACGGTTTACGACTCGTTGGGCGCAGCGCATTCATTAACGCTGACCTTTACCAAAACTGCCAACCCCGGTGAGTTCACGTACGCCACGACGACTACTGATCCCGCGGTCACCATTACGGCTGGGACCGGCTCTGGCACGATCCAATTCGACGGGACAGGTGCGATTTCGGGCGGCGGGACAGGCTCGATCACACTGAGTTTCGGCAACGGCGCCAACAATAACCAAGCGATCACTTTTGATTTCGGATCAGCGAGCAACACCTCGACCGCCGTAACCGGTCTGGCCGCCACAACGACTCTCACGCTAGCGGGCCAGGACGGGTACGCGTCCGGGACGATGGACAGCTTCTCAATCGGGGACGATGGGTCGATCACGTCCTATGCAAACGGTCGCAGCCATCTTATCGGCAATCTGATCTTGGCTTCGTTCAATAACCCCGCAGGCTTGCTGCGCGAAGGGCAGAATCTGTATCGAGAATCCGCGAACTCCGGTTTGGCGAATCTGGGGGCTGCGGGGAGCGGAGGTCGCGGGACGCTGGCAGCTGGCGCTCTCGAAGGGTCGAACGTGGATTTGTCAGATGAATTTACGAAGCTAATTATGGCGCAGCGCGGCTTCCAGGCCAATGCGCGTGTCATCACCGCTACTGATACAATACTCCAAGAGACCGTGAACCTGACGCACTAAGCGTTTCCGCGAGCGCTTGCGCGCCTTGCCGTTTGGAAAGGCAGGGCGCGCGATTTTTTTCCACCTCGCGCCATAGTATTTCCGCATCGCGTCTCCCCACACCTTCCCTGCCGGTCAGCGGTTCACCGTTCGGTCAAAAATCATCCAGCAGCAGCAAGCGCGAAGCGATTTCAAACGCTTACGTACGATTCTGCAACATTGTGGCTGGCTGGCGCAGCTCGGAGCGGAAGATTATTGATCGGCTGCGCAACGGACTTCGCCAAACATGACGCGGCTGTCCTGCGCAAGAACTGCCGGGAGTCTGCGAAAATGGCCTACATGTGTGCATCAGCGAAAAATCTGCCGGTGACAGCCATGTGGTATGCCCTTTGCGTACTGACGGGGCGGACAAAGGAGGATTCGATGGCAGCCGATATCCTGATTGTTGACGACGATCCGCTGGTGCGACGCACGCTGGTGCAACTCGTCCGCCATCATGGGTATGAGGCCGAGGCGGCCGGGTCGGGCGAGGAGGCGCTCGCGCTGCTCACCCAGCGCGAGGTCCGCCTGCTGCTCGCGGACCTGCGGCTGCCCGGCCTGAGCGGCCTCTCGTTGCTCCGTCAGGTGCGCGAACGTTATCCGCGCACGCGCATCGTCATGGCGAGCGGCCAAGGATCGGTCGAGGCGGTTGTGGAGGCGATGCACGACGGCGCGGAAGATTTTCTGCTCAAGCCATTCGGGTTGGCACGGATGGGCGAGGTGCTCGGCCGGCTATTGGGCGCCCCGGGCCCCGCTGCGGAGGCGATCAGCTCGCTGGCGGGTATCGTGAGCGAGGATCGCCGGGTGCTGTCGCTGCTCGATACCGCCGCCCGGGTCGCGGACAGCGCGGCTCCCGTGCTGATCCAGGGCGAGAGCGGGACGGGGAAGGAGCTGCTGGCCCGCGAAATCCACCTGCGCAGCCCACGGCGCGAGAAGCCGTTCATCGCGCTAAACTGTGCCTCGCTGCCCGAGTCCCTTCTGGAGAGTGAGCTGTTCGGCCACGAGCGGGGCGCGTTCACCGGCGCCATCGCGCGGCGACTGGGGAAATTCGAGGCGGCCCATCAGGGGACGCTGCTCCTGGACGAGGTGAGCGAGACCAGCCCGCAGTTCCAGGCCAAACTGCTCCGCGCGCTCCAGGAAGGGGAACTGGACCGCATCGGTCGGGATCGTCCCGTGCGCGTCGACGTCCGAGTGATCGCCACCACCAACCGCGACCTGCGGGAGGCGCTGCAGGCCGGCCGTTTCCGGCAGGATCTCTTCTTCCGCCTCAATGTGGTTGCGCTGAAGCTACCCCCCCTCCGCGAGCGCAAAGACGATATCCCCCTGCTGGCGCGCCATTTTGTCGAAAAGCACCGGACCAGCCGGGGCGGCGTGACGCGCGAGATCAGTCCGGTAGCGCTGCACCGGCTCACGGAATACCCCTGGCCCGGCAACGTGCGTGAACTGGAAAGCTCCATACAGCGGGCGCTCCTGCTCAGCCCTGACCGGGTGCTCCAGCCCGCGGATTTTCAGCTGGACGCGGCGTGCGTGCCGCCCCCGACCGAGGCCGGAACCCGTTCCGAGATGGAGCGCCGCCTGATCTTTGCGACCCTTGAGCGGGTCGGCGGCAATCGGAGTCGCGCCGCCGAAGCGCTGGGCGTCTCGGTCCGCACGATCCGCAACCGCCTGCGCCAGTACCGCGAAGAAGCGGGGCTGCCGGGGGTTGCGGTCCAGAACGCGTAACGGAGAAGGAGCGGCGGAATGGCCGAGACCCCGGATGCGGTGCCCGAAGTCGAGCCCGTCGAGGGTGAGGCGGAAGGCGAGCGTGCCGCGACGGCCGAGGGGAAGAATGCGGTCCTCGCGAAGGTCCTCGCGTTCCTCCCGACGATCGGGATTTGCGTAGGGCTGGCGGCGGCCGCGGCCGCGCTCGTCCTGTTCGTGATCCGGCCGTTGTTCCCGCCGGTGTCCGCCAACGCGGCTCGCCCCGCGGCGCCGCAGAAGTTCGGCCGGGTCATTGCGCTCGAATCGGTCGTGGTCAACATCGCGCAGACCGAGGGGCGCCGCTATCTCAAAGCTACAGTTAGCGTCGAAGTGCCCGAAGAGGAAAAGATCGTCAAGGAGGTTGAGACCCGCAAGCCGCTCGTCCTCGACGCCTTGGTCGCCACCCTCTCGAAGAAGTCGCTGGCGGACGTGACCGCGCCCGAGGCACTCGATCGCCTACGCGCCGAGGTCCTGGAGCGGCTCACGGCTAGCTTAGGCCCCGAACGGGTGCGTCGGGTGTTCATCACCGAATTTGTGGTCCAATAGCCCGTGGGCGCCTGCGCCCGGCGGCAGCTGGAGCGACCGTGTCTGAGATCCTGACCCAAGAAGAGATCGACTCGCTGTTGAATGCAGTCACCAGCGGCAAGGTCGCGAGCGGCGGGGAGGTTGCCTCGCGGCGCCATCAGTCGGTCCTGCCGTACGATTTTCGGCGGCCCAATCGGATCGCGCGCGAGCAGGTGCGCACGCTCCAGATCCTGCACGAAGGCTTCGCCCGGAATCTCAGCACTTCGCTCTCGGCGTATCTGCGCAGCGTCCTCGACGTCCAGCTCACCTCGGTCGAGCAGGTCAGTTACGGCGAATTTCTCCAAGCGGTCGGCGCCCCGGCCGCGCTCGGCATCTTCGAGATGGCCCCGCTCAAGGGCGGCGCCGTGCTGGACATCAACCCGACCCTGATCTTTCCGATGATCGATCGTATCCTCGGCGGGCCAGGCCGCGCGGCCGCACAGGTTCGAGAGCTCACCGAGATCGAGCGCGCGCTCGCCACCCGCATCTTTCGGAAGGTGCTGACCGACCTGCAGCATGCCTGGACCCAGCTCGGCCGGTACGAGTTGCGGCTGCTCAACGTGGAGACCAATCCCCAGTTCGTCCAGCTCACCTCGCCCAACGACAACGTGATTCTGGTGACCTTCGACATGCACGTCGGTGAGGCGGGCGGTGTCCTTAACTTGTGCCTCCCGTTCGCCACGATCGAGCCCGTCCTGCCCAAGCTCATGACGCAGCGCTGGTTCGGCACGCCGCTGCCGACCCGGGAAGGCACCGCGGTTTCCAAGGATGTGGAAACGCATCTGCGGGACACCCGCCTCGATCTCCGCGCGGTACTCGAGCCGCTCTGCATTCCGATCGGGAACTTGACCCAGCTCAAGATCGGGGACGTGCTGCCGCTGCCGTGGGAAACCGATCTCCGGGTGGTCGTGGAAGTCGGCGGGGCCCCGCGTTTTGTCGGCCGGGCGGGACGCAAGCAACGGAAGCGCGCAGTCGAGATCGTGTCCGCGCTGAAGGGAGGTGGTTCCCATGCCTGATGGGAACGAAGCGACGACCGAAAGCCGAACAGTCGGCGACAATACCTTGCCCCCACTCGTGGATGCCGGACCCCGAAAGGAAGAGAACGGGATGGATCTTCTACTGGATATCTCCTTGCCGGTCACGGTCGAACTGGGACGGACCCGAATGATGATCCGAGACATCCTGCACCTGGCGCCGGGGTCGGTGCTCGAGTTGGACAAGCTGGCCGGCGAACCGGTGGACATCCTGATCAACGACAAGTCGATTGCGCGCGGCGAGGTCGTCGTCATTGACGAGAGCTTCGGCGTCCGACTGACGAGCATTGTTACGCCCAGCGAGCGGGTTGCGGGCCTGCGATGAAGGCGCGGATCTTGGTGCTGGCGCTCGGTTTGACGGTGCTGTCGAGCGTGACGGCGGCCGCTCCTGGAAGCCCAGCAACCGCACCGGTCACGATGGCTGCGCCGGCGCCGGCGTCCGTCTCCGACCGTGCCGCGGTTCCGGAATATCGGCTGGCAGAGAGTGGCAGCGACCGGTCGCTCCTCTGGGACGGGACGCGTGCGGCCGCGTCGTTCGGCATCGTGCTGGTACTGCTCGCGGTGGGGGTCAAAGCGTTGCGGCGCTGGCCGGGACTGACCGGTAGGCCCGCGGCGGCCGGCCCGCTGCAAGTCCTCGGGCGGTTGCCGCTCAGCGCCAAAGACTCGGTCTGCCTCATCCGAGTCGGCAAAGACGCGCTGGTAGTGGGCGTGAGCGGGGCGGGCATTACGCTCCTGCACCGGTTGGAGGCCGGCGCGGCGGGGGAGAGTGACCCGGTCGGTGTGCTGGCCGCAGGCGCAGCGGCCCGCCCCACGGCGGGCCGGTTCCGTGCGCTCGCGGCGCGGATCCAGGATGTACAGGCCGCGTGGGGTTTCGGCGGGGCCAACCAGAAGGGTACGTCATGAAGCGCGCACTGCCGGTGCTCTGCTGTCTTCTCGCGATTGCGGGGAGCGCCGTGCCTGCGGCGGCGGCGGGATCCGGCTTGGTGATGCCCAAAATCAGCGTCGGGCTGGGCGAGATCTCGAGCCCCCAAGAGTTGTCCGGGGCGCTGCAGATCATGCTCCTGCTCACCGTGCTTGGTCTGGCCCCGTCCCTGGTGATCCTACTGACGTCGTTCAGCCGCATCATCTTGGTCCTCGGGCTGCTGCGTCAGGCGCTGGGCACGCCGCAGATGCCGCCCAATCAGGTGCTGATGGGGCTGGCGCTCTTCCTGACCGCCTTCGTGATGACGCCGGTCGTCTCGGAAATCCGGGACACCGCCTACACACCATATGTCAATCACCAGATCACGCAGAACGAAGCCTTCGAGCGCGGCCTGCAGCCGATCCGGCAATTCATGTTCCGGCAGACCCGCGAGCAGGACCTGGCGCTGATGGTGCATCTCGCCAAGGTCGAACGGCCGCGAACGCGGGCGGATGTCGCGACGCACATTTTAATCCCGGCTTTCATCATCAGCGAGTTGAAGAGCGGTTTTCAAATGGGCTTCGTGTTGTTCTTGCCGTTTATCGTGATCGATTTTGTGGTGTCAAGCGTGCTCTTGTCGATGGGCATGTTGTTCCTGCCTCCGACGATGATTTCGCTGCCGTTTAAGCTCTTGCTCTTCGTGTTAGCTGACGGCTGGCACCTGGTGGTGCGGTCATTGGTCACCAGCTTCCAATAGAGCGCGAGGACTGTCATGGGTACACAGCAGGTGATCGACCTCGGCCAGCGGGCTCTCCAGCTCATCGTCCTGCTCTCGGCGCCGGTCCTGCTCGCCGGCCTGGTGACCGGACTCGCGGTTAGCCTCGTGCAGGCGGTGACCTCGATCCAAGAGGCGACCTTGACCTTCGTGCCCAAGCTGGTGGCGGTGTTCCTCGCCCTGGTGCTGTGCATGCCGTGGATGGCGGACCTCGCCGTCCGATTTGCGGCGGAGCTGTTCGGGAGTCTGGGGCAGTACGCACGATGAGCCTAGAACTGATTGCGAGCCGGTGGGTGCCCGTCTTCTTCTTGCTGCTCGCCCGGTGCAGCGGAGTGGTGGCTCTCGCTCCCGCCTTCGCGAGCGCCGCGCTGCCGCGGATGCTGCGGGTGGGCTTGGCGGGTTGCCTGGCGCTCCTCCTCACTCCGGTGGTCGGTGACCGCCTGGCCGTCCCCGCGACCGTGCTGGGCCTGGGCGCGGCCGTGCTCGGGGAGCTGACGATCGGGGCCGTACTAGGTGTCGCGGTGCGGTTCCTATTCGCAGGGATCTCGATGGCGAGCGAGATGGCGGCGGTGCAGATGGGCATAGGCCTCCCCGCGGCCCTCGACCCGCACTCGCTCTCGCAGGTGTCGTCGGTGACGAATTTTATCGACCAGGTGGCGATTCTCACCTTCCTGGCGGTGGGCGGGCATCATGCCCTGCTTGCCGCATTGGCGCAGAGCATCGTTCTGGCGCCTCCCCTCACTGTGAGCTTCCGGGGGACGACGCTGGAATTTCTGGTCGGGCTGTTCGGGGCGGCGCTCACCGTGACGATCCGCCTGGCCGCGCCGATCGGCGCGGCGCTGCTGGCCATGATGGTGACGCTCGGCCTGCTCAATCGCGTCGCGCCGCAGGTGAATGTATTCATGGTCAGCTTCCCGCTCACGCTCGGAGTCGGTCTGCTGGTGCTCTTGGCGGCCCTCCCCATGATGGTGATCGTCATGAGCGGAGCGTTCCAGCAATTGCCCGGCAGTTTGTCCGCGCTCGTCGTGAGGGTCCGCCATGGCTTCTGAAGACGCCGAGCGCACCGAAAGCGCGACACCGAAACGGCGCCAGGAAGCGCGTGAGCGCGGCGAGGTGGCGCGCAGCATGGACCTGAATTCGGCACTGCTTCTGTTCGGGGCCTGCGGGACGCTGGGGTTGGCCGGCGCGGGGACCGGCCAGGTGCTGCTCGGGTCTTTGCGCGACGGGCTCCAGTTTGGGGGGCGCGGCGAGCTGACCCTGGAAGCGGTGCGCGGCATGTTCCTCGCAGTCTCCTGGGCGGTGGGGCGGGCGATTCTGCCGCTCGCGCTGACCGTGACGGCGATCGGCATCGGCTCCAATGTGGCGCAGGTCGGATTCTTGGTCACGCCGCGAGCGCTGGAGATGCGCTGGGACCGGATCAACCCGATCCACGGGCTGCACAACCTCGTGTCCTCGCGCGGAGCGGTCGAGGCCGCGAAGGCGCTGCTGAAGATCGGGGTCCTGGCCCTGGTGGCTTACCGCACCCTGGCGCCCGAGTGGGCCCGCTTTCCGGTCCTGGCGGATGTGGCGATTTCCGACCTGATCGGTTGGCAATTAGGGCTGGCGTTGAAGCTGGCCCTCCGCGTGGTCGGCGTTTACTGCCTGCTCGGAGCCGCCGATTACGGCTATCAGCGCTGGCAGTACGAGAAGCGGTTGCGGATGAGCCGGAGTGAGATCCAGGAAGAGGGCAAGCAGCAAGAAGGCAATCCCCAGATCCGTGCGCGGGTGCGGAGCCTGCAACACGACCGGCGCATGCGCCGCATGATGCAGGAGGTCCCCAAGGCGAACGTGGTCGTGGTCAACCCAACCCACATCGCCGTGGCGCTCAAATACGACCACGACATGCGGGCGCCCCAGGTGGTCGCCAAGGGCAAGCGCCTGATCGCCGAGCGCATCGTCGCCCGCGCCCGTGAAGCAGGCATCCCGATCATCCAAGACATACCGCTCGCGCGCTCGCTGTACAAGTTGGTCGAGGTCGGCGGCGAGATTCCGATCGCCCTCTACAAGGCGGTCGCCAAGATTCTGGCCTACGTGTACGCGGTCCGGCGAGGCGTGGCATGAGTCGCGAGCGTTCGGACATCCGTGAGGAGGGCCGGCAATGAAATCGGCGCTGGCGGCGCGCACGGATGTTGCCCTGGCCCTGGCCGTCCTGGGGGTGCTGGCGGTGATGCTGATCCCGTTGCCGCCGCTGCTCCTCGACCTCTTGCTGACCAGCAATCTGGCGCTCTCGCTCCTCACGCTCTTGATCGGCATGTACATTCTGCGGCCGCTCGATTTCTCGGTGTTTCCGTCGCTCCTGCTCCTGCTCACCCTGTTCCGGCTGTCGCTCAACGTGGCGTCCACCCGGTTGATCCTGCTACGGGGGAGCGAGGGGCCGCAGGCGGCAGGGCAGGTGATCCATGCCTTCGGCCTGTTTGTCGTCGGTGGGAGCTACGTCGTCGGGGCCGTCGTCTTCCTGATCCTGGTCGTGATCCAGTTCGTGGTCATCACCAAAGGTGCCGGCCGGATCGCCGAGGTGGCGGCGCGCTTCACCTTGGACGCCATGCCGGGCAAGCAGCTCGCGATCGACGCCGACCTCAACGCGGGGCTGATCAGCGAGGCGGACGCGCGCGCTCGCCGGCGCGAGATCGCCCGTGAAGCCGATTTCTACGGCGCGATGGACGGTGCCAGCAAGTTCGTGCGGGGCGACGCGATTGCCGGGATCATCATCACTGCGGTCAACATCGTGGGCGGTCTGATCATCGGCGTCCTCCAGCAGCACATGGAGATCCTCGATGCGGTCACGACCTACAGCCTGCTGACCATCGGCGACGGACTGGTCACGCAGATTCCGGCGCTGATCGTTTCCACCGCAGCCGGTCTGGTGGTGACGCGAGCCGCCTCTGACAGCGAGTTGGCGGTCATGGTCCAGCGCCAATTCACCGGCCACCACCGGGCCCTCGCCATCACCGCCGCCTCGCTCCTCATCCTGGGGCTGATCCCGGGCCTCCCAGGCACGCCGTTCTTGGTCTTGGCGGCCGTCACCGGGGGGGTGGCTTACCACGGCGCCCGCGAGAAGCAGCGGGGCAGAACGGCGGACACGCTGCCCGCGCCCGCGGCAGCCGGACCGGAGAAGGTGGAGAAGCTGCTGGCACTCGACCCGCTCGAGCTGGAGGTCGGTTACAGCCTGATCCCGCTCGTCGATCCCGGTCAGGGGGGCGATCTCTTAGAGCGGGTCCGACTCGTGCGCCGCCAGTTTGCGACGGATCTCGGTTTCGTCGTCCCGCCGGTGCGGATCCGCGACAACCTGCAGCTCAAGCCGGCGGCCTACACCGTCAAGATCCGCGGGCAAGTGGTGGCCCGCGGCGAAGTGATGAGCGGCCATTACCTCGCGATGAATCCGGGTACCGCCACCGGCAGCCTGGCCGGCGTGTCCACGACCGAGCCCACCTTCGGGCTACCGGCCCAGTGGGTCGCGGCGGACGAGCGGGAGCGGGCCCAGGTGATGGGGTACACGGTGGTCGATCCGTCCTCGGTGATCACCACGCATCTGACCGAAACCATTCGGCGGCATGCGCGCGACCTGCTCGGCCGCCAGGAAGTGCAAGCCTTGGTGGATCTGCTCAAGTCGACCCACCCGAGCGTGGTGGACACCTTGCTGCCGAACTTGCTCCCACTCGGGACCGTGCAGAAGGTCCTGCAGAATCTCTTGGCGGAAAGCGTCTCGATCCGGGATCTGGCGCTGATCCTAGAGGTGCTGGCCGACGCGGCGCCGGCGAGCAAGGATCCGGTGCTGCTGACCGAGTACGTCCGCCAGGCGCTGCGCCGCGCGATCTGCCGCGAGCTGGCGACCGCCGACGGTCTCCTCAAGGTGTTCACGCTGGATCCCGCAGTCGAGCAGCAACTGGCCGACGGCCTCGCCGACGGCGACCAAGGGCGCTACCTCGCGATCGAGCCGCGGGCGGCGCAGCGGCTGATCGAGGCGATCGCGCGCACGATCGGTCAGGGGGTGCCGGACGGCACGCCGGTCCTGCTCTGCACGCCGGCCATTCGGCCGCATTTGAAGCGGCTCACGGAGCGGTACTTGCCGCACCTCGCGGTGCTCTCCTACAACGAAATCGGGCCCGAAGTCACCCTGAAGGCATTGGCGATGGTGGAGGCTGAGGATGCGCCTGCGGCGGTTTGAGGGCACCACGGTGGCGGAGGCGCTGGCCAAGGTGCGGGCGGAGCTGGGGGCGGACGCGGTCATCCTGCACACCCGGGCGGGGGAGGGCGGTGAGCCCGGCCGGTGCGTCGAGGTGACGGCGGCAGCCGATGGGCCGGCACCCGCGCTGCGACTGGCGCCGAGCGTGTCGCCGCGTCCGCTCAGCCGGCCCGAGCCGGCGGCCGAGGACCGGCTCGAGGACATTTACCGGATGGTGCGCGAGCTCCATGCGGAGCCCGACACGACGCGCAGCGCCCATCCGCTCGCGCGGGCGTTGCAGCGCGAGGAAGTGCCGCGGGCGGTCGCCGACCGCCTGCTGCGCGCGCTGCCGCAGGGCGGGCGCACGGCGCAGACGGCCGGCGCGCTGCACCGGGTGCTCGTGCGCGCCTTCCGCGTGTGCGGCCCGCTCGCGCCGGGGCGGAGGCAGCGGATCGTCGTCCTGGTGGGTCCCACGGGTGTGGGGAAGACGACCACGCTCGCCAAACTGGCCGGGCAACTGCGGCAATCGGGCATCACACCCAGCCTGATCAGCCTCGATACGTATCGGATCGGCGCGGTGGCGCAGATGCAGATCTATGCAGAGCTGCTCGGCGTCGGGTTCCACGTCGCGCGGAGCGCGGCGGAGTTGCGGGGAGCGGTGGCCGCGGAAACGGGGGCGGACCTGATTCTGATTGACAGCACCGGCCGGAGCCCGTCCCACCGGGAGGGCATCGCTGCCCTGCACCAGGCGCTGTGCGCCGTGCCAGAGGTCGAGGTGCACCTCGCCGTGAGCGCCACGACCAAGGGCACGGATGTGGACGAGATCCTGCGCCGCTTCAAGCCGCTGGGCTATCGGTATCTCGTCGTGACCAAGCTGGACGAAGCGCGCACATTGGGGCCGCTGCTCGGCGTCGCGCTCGACCGGGGGCTGCCAATTTCGTACCTGACTACCGGCCAAGAGGTTCCCCATGACCTGGAGCCGGCCACCCCGCGGGCGCTGGCGGATCTGCTCATGCCGGAACGACCCCGCCGGCTGGCGAGGGCATAAGGTGAGCGCGCAGATGGATACCGACCAAGCGGCAGGACTGCGGCCCCCGACCGGCTGGAGCGTGGCGATCACCTCGGGGAAGGGCGGCGTCGGCAAGACGTCGCTGGCTGTCAACCTCGCCCTGGCGCTGGCGCAGGCCGGGACGCGCACGTGCCTGGTGGACGGCGACTTGGGACTGGCCAATGTGGATGTACTCTTGAACCTCCATCCCCGGTACACGCTCCAAGACGTGGTGGCGCGCGACCTGACCCTGCAGGACGTCACCGTGACCGGCCCGGCCGGGCTGCAGGTAGTCCCGGCGGCGTCCGGTGTGGAGGCGTTAGCCAACCTGGGGCCGGCGGCGCGGCAATCCTTGGTGGAGCGACTGAGGCAGCCGGGATTGGGCGCTGACGCCTTGGTGCTCGATACCGGGGCCGGGATTTCGCACACGGTACTCACACTCGCGCTGGCAGCGGACGAGGTCCTGGTCGTCACGACCCCCGAGCCGACGGCGCTCACCGATGCGTATGCGATGCTGAAGGTGCTCAGTCGGCGCCGCCCGAGGCTGCCGGTGCAGGTCGTCCTGAATCAGGTTGAGCATGCCGGACATGCGCGCGAGGTGCACGGACATCTGACGCGCATCGCCGAGCGCTTTCTGCAGCGCGAGGTGCCGCTGGCAGGCTGGGTGCCGCGCGACCCCTGCGTCGAGCGCGCGGTCCGGGAGCAGCGCCCCCTGATGCTCTACTTCCCGTACGCCCGGGCCACCGAGGCGATCCGGGATATCGCCCAACGGCTCGAAGGCCGTGTCTCGACGGACCGGGCCGGCTTCTGGGATCGCCTGGTGGCGGGAGAGCGAGCATGACGCCGAAACGAGGCCCATCATGAGTGAAGATCTCCGGCCGCTCTGGCGGCGGTTCCGGGTCAGTCGCGACCCCGAACTGCGGGACCGGCTCATTCGGGAGACGGTCGGCCTGGTGCGCAAAGTCGCCGGACGGCTCGCGCTCCGGCTGCCGCCGCACGTCGAGCTGGACGACCTGGAGTCGGCCGGCATCCCCGGCCTGCTGGCGGCGGTGGAGGCCTACGACCCGGATAAGGATGTGGACTTCGCCACCTACGCCCAGGTCCGGATCCGGGGGGCGATCCTCGACGAACTGCGCCTGCTCGATCCGTTGCCTCGCTCGCTGCGCGACAAGGCGCGGCAGATCGAGCGGACCAGCGCGCGACTCGAGCAGGAGTTTCTCCGGGCAGCCACCGACCAGGAAATTGCCGATGCGCTCGGGATGCCGCTCGAGAGCTATCACCGTGTGCTGTACGAACTGCGCGGCGGCCTCCACCTCTCATTGGATAGCGCCAGCGGTGGGGAGGATCTCGAAGACGGCGGCGAACCGCCGCCGATCACCGACGAGCGGGCGGCCGACCCCTGGCAGGCGATGGCGCTGAAGGAGCGCAAGGCGCTGCTGGGATCGATCATCGACCAGCTGCCCTCGAACGAGCGCACCGTGCTGAGCTTGTACTACTACGAAGAGTTGACCATGAAAGAGATCGCGGCGGTGCTGGAGGTCTCGGAATCCCGGGTGTCGCAGATTCACAGTGCCGCCTTGCTGCGGATCCGGGGCCGCCTGCGCCAGCGGCGGCTCCAGCCGGACGACCTGAGCGTGCGCCAGGCGTCTACGCAGGACCCGCGGAGGCTCGCCCATGCGGTCCGCTGATCTGATGCTTCGATTCGGCCTGATCCTCCTCGTGCTCGGCGGCTGCTCGTCGCAAAGCGCCACGATCCTCGCTGACCCCAGTTACGAGGCGGAGCGCGGCCGCAGCTATCTGGCGGTCGTTGCCGCCCCCCGCCAGCCCGCGCTGGTGGTCCCGGCCGACGAGGCGCGCCGCCTGGTCGCGAACGGACTCCGCAACCGCTGGTTCAATGTGTTGGATGTGGACGCCTTGACGACTCTCGATCCCGGGCTCGCGCCCTTATTGCAGCGCGCCGCTTTGGACATTCTCGCCGGCAAGCCCGTCAATAAGGACAGCGCGGACCGGCTCGCGCGATTGCATGGGGTCGGCCAGCTGCTCGTCGTTGACGTCTACCAATATGACCAATATTGGGGGCGCGAGACCAAGATCACGCGCGTGGGGGTCGAGGCTCGGCTCGTGCAGCTTGCCGACGGGCGGACGCTGTGGGAAGGGCGCAACGATCCGGAACTCTCGGGGGCGCCGGGCACCGGCTATGACGCGGCCACCCGCCAGGCGGCCCAGGAGCTGGTGCGCGTCCTCCTCAACGAACAACCGCGCTGGCGGGAACTGCCCATGATGAATTGGCCGGTGATTAACGATCTGGCCCCCAACTGAGGTGCGCTATGCGGGACATCGACCATGTGCAGTCGATGGGCGAGCCGCCCAGGCGGCCGCCTGACCAACGAGCGCCGGGCCGCCCTGTGAAACGGGACGATGGCGCAGCGGGCGCCAGCACGAGTGATACGACAGAACCTGAACCGGAACCTGAGCGGGTCGGCACGATTGACCTGCGCGTGTAAGGAGAGGCGATGCTCATCGGATTGGTGATCGCAAATGGCGTCTGCCTGATTCTCGGAGGCGTTCTGCTGTGCAGTCTGTCGCGTCGGCCCGCGGAGGTCGCGCCCGTCGAAAGTTTTGCTGCCGTACTTGAGGCGATCCGCCCGCGCGGCGACACGCAGTGCGCCGATCAATCGATCTGGATTCCGTGGCGCAACAAGGAGACGCGGACATGCTGACCGTGGTCCTGGTCACGCAACTGGCGTTCAACGTGCTCCTCCTCTACAGCCTCTGGCGCCTGGTCGAGGAACGTCGCGCGGTGGCGCGCACGGCGGAGGATCGCGCCGATCGGCTCGAGGCATTGGCCAAGGAGTTCTGCAGCTTGGGCAGTGCGCTGACCCGCGCGGCCGCGACCTCCCCTGCGGTCGGAGCACCCATATCGGTGCAGGAGAAGGAACAGCCGACCACGCGGGTCGAGGGCGCCGTCGCGTTACTCGAGCGCGGCGTGTCGGTCGAGGGCGTTGCCGAGGCAACGACCATGCCGACGGGTGAAGTCGAGGTCTTAAACAATCTTCGGCGCACCGGGGCGGCGAGGACACGGCGCCGGGCGTCGGCGGCGGCAGCGAGCACCCCGGCCAAGACGGCGAAGAACGCGGCCGGGCGCCGCGGCGGTACGCGGGCGACGGCGCGATGACCCGGGAGGGGACCATGCACAGTCGCTGGCTGCGCACGCTTCTACTGACGATCCTTGTGATCCCAGTCGGGGCCCTCGCTGCGGGCGCGCAGCGCGTCCCGCCACCCCGCGGATTCGTGCCGAACGAGGCCATTATTCTGCTCCAGCAAGACGTGAATACCCTCGGTGCCCCTGGCCAGGATGCGGTGCGCTATGGCAGCGCGGAACAGGCGGACCTCCTGCGCCAGATCGCGTTGGCCACCCGGGCCACGGCCCAGGCGCAGGTCGAGATGCTGCGCCAGCAGAACGAAATCATCCGGCTGCTGGATCGACTGACCCAGCTGCGCGAGGCGGGACGCTAACCATGCCCACCAATACGGCAGCCACGCTGCCGACACCGCTGCCGCTGGAGGAGACCCGGCGCTTGGTGCAACGCATCGTGGACCTGCCTACGTTACCCATCATCGTCCCCGAGGTCCTCCGGTTGGTCGCCGATCAGCACGCCTCGGCGGGAGACTTGGCGCGTGTGATCGGCAGCGATCAATCGCTTGCGTCGCGGATCTTGCGGCTAGCCAATTCCGCGTTCTATGGCTTCCGGCGAGAGATCCTTACCATCAATCATGCCATCGTTCTGCTCGGGTTTGAGACGGTCAAGAATCTGGTGCTGGCCTCAACCGTCTTCGACATCCTGGGCGAGGGGGAGAGCGGCAAGTACTTCGACCGAGAATTGTTCTGGCTCCATGCCGCCGCCACCGGCGTCGCCGCGCGGCTGGTGGCGCGGACGCTCCGCATCATCGATCCCGAGGCCATGTTCGTCGGCGGCCTCTTGCACGATGTCGGCAAGGTTGTCCTGGACCGCTACTTCGGCCGTCACTACGCCGAGGCGGCGCGCCTAGCGCTGCAGCGCCCCTGCCTGATCCGCGAAGCGGAAGTGGCGGCGTTCAACATCAATCATGCCGAGGTCGGGCGCTGGTTGGCGGAGCGGTGGCGCTTTCCGGCTGCGATCGTGGAGCCGATCGGTTTTCACCATCGACCCAACGCAGCCAGCCCCGATTACCGCGCGGCGACCGCGATCGTCCACATCGCCGACATCCTTACCCGGAATGCCGGCATCGGATCGGGCGGGGACCCGTTGGTGCCGCTCCCCGACCACGAGGTTCTGAAGCGGTTGAAGATCAATGCGCCGCAGCTCGGCCATTGGACCGACGGCCTGCTCAACGAGCGAGACGCGGTCGCGGAATTCTTGCAGGTGATCCACTAATGTCCAGTGTGGAGGCGCTGGCGGGTGCCGAAGGCGGGGCAGAGCTGACGCGTATCCGCCGCGAGCGGGATCTGTATGCCACCGGCCTCGCCGAGGTCACGTTACGCTACGAGCAGAAGATTCAAGAGCTGTCCGTGCTCCGCCGACTGTCGGACCTTTTGCGGGATTGCACCGAGTTGGAAGAAATCTTCCGCCGGCTGTTTCGGATCGTGCAGGAGGAGCTGGGCACGGGCTGCAGCCTGTATCTAGCCGAAGACAGCGGGCGGCTGGTACTGCGGGCGCGCTGCGTGGCCGACGGGCCGGTAGAGCTGTTGCCGCCCGGCACGCCCGACGCCCCGCGGATCGACCCCGAAGCAGGTCCGCTCGGGGAGACGTTTTCCAGCGGGCGGGTCCAGGTCGTGCATTACCTGCCTCCGGAGACACCAGGGTGGTTTCCGCCCGGTTCCACCGCGCTGCTCACCGCGCCGCTCGGGCCGGAAAGGGGCTGCATGGGCGTGATTGCGCTGCACGAGCAGGAAAGCAGCGGCATCTCGGATGACGCGACGCGCCTGTTACCGATTTTGGCCACCCATTTCACCATCGCGGTAGAGAATGCTGCACTCTACCGTCGGCTCAAGCAACACTCGGACACGCTCGAGGCCCGCGTCCGCGAACGCACGGCAGCGCTCGAGCACCTCAATGGGGAACTCAAGGCCGCGGCCCGGCAGCGCTCGCAGTTCTTCGCCCATTTCTCGCACGAGCTGCGGACACCCTTGAACTCGATCCTGGGCTTTTCGGAGATGCTCCTCACACAAATGCACGGGCCGCTCTCCGACGCCCAGCGCCGGTACGTGCGCCACGTGTACGAGAGCGGGACGCGGCTACTGCAGCTGATCTCCGACATCTTGGATTTGGCCAAGGTCGAGGCAGGACGCTTGAGCTTACAGATCCAGGCGATGGCGGTTGCGAGTGCGATTGACCAGGCCCTCGGGGTGATGCAGCCACAGGCAGGCACCAAGCATCTCCGTCTCGAACGGGCCGTTGCCACCGAATGCGGAGCCGTCAAGGCGGACCCGGCCCGCGTCCATCAAATTCTGCTCAACCTGCTCAGCAACGCGATCAAGTTCACGCCCGAGGGGGGCTCGGTCACCGTGTCGGCGCGACCGTTGGCGGAAGATGGCGGACCCTGGACAGGCGCCACGTCCGATTCGGCGGCGCCCGCGTTCGTCGAAATGGCGGTCCTGGATACGGGCGTTGGCATTCCGATCGAGGAGCAAGGCCGCCTCTTCCAGGACTTCGGCCAGGTGGCGGATAGTCGCCATCAGGGGACCGGATTGGGGTTGTCGCTGACGCGCCGTTTGGTGGCGCTGCACGGGGGGCAAATCGGTCTGGTGAGCGCCCCGGGCCAGGGAAGCCGATTTTGGTTCACGCTGCCCGTGAATGGGCCGAGCCACGATCCCCGCCCCGAACCGATAGCGTCGGAGGTGCGAGCAGAACCCGATCGGCCGCTGATGGCTGTGAGAGGGCAGGCATGACCGCGCCGCTTGGCTCGGTGAGCGCGAACGGCTGGGCGACGCTGGGACAGAGCGGCTTGCGGGTCGAGCGGCCCGAAGATCAGACCCTCCTACGCCTCGCCGGGCTGTCGTTCGAGTCGGCGGTTGCCGAAGCGCTGGCGGCCGCCGCCGAGGCGCGCACTGCGGCGGGTGCAGATCCCGCAGCCAGCGCGCTCGCCCCCGAGGAGTCGGCGATCCCTTCGGCACCCGCGAGTGCTGAGACCGCGCCGAATTTGCCGGGCCGTGAGGCGTCGGTGATCCGCCGCGAAGCCGACCGGACGGGCATCGACGCACAGTTCCTGGTTGCGCTGCGGCGTACCGAAAACGGTGGGCCGGGGCGGGAGTTCGGGGTGCTCTCGGTGAAGGCACCGGACCTTGATAGCCAGGCGCGTGTGGCGGCGAACAGCGTGCGGCACAGCGTCCAGCGCTTCGAACAAACCGGCGGGCAGGCGATCGATCCGCAGACGGGCCAGTATACCGAGGCGTTCCTGCGCTATTTCTCGGCGCGCTATGCGCCGGTCGGCGCAAACAATGACCCGTCGGGTCTGAACCGATATCACGCGGCAAATTTGATTGCGCTGTATCAGAAGACGGGGCGTCGGAGTGGCGACGGCTAGGCCAGGAACCACACGCGCGGCCGGGCCGGCGTCGGACGCAGCCGGCCATCGGGTCCGTATCCGAGCAGCGCGGGCGCGGGATCGAGTTCGGCATCGGGGAGACGAGGGGTCACCAGGCGTGGCGCGAATAGCCGACCGCGCCAAGCGGCGGCGGAGGCAAAATACCACCCGCTCGTGGAGGGTGTGAGTTCGAGGACTTGGACGGTCACGATAAAATCCTACTCAGGCGGTCCGTCCGGCGCAAGCACTATCTTTGAATGTCCTGGGGCGCCGCCGCGCATGCGAGGGTCACGTTCATGTTTGTCATGATTGGAGCAGCCGTGGTGCTTGCCGGCGTCTTGGGCGGCTTCATCATCGAAGGCGGGCCGGTCTTGCTGCTGATCCAGCCGGCCGAACTGCTGATCATCGGGGGCGCGATGATCGGAGCGATCCTGATCGCCACGCCTCTCAAGATCCTCAAGGGGCTCGTCGGACGGTTGCCCGGTCTGCTGACCGGGGCCGGACCGAGCAAGGAGGCCTATGTCGAGCTGCTCAGGGCGCTGTATGAGACGTTCATGAACGCCAAGAAGAACGGCTTCATTTCCCTGGACAATGACGTCTCCGATCCCGAGCAGAGCAGCATTTATTCAAAGTATCCCGGGCTGCTCAAGAACCACCATGCGATGGCGTTCTTGACCGGCGCTTTCAAGCTCTTGGTGGATGGGCTGGTCACGCCGGGGCAACTGGAAGAGATGATGGACGCGGAGCTGGAAACCCACCACGAAGAAGGCCTCCGCCACCCCACGCTCCTCGCCAAGGTCGGCGACTCACTCCCAGGCCTCGGGATCGTCGCAGCCGTGCTCGGCGTTGTCATTACGATGCAGGCCATCAACGGCCCGCCGGAAGAGATCGGACATAAAGTGGCCGTCGCCCTGGTAGGGACCTTCGTTGGCATCCTCATGTGCTACGGATTCGTGCAGCCGCTGGCCATGAACCTCGAAGCGGCTGGGCAGGATGAAGCGAAGTTTCTGCACTGCATCAAGGCCGGCATTCTCTCGTTCGCCAACGGTGCGGTGCCGCTAGTCGCCGTCGAGTTCAGCCGGCGCACCATCTTCAGCTATGACCGCCCGACCAGCGCGGAGCTGGAAGAGGCGTGCAAAGGCATTACCCCCCGGTAGGGCCATATGAATACTCCGGATGCACCCCGCAAGATCATCAAGAAATCGAATCACGGCGGCCATCACGGCGGCGCCTGGAAAGTCGCGTACGCCGACTTCGTGACCGCTATGATGGCCCTCTTCATTGTGCTCTGGATCGTCGGCCAGAGCAAGGCCGTGAAAGAGGCGGTCGCTGCCTACTTCAAGGACCCGACCGTCTTTCAGTCTGGTGCCTCCAGTCTGCTCAAAGGGGGGGAGCCCGCGCTCTCGCCCAAGGCGGTCAAGCCGCCAACCCCTAGCGAGTCGGAACCGTCGCCGAGCGCGCGCGATGCAGAGCGCGCCCGCCTCGAGTCCACGGCCAGCGAGCTCCGGCAGCAGATCCATCGGCAAGTGAACCTGTCCGTGCTCGAGGACAAGGTCAAGATCGAGGTGGTGGACGAGGGGTTGCGCATTTCCTTGATCGAGACGAGCCAAGGCGTGTTCTTCGACGTCGGCAGTGCGCAGGTCAAGCCGGCCACGCAGCAGATCCTGGCCATTATTGGCCGAGAAATTGCGAAGCTGCCGAACGAAGTGGTGCTGGAAGGACATACCGACAGCCGCCCATACGCGGGAGCGCCGAGCTATTCGAACTGGGAGTTGTCGGCGGATCGGGCCAATGCGGCGCGGCGCATCTTGAGCAATAACGGGATTCGAGTCCAGCAGGTCGCCAGTGTCGTCGGGTATGCCGACCGGCAGCTTTCAAACCCGAAAGACCCGCTCGACGCGTCGAACCGACGGGTCACGATCACCGTGCGGTTCCAGAAAGAACCGGCGCCACCCACGCGCACGGTGCAGCCACCCCTCGTCACGTCTCCCAGCCCGCCCGCCCGTGGGCCGTAACGAGCGCGCGCTCTGTTCGCTGCAAAACCTCTTCTTATATCTGCCGCCGAGCGTCTGTAAAAGGGATTGACGGAGGATACCGGCTTAGCTTAGATTGCCGGCGACGATTACCTCTATCGGCGTAGGAGAGGCGGCATGAGCGGAGTGGCGCGGAAGGCTGTGGTGCTGGGCGTGCTGGGGACGCTTCTGTGCTTAGTCGCGGCGTGCAGTTCCTCGTCCAAGCAGTCTGAGCCGGTGACGCAGCCCACTCCTGCGCCGGCCACCCAGGCACAGCCCGGACAGGTGGCGTCAACGCAGGCGGCGCCGCCGCCGATCGCCTCGCTTCGGGAACGGGGCGCCCAGATCGCCGATGAGGCAATGCTGAAGGCGCTGGTGCAAGGGCAAACCACCAAGGCCGACGTCCGGGAAATCTTTGGGGTGCCGCAGGAAATCGTGCTCTCGCCCGGGATCGAAACCTATCTGTACATCCGCGAGAAATCGGTTGGCTGGATTTCGAAGGCCTGCGAGCGGACCGAAATGCTCACGGTCCGCTTCGATCCCAACGGCGTGTTGAAAGAATACGAATACCGGTTCGCCGGCAAGTAGTCCACTCGCCCGTCCTGCCGCGGATCCCCCGCTTCCGCTTGATCTTCCCGCCGCCTCCTGCTACAACAGAGACACATGGAGGGTGGTATGGCTGAAGCGAGCGAACCGTTCGAAGTTCAATGTCCCTGTTGCCAGGCGCGGCTCCGGATCGACGCCGGCCTGCAAGCCGTATTGTCCGCTGAGCAGCCGCCGGAAGAGCGGGCGATCAAGAATCTCACCCAGGCCGTGCAAGGTTTGAAGGACGAGGCCGCCCAGCGCCAGGCCAAGTTCGAAGAATCCCTCCGGCAGGAGAAGACCAAGAAAGACCTGCTGGACCGGAAGTTTCAAGACGCGCTTAAGCGAACGAAGGATCAGCCCGTCACCCGCCCGGTGCGGGATATCGACCTCTGAGCGCGCGACCGAGGCAGGATGACCACTCCCTCTCCACTCCAGATCGAGTCATTGCCCGGCGATCTGCGTTCCCCGATCTTGGTGGTCGCCTTTGCCGGATGGAATGATGCGGCCGAAAGCGCGACCAACGCGGCGCGCTTTCTCTGCCGGAGCTGGCCGGTGCGCCACGTGGCCACCATCCAGCCCGAGGAGTTCTACCACTTCGGCCTCACCCGGCCGGAAGTCCGGTTTCGGCCCGGAACGCAGATCCGGGATGTCCACTGGCCGACCACGGATTTTTTCCTGAGCGAAGAGCCCGCACTTGCCCGCGACGTGATCGTCGGAGTCGGGATCGAGCCCCACCTGAAATGGCAGACATTCTGCGGCCACATACTCACCGTGGCGCGGCAGGCCGGCGTCTCGCTGGTCATTACCCTCGGGGCGCTCTTGGCGGACGTGCCTCACACGCGCCCGATTCGGATTTCCGGTGTCGCCAGCGACGGCGATCTCCGGCGCCGGTTCCGCACCACTCCGACGGGATACGAAGGCCCCACGGGCATCCTCGGCGTGCTCAACGATGCGTGTCGCCGCCACGCGCTGCCGGCGGTGAGTCTGTGGGCCAACGTGCCGCATTACGTCTCGGAGGTCAGCAACCCGCATGCGGTCCAGGCGCTGGCTCAGCGGATCTTCGAGTTTTTGGGCTGGAGTGCCGATATAGCCGAACTCACCCAAGCGGCGGCGGAATTCGATCTCCAGCTCAGCCGGATAATGGAGCTGAAGCCCGAAGTGGCCAAGTACATCCGCGAACTGGAGCACCGGGAGGAAACCCCCGACGAACCGTCCCCGGCCGGCGACGCGTCGGAACTGATCCGGGAAGTGGAGCAGTTCCTGCGCCAGCAACGCCCCGGTCCGGGTGGGCCAGCCCCACACGATTGATTTCCAAGGCATCTTCGCAGAGGGGTCCGGTGGCGGACACGATCAGCACGCGCTTGCATGAGGTCCGAGAGCGGATTGCTGCAGCCGCGCGACGGAGCGGACGCCGTGCCGAAGAGGTGACGCTCGTCGTCGTCAGCAAGACAATGTCGGTGTCGGTCGTGGCCGAGGCGATTGCGGCCGGCGCGAATGTGCTCGGGGAGAATAGGGTCCAGGAGGCCCACCAGAAGGTCACGGCCCTGGCGGGGCAGGCCGTTTGGCACCTGATCGGTCACCTCCAAAGCAATAAAGCCAAGCTTGCCGTCGAGCTGTTTTCGCGCATTCACTCGGTGGATTCGATAAGGCTCGCAGGCGAACTGGAACGGCACGCCGCCGCGGCGGGCAAAACGGTGCGCTGCCTCCTCGAGGTCAATGTGGGCGACGAGGTCCAGAAGAGCGGGGCGGCTCAAGCGGAGGTCCGCCGGATTCTGGAGGCCGTCGGGCGCTGTCCGCATCTATTCGTCGACGGCCTGATGGCGATCCCGCCTTTTCTGCCGGAGGCGGAAGCCGTCCGGCCGTACTTCCGCCGCCTCCGCGAGATCCGCGATGGATTGGAGCGGGACGGCTTCTCGCTACCTGAATTGTCAATGGGCATGAGTCACGATTTCGAAGTGGCGATCGAGGAAGGGGCGACCTTGGTGCGCATCGGGACCGCCATTTTTGGCCCGCGCGGCTAGCGCAGGCGAGGTTCACCCTGACGGAGGCAGCCATGCAGATCTTTCTGGACACCGCAGATGTGAACGAGATTCGGGAATTGTCCGCCCTGGGAATCGTGGACGGCGTCACCACCAATCCGTCGCTGGTCGCCAAGGAGGGCCGGCCCTTCCGAGAAATCGTGGCGGAGATTCTGCAGATTGTGCACGGGCCGGTCAATCTCGAAGTCGTGAGCACCGATGCGCCGGGCATGGTGCGCGAAGGCAAGGAGCTGGCCAAACTCCACGACAACGTCGTCGTCAAGATTCCGCTGATTGCCGAGGGACTCAAGGCGGTGCGGCAGCTCAGTGCAGAGGGCATCAAGACGAATGTCACACTCTGCTTCTCGGCGCCGCAGGCCTTGCTGGCGGCCAAGGCGGGGGCAGTCTATATCAGTCCCTTCGTCGGTCGGCTCGATGACATCAGTGCCGTGGGGATGGACCTCGTCCGGCAGATCGTGACCATCTACCGCAATTACGATTTTCCCACCCGGGTCCTGGCGGCGAGCCTTCGGACCCCGATCCACTTCCTGGAAGCGGCATTGGCCGGGGCGCACGTCTGCACCCTTCCGGCGGCGGTCCTCCGGCAGCTCATCAAGCACCCGCTGACCGACAGCGGGTTGGAGCGCTTCCTGGCGGACTGGAAGAAGGTCCCCCAGGACACCAGAAAACCCGCCTGAATATCCCGGCTAAACGTTGGTGGGAAAGGCGTCCTGTCCGGGGCCTTCCAGCGCCGCGCGCATGGCAGCGGCGAGCGCGGCGTCGTGGGCGTGGTCGAGCGCGAAGATGCGGTAGTGCGCGACCTGGGCGGGGATATAGCGGAAGAGTTCTTCGACGGGCCGCGGCGAGGCCTTCCCGATCGCAGGATCGTAGATCAGGATCTTCTTGGTTTCCTCGGTCCAGGGATTGAGAGGCCGCGGGTCCTGCCGCGCGACATCGACTTTGAACGGCAAAGCGGCCAGGGGTGGCGGGAGGGCCTCGCGCACGGCGCGCTCCAATTCGGGCGCGGTCAGAAACTTTTTGGCGCGCGGCTGATCCATCGTTTCGGTGTGGTCGTAGGCCATCTTCCATTTGACCTCGCGCGCGACGATACGCTGCCATTCCTCGGCGAGCGCGCGGCGGCGCGGGTCGGCATCGTCGGCCCACTGCCGGACGCCTTCCAGCAACGACCAATCGCTCACGCTTAAGTACCGGTCCAGCGCGGTACGCGGGTCGAACGGAAACAGCAGCCGGACCGTCTCCTCGAAAACCTCCTGCATGTGTAAATCCATCGCCCGGTTGGTCCGGTGGTAGTACACGTCCGCGTACATCGTGAATCGCGCGTTCACAAACCGGCGCAGGGCGGAGGAGCCGGACTTGTGGAGTGTCAGGCCGTCCTCGGTGACGAAGCTGTAGTACAGCAGGCGGTCGATGTCTACCAGATCGAGCGAGAACCCGGTCATGTAGGCATCCCGCTGGATGTAATCCATGTTGTCCGCGGTGTAGATCCCGGCGAACACCGGCTGCAGGGTCTGGAGCCAGGGCGCAGTGCGGTCCGTCCCGACATCCGGCTTACGCATCAGATAGGCGATGTCCTCTGGGGCGAGCACCTCGTCAGCCTCGAAGGGGCCATCCGGACTGCGCCGGATGCGGCGAATGAGATCGCCCAGCTTCTGCGTCACGATGAGCTGCCCGAGCCCTTCGTGCGTGATATGGTACTGCGACTTCAAATAGTTCTCGTCGTAGAAGTGGCTGAAGGGCCCGTGGCCAATGTCATGGAGCAGGCCGGTGACGCGCAGCAGCGCCTTTACATACGCCCGTGAAGGGCACTGGCGGCGGAAGGCGTTCTTCAAACTGGGGTAGAGCCGGTCTGCGAATCGGCCGGCCATGTGCATGGTACCCAGGGAGTGCTGGAAGCGGCTGTGTTCGGCGGAGGGAAAGACCCAGAAGCTGGACTGCAGCTGGTGCACGCGGCGCAGCCGCTGCATCCAGGCCGTGTCGATGAGATCCTTCTCGGTGCACTCGTCCTGCGGTTCGGCCATGGGAACCGTGAACTGAATATAGCCATAAATCGGGTCGGCGAGCAGGGCGATGCCGTCGTACATCGGGTGGCGGCGCTTCGGCACAGGCATTCGCAATATCCTTGGGTTCCACGGGGCTGCGCACGCGGTTTCGAGTCGCAGGGTTCGGTGAGATATATCGCGAGCGCAGGCAACGGTCAATGGCTTCTTGAACGGGCAGCTCTTTCGGAAGAGTTCCAGGGAGGTCGCCAGGAAGCCCTTACCAGACCGATTCCCCATTCCCTTCCGCCCATTGGCTTGCCCCTTGCCTATTTTCGCATTTGCAAAGAGGGCTTGCTTCTGCTGAAGGCTGTGTGGTCTAATACATGCAGAATGAAAGCCACGCCTACAGGGCTTCAGGCCGCCCGGCTCCGGCAACGGAAGCACGCGCTGCTGGCGGGGCTGGCGCTTCCGGCGGATGCGCTCCCCGGGGCGCTCGCCCTGACGCATCGCCGGTGCGGCAAACCCTCCTGCCACTGCGCGCA
>DATJQT010000461.1:0-4594 GCA_035505475.1 Vulcanimicrobiaceae bacterium
CCGGGCTTCATTGACCTGCACTGTCACTCAGACGCCTATCATCTGGAAGCGCCGACCGGAGAGATCAAGATCCGGCAGGGCGTGACGCTCGAAGTGGTCGGCAACTGCGGCGACTCGATGGCGCCGCTCGTGCCCGAGCGGGCGCAGATGAGCGTGGACCATTGCTTGGGCGGCGCCGGCCGGTTCAATCGGCCCATCGACTGGCTCCGTTATGACGAGTACGTGACACTAGTGGATGCGGCGCAGCCTGTGGTCAATGTCAGCGGCCTCGTCGGGCACGGGACGCTGCGCGTTGCGGCGATGGGATTCGCGAATCGGCCGCCCACGGCCGCCGAAATGGATACGATGTGCGGCCTGCTGGGCGACGCCTTGTCGGCGGGTGCGGCGGGGTTGTCCACCGGGCTTTACTACGCGCCTGGCCTCTTCGCCGCAACGGCCGAGGTCGTTACCCTCGCGAAGATCGTGGCGCGGCAAGGCGGCTATTATGCCACCCATATGCGGAACGAGGCGGAAGGGCTCCTCGAAGCCATTGACGAGACGCTGACGATCGGGCGGGCAGCCGGCGTGCCGGTGCACATCTCGCATTTGAAAGCCGCTGGCTCCAGAAACTGGCCGAAGGGCGAGCTGGCAGTGGCACAGATCGAAAAGGCCCGCAGCGAGGGCGTGGACGCGACCTGCGACGTGTACCCGTACCATTTTTCCAGCACGACCTTACAGGCGGTGATTCCACCCTGGGCGCTGGAGGGCGGCGCCGATGCGCTGGTCAAGCGTCTGCACGATCCGGTGAGCCGTGCGAAGATCATCGCCCAGATCAAGGACGGCGTGCCCGGCTGGGAGAACATTTATCACAACGCCGGCTGGGAAAAGATCCGCATCTCCTCGCTGAATTCAGCGGCGCGGAAGCCTCTGCAGGGGCAGAGCATTGCCGCCGCAGCGGAGGCGGCTGGGGTCGATCCGTTCGAGTTTGCGGTGGATCTGCTCGCCGCCGAACGCGGGGCCGTGAACATCATCGCTGGGTCCATGCACGAGGACAACGTGGCCCGCTTCCTGGGACTGCCGTACGCCATGATCGGATCGGACGGTGCCCCCAACCGGGGCTGGCCGCACCCTCGGGTGTACGGCACATTTCCCCGCGTGATCCGCCGTTTCGTGCGTGAGTTGAAGGCGTTCAGCCTTGAAGAGGCGGTTCGCAAGATGACTTCGGCAAGCGCGGCCCGCCTCGGTTTCCGCCGCCGAGGTCGCATCGCAACAGGGTGCGTGGCAGACGCGGTGCTTTTCGACCCGGAGCGTTTCAGCGATACGGCGACATTTGAAGTCCCCTGCCGCTACCCGGTCGGTCTTGAAGCCGTCACGGTCGCTGGCACTTTGGTTTTCAGCGGCAACGCGCTGACCGGGGAGCGGCCCGGCCGGTACCGCCGACCGGAGTAGCCGGGCTCCTGAAAAAGGCCGGACCCATCCTTCGGAAGGGTGCCCCCGGCGTTGCGGCCACCCATCAGAATGGGTACTCGGCTACGTACGCCTCGCGCCTCGGATCGCGCCGCGCTGGGGTACCTGTCGAAGACGGGTCGCCTGGGTCTTTTTTTGTGCAGCCTGGTAAAGGCTTTGTTCAACATCCTGGAGGACACTTGTTGAAAGGACCACACATGCTCACCGATTCTGTGCCTCGCATCTCCCTCGGATTCTTCCCCACGCCTCTGGAGGAAATGCCGCGCCTATCGAAAGCACTGGGTGGACCGCGGCTCTTCATCAAACGGGACGATCAGACCGGCTTGGCCGGCGGCGGCAACAAGACGCGCAAGCTGGAATTCAGCCTGGCCGACGCTCTGCGGCAAAAAGCGGACACGCTCATCACATTGGGCGGGGTGCAGTCCAACCACTGCCGTCAGACTGCCGCGGCCGCGGCCCGCTACGGCCTGCGCTGCATCGTGGTGCTGCGCGGCCATTCTCCGAACGCCTGGAACGGCAACCTGCTGCTCGATCATCTGCTCGGTGCCGAGGTGGTCTTTTCCGGGGAGCGGAGCCGCGAAGAGGTCGGTGACGAGGTATTCCGCGCGCAACAGGCGGCGGGCCGCCGTCCATATATGATTCCGGTGGGCGCATCGAACGAGGTCGGCGCCGTGGGGTTTGTCGCCGGGATCGAAGAACTGGATGCGCAATTGAAATCCATGATGCTCAATCTGGATCGCGTCGTGTTTGCCAGCAGCTCATTCGGGACGCAGGCGGGGCTGTGCGTCGGCGCCAAGGCGATCGGCTTCGGGCCCCAGATCGCTGCAATAGCGATTGATTGCCCTGCGGAGGAATTGCAGCGCGAGGTGGCGCAGTTGGCGGACCGCACGAGCCGCCGCATCGGACTCGACCTGTCGTTCTCGCCGGGCGAGATCGTGGGATATGACGGATACCTCGGCGGCGGCTATGCCGTGATGGGCGAGCCGGAGCGAGAGGCGATCGCGCTGACAGCGCAGACCGAAGGGATTCTGCTCGATCCCGTCTACACCGGCCGCGCGATGGCCGGATTGATCGACCTGGTGCGGAAGGGTGAGTTCGGTAAGCACGAGACGATCGTCTTCTGGCACACCGGCGGCTCTGCAGCCCTGTTCGCCTACGCGGACCAGCTGATCGGCGGCCAGCCATAGGCGGCAGCGTCGTTTCGGTCTATTCCTGCTCTGCCTGAGGTGTCTATGCGATCCATTCCTTTCACCAAAATGTCTGGCGTGGGGAACGATTTCATCGTCGTGGACAACCGCGCGGGTGTTCTGCAGGGGATGGATATCAGTCGGCTGGCCCGCCGGATCTGCACGCGGCGGATGTCGCTGGGCGGCGATCAACTCATGATCATCGAGGCGCCCACGTCGGGTGGCGATCTGTCCATGCGGACCATCAATGTGGATGGGACGGAAGTGAAGATGTGCGGGAATGCGGCTCGCTGCGTCGCCCGATACGCGTATGTGCATCGTCTCGCGGGCGCCGAGATGACGATCGAGACGGCCGGTGGCCCGGTGTACGCATGGGCCGACGGTGACGCGGTGCGGATCGAGCTGCAGCTCACGTCCGACCTCGAGTTCGAACACCGACTTTCGACGGGAGGGGAGACGCACATCGTCCACACGGTGGAGGTCTCCGGCGCCCCGCATGCGGTGCTGTACTTCAACGGAGTAGCCGCGGCGCCGGGCGAGGCGATCCATCGGTCAGGCGCGGCAATCCGGCACCACCCGGATTTCCCGAACGGCATCAATGTCAATTTCGTGCAGGTGATGGATCGGCACACGCTCCAGCAGCGCACATTCGAGCGGGGGGTCGAGGGCGAGACGCTGGCGTGCGGAACGGGGGCGGTGGCCTCGGTTGCGATCAGTGCTTGGCGAGGACAGGTGGATTCCCCGGTCCGATTGCACGTGCTAGGGGGCGAGCTCGGGGTCGCTTTCGAGCGGCAAGGAAACGCCTTCCGCCATCTGTTTCTGAGCGGCGGGACGCGATTTGTCGCAACCGGAGAGTTGCACCCGGAAGCCTGGTCGTGGACGGATAATGGATTGGGGCGGTAAGGGCTTGAAACCCTGCTCTTGGGCAGCGAAATCTGTCGGAGAGATCGCGACTATCGGTTGACTATTGCGCCTTCTCTGTCTGCAGGACGACTTTGATGATGTTCAGCAGCTTCTCCACGTTCATGGATTTGAGCACGGTAGCCTCAGCGCCGGCCTTGAACGCCAGCTCGGTCAATTTGGGGTTCAGCGTTGCGGTCAACATGATGATGGGGATTTGGGAAGTGGCGGGCTCAGCCTTCAACCGACGGCACAGGGAAAAGCCGTCCTCGCTCGGCATTTCGACGTCGAGCAGGATGAGGTCAGGCTGCAGCCGCTTGGCTTCGTCAAAGCCCGCTGCCGCACTTCCGGCACCGGTGACCGTGTACCCCCTGGGCCGGAGCAGGTTCACGTGCATGTCCACGAAGAACTGTTGATCGTCCACGATCAGAAGGGTTGGCTGCGCACTCGCGGCTTGGTTCCCGATAGAGATGCTGACCACATGGGCTCCTTAGCTGAAACGGCCGATAATTATCGTTTGAACGCCCATTCTTTTAGCACACATCTAGACCAACGGAAAAGCCTTTCCAGGATTCACTGAAATCCTCGCCCACCACTTCGTGTTGTGAGGAGAGACCGATCGCCGCGATCCGTGCGGTGTCCTGATCCGCTACGACATTCCGGGCGGCGTTCACGGCAGTCCGCCACCAGTCCGCCGGATCCTGATCTGCCCAGTCCGGTTGCGGATGACGGGTCGGATAGCCCTCGTCTGCCGAGGCGAGTAGTGTCCCCATCGCGTCCCAGAGGCAGACTTTACGTTCCTTGCCGCGAACGCCCACTCCGTCCGGGGTGGGATGAAGCGGCATGGCTGAGCTAATCGGTTGCATACGATACCAGACAGATGTATAGTACAGACACTTCTGGCCCCCTGGAGGCTTGGTCATGGCCCTCTCCCACAAGGTGTACCGCTTCCGGCTAGAACCGACCGTGACCCAAGCCCGGGGCCTCGTGCAACAAGCCGGTGCCCGCCGATGGGTGTGGAACTGGGCCCTGGCCAGACGACGAACTCACTACCAGGCGAC
>DATJQT010000462.1:0-11539 GCA_035505475.1 Vulcanimicrobiaceae bacterium
ACTGCTGATGCTGCTGTACCTCATCCAGGATACTTTGAAGGGCATCTTTGGTTTGGGCCAAGTCCAGGATGTCGAATCCTCCGATATGGTCCCGATCTAGGCAAGGATTCAATCCGCTGCTGAGAACGCCGGATCCGGCAGTTTGGAACGGCAAACATAATCCGCTCGAGAAGGGTGCGGCCGTCCCATGACACTTGCGATTGCGTTCGCCGGGTTCTTCATCTTCATGATCATCAACCTGCCGATCTCATTTGGCATCGGGCTGGGCGCCATGCTGGCCAGCCTGACCATGGATATCGACCGGGCGACAATCATCCAGCGTATGATATCGGCGGTGAATTCCTTCCCGCTGCTGGCGGTCATCTTTTTCATCTTCGCCGGAACCTTGTTGGGCCGGGGCGGCGTTTCGACCCGCCTGGTACGCCTCGCGGAGGTTCTGGTCGGGCGGATCCCGGGGGCCTTGGCACACGTGACGATACTTGCCTGCATGTTCTTCGGGGGCGTGTCCGGGTCGGCCGTCGCAGAGATCTCCTCGATCGGTGCCATGATGATCCCGACGATGGAGAAGGCGGGATACAAGAAACCGACCGCGACCGCCATCGCCTTGGCCTCAGCGGTGATGGGTCCGATCATTCCTCCGTCTATTCCGATGATCATCTTTGCCCACACTGCGGGGTCCGTCTCTATCGCCGCTCTGTTTTTGGCCGGCGCAATCCCCGGGATCGCCATCGGGCTCGGGCTGATGACCTGGGCATTTTTCCACGCACGCAAGTACATCACCCCAGCGCCGCTTCCGAAGCTCTCGTTGAAGGAGAAGCTCTATCGGGTCGGAGATGGTATGGCCGGCCTGTTCACGATTTTCATCATCTTGGGCGGGATCATTTCGGGTTTGTTCACCGCGACCGAAGCTGGGGCGGTGGCGTCGCTCTACGCCATCATTCTCTGCTGCGGCATTTATCGGGAAACCAAGTTCAGCGAGTTGCCCAAGATTCTTTTCGAGTGCTGCCAGGTCAACGCCGTCGTGCTTTTCCTGGTCGCGACCAGCTCGGTGTTTACCTGGGTCCTGACCTATGAGAACCTGCCCAAAACGCTCGCCAACACGGTCTTTGCCATCACGGACAACAAGTTCATCCTGCTGATCGTGATCAACATTTTCTTGCTGATAGTCGGATGCTTGGTTGATCTGACGCCGGCCGTGATCATGCTCACCCCGATTCTGCTTCCTCTCATGCAGAAGATGGGGATGCACATCGTCCACTTCGGCGCCATGATCGTCATCAATCTCTGTTACGGCCTGATCACGCCGCCCGTAGGGACATCGCTGTTCGTGGGATGTCGAATCGCCAAGCTGCCCATCATGGCGGTGGTCCGACCTTTGGCGCCGCTGCTCCTGATCGAGATCCTGGTCCTAATCGTTGTGACTTACTGGCCGCCGTTCACGATGTGGCTGCCGCACATGTTCGGTTTCGTCCGTTAAGTTCGCCGTGTCAGTTGCCCCCCTCCCGTGCGGCAGGGGGGCATTTTGTTTTTGGCACGTATGTCGTCGTGGCGTTGACCCCGATCGGCGCGAGTGATAGTTTTTGCCGGTGTTCACGACTCGAACTTCTGGAGGTTACCATGTCGGATTTGTTGGGGCGTCTCGGCAGCGCAATTGCGGCGATTCGGTTGGTTGACACGCACGAGCATCTGTTTGCGGAGGAGGAGCGGAATCGGGCCGCCGTGGATTTCTCGTACCTCTTTCCGCATTACGCGGCCAGCGACCTGATCTCTGCCGGTATGCCGCCTGCCCTGTTCGAGGCGGTGCGCTACCCCTGCCGGACGGTGCTCATCGAGCGCGCGCTTCGCCAACGCCGCCCGCGGTTCTTCGCAGAGCCGACCTCTCGCAGCATGTCGCTCGCCGAGCGCTGGAAGGCCATCGAGCCGTACTGGAAGAACATTCGCCTGACCGGATACGGCACGTGCCTGCGCGTTGCCATCCGGGATCTGTTCGGCGTTGCCGATCTGACGGCAGACAGTGTCCAGCCGCTGTCCGACGCCATTGCCGCGTCGGCCAAGCCTGGCTGGTATCAGCACGTGCTGAAGGACAAGGCAGGCATTGCGGTCAGCTTGCTGGATGACGGCCGCGCGGACGTGGACAAGCGCTTCTTCGCCCCGATGGTCCGGCTGGAACATTTCGCCGTGGCCCGGACTCGTGACGAGCTGCTGCGCTTGGAAGCCGACACGGGCGTGGCGATCCACTCCCTTGGCGATCTGGTCCAGGCGATGCACACGGCCTTGGACCGCTACGTGGTCGAGGGTGCCGCAGGTGTCAAGATAGGGCTCGCGTACCGGCGCAGCATCCGTTTCGAAAAGGTGGCCACCGCCGACGCGGAGCGCATCTTCAATCGCATCGCCGCACATCTTGGCGAAGGGCCATCGTGGGAAGAGTCTCGCCCGCTGCAGGACTACATGATGCACGCCGTCATCCGCGCGGCGATCGAGCGCGACCTGCCCATCCAGATTCACACCGGGTTGCAGGAAGGAAACGAGAATCTGTTGACGAATTCCAACCCGACCTTGCTGACCAACCTGTTCATCGAGTATCGCGAAGCACAGTTCGACATCTTCCACGGTGCATATCCCTACATGGGAGAGCTCCTGGCTCTGGCCAAGAATTTTCCCAATGTGTACCTCGACCTCTGCTGGCTCTACATCATTTCGCCATCGGCCGGCGCGCGCATGCTGCACGAGGCCATCGAAACCCTGCCCGCCAACAAGATCTTCGCCTTTGGCGGCGATTTCATTATTCCCGAAGGCAGCTACGGCCACAGCGTGATGGCCCGGTCCGTCGTCAGCCGGGTGCTTGCGGAAAAAGTGGAAGAGGGCTGGATGACCGAGGAAGAGGCCGTGCGGCTCGCGCAGCAGATGCTGCGCGACAATCCAGCAGCGCTGTTCCGCCTGAAGCTCGATTGATGCCGAGTATACGGAAAATCCCCCCAACCCCCCTTTCCAAAGGGGGGTTGGGGGGATTTCGATCCGAGTAGACATGGGAATATTTTGATCCGGTGAAGTGGAGACGAGGAGCATAGAAATGGACGCAGAGATCATTCGAACTGCCCGCGGGCTAAGCGGCGCCATGGTCGCCTGTCGGCGGGACCTGCACAAGCACGCCGAGGCGGCCTGGACAGAGTTCCGGACGGCCTCGATAGTTGGCGGCAAGCTGCAGCAGCTTGGGTTCGAGGTGCAGGTCGGCGACCAGGTCGTGGACGGCCCATCCATGATGGGCGTGCCAAGCGAGGCCGAGCTTCTTCGCCACGCCGAGCGAGCGGTAGGCCAGGGCGCCGAAAGGACCTGGGTGGAACGCATGCGGGGCGGCAAGACGGGAGTGGTCGGGGTGATGCGTTTCGGCCGGCCGGGACCCACGGTCGCGTTGCGCGTGGACATGGACGCCAACGATCTGGTGGAAGCGGATGACCCGAAGCACCGGCCGGCGCGGGAAGGATTTGCCTCGGTGAACCGCGACGCCATGCACGCCTGCGGCCACGACGGGCATACCGCGATGGGGCTGGGAGTGGCCGAGATCCTGGCCGGCTGCCGCGGCGAGCTGGCGGGCACGCTCAAGCTCATCTTCCAGCCCGCGGAGGAGGGCGTGCGCGGGGCGAAGGCCATGACGGCCCGCGGGGTAGTGGACGATGTGGATTACGTCATCGGCGCCCACCTTGGCGTGAACCTCCGCAAGACGGGCCAGGTGGCGTGCCGGACGGAAGGGTTCCTGGCAACGACGAAGTTCGACGCGACCTTCACGGGCGTCCCGGCGCATGCGGGCGCGGCGCCCGAGACCGGCCGTAATGCGATCGTGGCAGCCGCCACGGCCATCCTGAATCTGCACGCGATTCCGCGGCACAGCGCAGGAGCGTCACGGGTCAACGTCGGCGTGGTGCAGGGGGGGACGGGCCGCAACGTGGTCCCCGCGCACGCGCTCATCAAGGTGGAAACCAGAGGAGAGACCACCCGGATCAATGAGTATGTTTACGCCGAGGCCGTCCGAATCGTCGAAGCCGCAGCTGCGATGCAGGGCCTCAAAGTAGCCATGCAGCTCATGGGCGGTGCTGCTGGATGCCTGAATGACGCCTCCCTCGTCGAGCGCATCGAGGCAGTCGCAAAGCGGCAGAAGCTCTTTTCAGAATTCTTGCCCGCCGGCAACATCGGAGGAAGCGAGGACTGCACGTACTTCATGGAGCGCGTGCAGCAGCGTGGCGGGCAGGCCGCCTTCGTCATGATCGGAACGGAGCTCACCGCGGGGCATCACGACTGCTTCTTCGATTTCAATGAAAAGGCACTGGTGCCGGGCGCCGCCCTCCTGGCCGGCGCGGCGGCGGACCTCCTCACGGGCGGATCGGAGGCGAGGCCATGACCCGCGTCGAAACGGCCGTGACGCGCTTCAGGGAAGGGTGCAACTGCTCGCAGGCCATTCTCTCGACGTACGCAGAGCCGTTCGGGCTGCCCCGTCCGCAGGCGAACCGGCTGGCCTGCGGATTCGGCGGCGGCATGCGCCAGGCGGACATCTGCGGCGCGGTGACCGGCGCCATGATGGTTCTGGGCTGGGTCTTTGGCCCCGAGGCGTGTCCGGGGCAGCCCGCAAAGGACGAGACCTATCGCAAGGTCGAGGCGTTTGCGGTGCAGTTTGTGGCCGCACGCGGGTCGCTCCAATGCCGCGAGCTGCTGGGCTGCGACATCATTACCCCCGAGGGGCTCGCCAAGGCGCGGGCGGGAAAACTATTCACTACGACGTGCCCCGACCTGGTACAGCAGGCGGCAGAGATTCTTGAAGACATGCTCAAAGGAAAGCTCCCCGCTGAGGAGGCTTAAGCATGAAAGCTATCGTCGACCTGTGTGTGGTGCCGCTGGGCGTCGGCGTGTCCGTGTCGGAATACGTGACAGCCTGCGAGCGGATTCTGAAGAAAGCGGGCCTCACGACCGCGCTGCACGCCTACGGCACAAACATCGAAGGGGAATGGGACACGGTGTTTGCCGCGATCAAAGAGTGCCACGAGACCGTGCACGCCATGGGCGCGCCGCGGATCTCGACCGTGATCAAGCTCGGCACGCGGGTGGACCGGGAGCAGACCATGGCGGACAAAGTGCGGAGCGTGGAGGAAAAACTGCGCAATTAAACTAGCCGGTTCTGGTGCGTACCGATCGTCCATCGCGCTGATTCGCGACCGGCTGGACGGCGTCTCGGTCGCCGATCGGGAGTGGCTACTGCGGAAGACGGCCGAGCGAGTCTATTTTACGTAGAACGGAAATGGTCAGGAGACGGTCAGGATTATTTTCCCGACTGTCTGACGGGACTGTAGGCGCTGGTGGGCCTCGGCTGCCTGCTCGAGCGGAAGCGTCAGCCCGATGTACGGTCGGGTGACTTTGTCCTGGTAGAGCTGCATGAGGGCGGTGATCGCCTCTTGCATCAGGTCGGCTCGCTCGGCGAGATGGTACAGATTGAAGGCCGCCAGCGTCCGGTTCTTCTCGATCATCAGTAGAGGACAGACAGTCAGCATCTTCCTGAGGCGCCATAGAGCGGCGAGCCGGGCAATCGCGCCGGGCCGGACGGCGGCAGCAGCACCGAACAGGATGTGACGCCCGACCGGTGCCAAGAGATCCCAGGACGGCCCGAACACCTCACCCCCGACGGAATCCATCACGACATCTACGCCCCGACCGCCGGTTTCTGCCCGGATGATGGCTGCAAAATCCTGCTGCGTGTACACGATCGCGCGCGCGTCGGGCGCGATCTTCCGGACGAGCTGCACTTTCGCCTCGCTCCCGACGGTTGCGAAGAGGCGTGAGCCGACCGGCTGAAGCAGTTGCAGGCACGCAACGCCCACGCCGCCTGCGGCCGCGTGGACGAGCACGGTATCGCTAGGCCGGACGTGTGCGAGTTGAAAGAGGCCGTGGTACGCCGTGAGATACTGGACCGGAAAGGCGGCCGCTTCCTCGAAGGTCATCGCGGGCGGGACCGACATGGCGAAGGCGGCTGGGACGGCGACGCGCTCGGCATAGCCGCCGAATTTGCAGAACGCCATGACGCGGTCGCCGGACGCGAAGCGATCAGTGCCGTTTGCAACGTCAACGATTCCGGCTACTTCAATGCCGGGGATGAAGGGTGGCGGCGGAGCCGCCTTGTAGATTCCCAGCCTAGCCAGGACATCGGCGAAGTTGACCCCGGCCGCTCGCACGCGGATCGCAATCTGCCCCGGACCGGGCTGGGGGTCGGCGACGGTGCACGTGTGGAGAACCGACACGTCGCCATACTTGGCCACCACGATGGCTTTCACATCCCCTCCAATAGAAAAGGCCCGGAAGGATTCGTACCTTCCGGGCCTTCTTGCCGAGGCTGATCAAAAAGGCCCAGGTACAAGGCGCGGTGCGATCTGAGGCGCGAGGCGTACTGTGTGCGTACGCCGCAGCGCCACGGGAGCGCCGTAACGCAGCAGATGGGACTTTTTCATCGGCCGATTATTCCCGCCGGTTGCCCATGAACCGTAGCAGGAACAGGAAGAGGTTGATGAAGTCCAGGTAGAGCGAAAGGGCGCCGACGATCGCGTACGAGCCGATCTGCCCCTCGGGCACCGCAAGCGCCATCTGCTTCATCCGCTGGGCATCCCAGGCGGCCAGGCCCGTGAACACGATCACGCCAATTGCGGAGATCACGAACTGCAGCGCATCGTTGTGCCAGAAAATGCCGACGATGGACGCCAGGATGATCCCGACCAGCCCCATGAACATAAATTGGCCGAAGCCGGCCAGGCTCCGCTTGGTCGCGGTGCCATACAGGGCCATCGCGCCGAACATGGTGGCCGTCACCAGGAACGTGCTCGCCACCGACTCGCCGGTATACGCCAGCAACACGAATGAAATCGTCACGCCGGTCAGGGCCGAATAGGCCACGAACAACCCGGTCGCAGTCGATGGGGCGAGTCGGGCCGCCCGCGCCGACAGCGTAAACACGAGCGCCAGCTGGGCCCCGATCAGGAGTAAGATCACGATCGGCGATGAGGTCAGCACTCTGAGAATCGTCGGCGAACTGGCAACCTGAAGCGCCACGAACGCCGTCACTGCCAGTCCGACGCTCATCCAGCCGTACACCTTGCGCAAGAAGGCGGTGACGCGCTCGGCGGCTGCGACGGGCGACATCGGCGCGGTACGAAAGGTCCCGTAGTTTTCCATTGCGTTTTCTCCCACAAAGGCCGATCCGCGATTGAATCGGATTTACCTGCTAGGGTACCGCAATACAGACGATTTTTCAAACCAGTCCAACAAGCGGCGAAGTCGTTTGACACCCTTTTCACGCGGGCAGTATACTCTTCCGCTACGCCTTGGCTGGGTGCCAGAAATCGTTCGTCCCCAGGCTGCCCAAAAGGCCCAGACGGAAGCCGTGCGCTGCGTGCGGTGCGAGATGTACTGGTGCGTACGCCGCCGCACTGCAGATGGGCTTTCTCGGCCTCTTGGAAGAGGAGTGTGCGTGGATCGCAACTTAGCGCTCGAAGTGGTCCGGGTGACGGAGGCTGCGGCCTTATCGTCCGCCCGCTGGATGGGGCTCGGCAATCAGGAAGCGGCCGAGCAGTCGGCCGTGGATGCCATGCGCCGCGGCTTCGACGCCGTCTCGTTTTGCGGAACCGTGGTGATTGGACAAGGCGAGCGGGACGAGGCACCCATCCTCTTCAACGGCGAGCGGATCGGCAGCGGCGACGGCCCCGAGCTGGATGTGGCCCTGGATCCGCTGGAAGGCGCGGTCATCGTGGCCCAAGGTCGTGCCAACGCCCTCTCCGTCGTTGCGATCACCAGCAAGGGCGGCCTGTTTGCCGCGCCGGACACGTACATGGAGAAGATCGCCGTCGGCCCGCGCGCCAAGGGCGCCGTGGACCTGGCACTCAGCCCGACGCAGAATCTGCAGAACATCGCCGAGGCGATGAAGTGCTACGTCGAGGACCTCACCGTGGTGATCCTCGACCGCTCGGCGCACGCAGAGCTGATCCGATCCGTGCGCGAGGCCGGACCGCGGATCAAACTGATCCAGGACGGCGACGTGTCGGCCGCGATCGCGACCGCGTTTCCGGAGAGCGGCGTGGATGTGTTGATGGGTGCCGGCGGCGCGCCGGAAGGCGTGCTGGCTGCTGCCGCGCTGGAATGCCTGGGCGGGGACATGCAGGGGCGGCTCCGCCCGCGAAGCAACGAGGAAGCGGAGCGGGCTCGGCGGGCGGGGATCAAGGACTTGGATCGGATCTATCGCCTGAGCGATCTGGTGTCCGGCAGCGACTTGATGTTCGCGGCCACGGGCGTGACGGACGGCGACTTGCTCCGCGGCGTCCGCTTCTTCGGCGGGGGCGCGCGCACCCATTCGGTCGTGATGCGGCGCACGTCCGGGACGACGCGCTTCATCGAGGCCACCCACCGCTTCGACAAGCGGCCGGTGTACTGACGGGGCGACAGCGACCTGGGCGACAGCGACAGGGATAGGGATAGGGACAGTGAAGAGCGGCATGGGGGCAAGGGAGCACGGGAGCAGGGGCGCTTTGGGAAGTTTCAAATTCGAAATGCGAAATGTCCTCGGGAGCATGACTGCATGATCAAAGGGGTCCGCGGCGCGCCGGATATCTTGCCGGGCGACACGCGAAAATGGCAGGACCTGGAAACGGTCGCGCGCGATCTGCTCGACCGGTATGGCTATGAAGAGATTCGCACGCCGATCTTCGAGCGCACGGATCTGTTCATCCGCGGGATCGGCGAAGGTACGGACATCGTCGAGAAAGAGATGTACACCTTCGAGGACCGCGGGGGCGAGAGCCTGACGCTGCGGCCCGAGGCGACGGCGTCGCTGATGCGCGCCTACATGGAACACAACCTCGGTGCGAAGAGCAGTCTGGCCAAGCTGTACCTAATCGGCCCGATGTTCCGCCACGAGCGGCCCCAGTCCGGACGCTTCCGCCAGTTCCATCAGATCGACGTGGAAGCAGTCGGCTCGCCGGGCCCCGCGGTGGATGCCGAGGTCGTCGCGCTCCTCCATCATCTGCTCACCGCCTGGGGGCTGGACGACCTGCAGCTCCACATCAACAGCATCGGGGACAAGGTCTGCCGGCCCGCGTACCGCGAGGCGTTCGTGGCCTATTTCGAGACGCGGCGCGAAGGCCTGTGCGCCGATTGCCACGTGCGCCTAGAAAAAAATCCCTTGCGGGTGCTCGACTGCAAGCAGCCGGGCTGCCAGGCGATCGCCGCCGGGGCGCCGACGATCCTGAAGTATCTCTGCGAGCCCTGCCGCGAGCACTTCGACCAGGTGCGTGTCATGCTGGAAGGCATGCAGATCGCGTACGCGGTTGATGAGCGGCTGGTTCGCGGCCTGGATTACTACACGCGCACCACGTTCGAATTTCTGAACCCCGCGCTCGGTGCCCAGAATGCGGTTGCGGGCGGCGGGCGCTACGACGGCTTGGTCGAAGAGATCGGCGGGCCGCCGACCCCTGCCATCGGTTTCGCGATCGGCGAAGAGCGGATCCTCGCCTCGCTGGCGGGCAAGGCGCAAGGGGCGGAGCTCTTAATTACCAACGGCGCGTATATTGCCACGGTCGGGGGCGTCGCGGTAACCGAGGCGATGCGCCTGGCCGACCGGCTGCGCCGGCGCGGCATCCGGGCGGCCATCGATCTGGAGCAGCGCAGCCTGAAGGGGCAGATGCGGCAGGCCAACAAGGATCGGTTCCGGTACGCCGTGATCCTGGGCAGCGACGAGCTGGCTCGCGGGCAGGTCACGTTGAAGGATATGGTCGAGGGGAGCCAACTCGAGATTCCGCTGGCCGAGGTGGTAGAGCGACTGGCGGTTCTTCCGGCGCGGGAGATCGTCTAGATGACAGGCGGGGAGCGGACCAATTATTGCGGGCAGCTCGGCCCGGACGCGGTCGGCACGGTCGTGACCCTGAACGGCTGGATTGATAAGCGGCGCGATCTGGGCGGGGTGATCTTCGTCCACCTCCGTGACCGCGAGGGCATCGTCCAGATCGTCTTCAATCCAGAGCGGTACCCGGCCGCGCATGCCTGCGCCGAGAGCATGCGGTCCGAGTTCGTCGTGGCGGTCAAGGGCGAGGTCTGTCGCCGCCCCGAAGGCACCGTCAACCCCGACATGCCGACGGGTGAGATCGAAATTCTGGCGCAGGAGGCGACGATCCTCAACGAGGCGAAGACGCCGGTCTTTCCCATCGAGGAAACCTCCGACGTGGCGGAAGACATCCGTCTTGCCTACCGCTACCTCGACCTGCGCCGTCCGCCGCTCCAGCGGAACCTCCGCCTGCGCCACCGGTTCTATCAGGCGACGCGGCGCTACCTGGATCGGCAGGGCTTCACCGAGGTGGAGACGCCGGTCTTGACCAAGAGCACGCCGGAGGGCGCCCGCGACTACTTGGTGCCAAGCCGCGTCAACCCGGGGCAGTTCTTCGCGCTGCCGCAGTCGCCGCAGCTCTTCAAGCAGCTCTTGATGGTGGCTGGGTTCGACCGCTACTTCCAGATCGTGAAGTGCTTCCGGGACGAGGACCTGCGCGCCGACCGGCAGCCCGAGTTCACGCAGATTGACATCGAGATGTCCTTCGTGGACCGCGACGCCGTCCTGAGCACGATGGAGGGGCTGGTCGTCGAGATTTTCAAGGAAGTGCGCGGCATCGAGCTGCCCCGGCCGTTCCCGCGGCTGGCCTACGACGAGGCGATCCGCCGCTTCGGCGTGGACAAGCCCGACCTGCGCTTCGGGCTGGAGCTGGAGGACGTCGGAGACCTGTTTGCCGGGACGACGTTCCGCGCGTTCGCCCAGCCGCTCGCGGCCGGCGGGCGGGCGATGGCGCTCAACGCAAAGGGTTGCGGGGACATACCGCGCAGCCAGCTCGACCAGCTCGAGAATTTCGCCAAGAGCTTCGGGGCCAAGGGGCTGGCCTGGTTCAAGATTGGATCGGACGGCATCACGTCTCCGGTCGCGAAGTTCCTGGGCGAGGACACACTGCGCCGCTTCACCGCTCGGATGAAGGCCGAACCAGGCGATCTGGTGCTGCTCTGCGTGGACCGGCCGAATGCGGCGGCCGACACGATGGGCCGGTTGCGCCTGAAGTTTGGGAACGACCTCAAGCTGATTGATCCGCAGGCGCTTGCCGTCACCTGGGTCACCGACTTCCCGCTGCTCGAATGGGACGAGAAGGAAAAGCGCTGGTCCGCCATGCACCACCCGTTCACGTCGCCCCGCGACGAGGACGTCGGCCTGTTCGCCACGGACCCAGGGAAGATTCGCGCGAAGGCGTACGACCTGGTGATCAACGGCAACGAGGTGGGCGGCGGCAGCATCCGGATTCACCGGCGCGAGGTCCAGACTCAGATGGTCCAGGCGCTGGGCAGCGGGCCGGACGAAGCGCGCGCCAAGTTCGGCTTCCTGCTGGATGCGCTCGAGTACGGCACGCCGCCGCACGGCGGCATCGCCTTCGGCGTGGACCGGCTGATCATGATCCTGACCGGCGCCGATTCGATCCGGGACGTGATCGCG
>DATJQT010000463.1:0-1852 GCA_035505475.1 Vulcanimicrobiaceae bacterium
CGGACCGTGACCTCAATATCCACGAACGGGGCCGACGGCGGCTGGATCGGCCCCACCTGGACGGAATCGAAGATCCCCAACTCCGACAGCCACCGCTCGCTTTCCACTAGTTGGTCCGGCGCGAAGGGGTCCCCGGAGTGCATCGTGAGTTCGCGCAACACGGTGTCTTCGCGGGTTTCGACCAGCCCAGTGACCAGGATCCGCCCCACGCGGGTCTGCATGCCTTCGCGAATCCGAACCGCCAGGTTTACCCGTTCGTCTTCGCGTGTGGGCTCGAAGTCGATGCGGACCCCGAGGTACCCTTTCTGTCCATACAGGCGCGTGAGACTCCGCCGCGCTTCGGACTCGCGTTCGGTATTCCAGGCGTCACCGGGCTTAAACGGCAGCGCGCGAACGAGATCCTCTGCAGGGATGACGACCGCGCCCGTGACGTCAATGCGGCCAATCGCGAGCCGCGGCCCCTCGTGGATGGGGATGGCGATTTCTACCTGGCGGCGGTCGTCCGTGAATTGGATATCTGCAGGGCCGACGGCCACGTCGGTAAACCCTTCGACGCGGTAGAACGCCGTCAACACCAACACGTCCCGGTCCAAGGTCTCTCGATGAAAGAGTCCCTTATCGAACAGCCCGGGTAGATGATCCTGCATTTTCTTGCGAAGCTGATCGGCAGGGAAGGCCGTGTTGCCGGAAAAGGTGATCGCGTGGATCGTGACCCGAGGCCCCTCGGTGACGTCGAAATGGATGGTGGAATTGCGGAGCGTTCCGCTTGCCTGGGCAAAGGCGTATCCCTGGTCGCGATACGCGGCCTCGATTTGCCGCGCGCTGGTGTCCGTCTCGAGTTCGTCCACAACCCCTGCGTCGGCGAAGGACAACTTGTCGCGCAGCGTCGCCTCTTTCAGGGCCATGACGCCGGAGAAAGACACCGTATACTGCGGGCCCAGCCCTGCCTCGATGTCAAGCGGCACCCGGTTCGTGGCAGGGTCCCAGGTGGCACCGGTCAGGGCGATGTGCGCCGTGTAGTAGCCCTCTTTGCGAAGCGCCTCTTCGGTTGCGCGGACGCGCTGCGCAACGGTGCGCTGGCTGTAGGCATCCCCGGCATGCAGCTTCAACTGTCGCTCCACGTCCGGCTGCGACGATCCCTGCACCCGGATGGCGCCGATGCGGGCGCGGACGCCAGCGTGCAGGCGAATGGTCAGGTCGTGGCTTGCCGTCTCGGGACGCGACCTATCCTGGATCTCGACCGCCGCCTGGAAGTAGCCCTCGCGCGCATACAGGTCGAGTATGGCCTGTCGCGCGCGATCGAGGCGCGCGCGTCCGGCGTCCCCACCGAGGAAGAGATCGGCAGCGGCGACGAGGTCTGCGATGTCGAGCCCCGTCTCGCCGTCCCACGTGATCTGGCGGATGGTAGGGCGCGGGACGACGTGAAGACGGACGCGCACGCCGCCGGGACCGGGGACTTCTTCTGCCCAGACCTGATCGAACTGGCCGAGCGCCCAGAGCCGCGCCACGCTCTCGCGGACGGCGGCGCGAGAGAAAGGCCGGCCTGCGAGCGTGCCGACCGCGTCATTGAGGAGTGGAGTGGCTATGGCTCCCTCGATCTCGATGCCGGTAATGAGAGGCGGAGCGGCGCCGAGGATCGAGATAGAGCCGCCGACCAGCAGCGCACAGAGGAGCCAGGTTATGCCCGTTCTCATCGGAATCGCAGCCGCACGATGACCTCGCCGCCAAAGCCTCCCTGAAGATTTTGCTCGGCGGAGAGAAACAGCGGTCCAATGATCTGGTACTCGACCCGAATCAGCCGGGTGGTCGGCCCAGAAATGGTCTGCGAATAGAGGACGCGGATGTCCTCGGT
>DATJQT010000464.1:0-16218 GCA_035505475.1 Vulcanimicrobiaceae bacterium
AGACCGCTCAGGATGTTGAGCGAGGCGCCGCCCTCCCGCGACGCGGAGAGGATCTCGCGCACGTGCCCCGAGTGGGTCGAGGTGAAGATCTTGACGAATTCGGGAATCAAGGCGCCGGCAATCGTCCCGCAGGTGATGATCGAGGACAGCTTCCACCAGAGCGTGCCGTCGCCCACGCCGGGAATCAGGATCGCGGACAGGGCGTAGGTCATGATGATGGAAATGATGGAGGTCAGCCACACCAGCGTGGTGAGCGGGATCTCGAAATTGAACTTGGTGGAGGCCCCGTACTTCGCCTTGGCCCAGGCGCCATTCAGATAGTACGACAATGCGCTGGTGATGATCATGCCGACGCGCATCACGAAAATCCAGACCAGGAGCTGGATTTGCACCGTCGGGTCTTTCACCGCGAGCAGAATGAAGGTGATGAGCGCCACGCCCGTCACGCCGTAGGTTTCGAAGCCGTCCGCCGTGGGCCCCACCGAGTCGCCGGCGTTGTCGCCCGTGCAGTCGGCGATGACGCCCGGGTTGCGGGCATCGTCTTCCTTGATCTTGAAGACGATCTTCATCAGGTCAGAGCCGATATCGGCGATCTTGGTGAAAATGCCGCCCGCGATACGGAGCGCGGCCGCTCCGAGCGATTCGCCGATGGCGAACCCGATGAAGCACGGGCCCGCCGATTCGCCAGGCACGAACAGCAGGATGAAGAGCATCATCACCAGTTCGACGCTGATCAGCAGCATGCCGATGCTCATCCCCGATTTGAGCGGGATGGCCATCGTCGGAAATGGCTTTCCTTCAAGGCTCACAAAGGCGGTCCGCGAATTGGCGAGGGTATTGATGCGGATCCCGAACCAGGCCACTCCGTAGCTGCCCAGGATCCCGACGATGCTGAAGAGAATGATCACGAAGACCCGGCCGGCCGAGAAGTGCAGCAAGAGGCCGAAGTAGACCACCATGATCGCGGCGATGAACGCCCAGAGCACGGCCAGGAACTTCCCCTGGGTGATCAGGTAGGTCTTGCAGGTCTCGTAGATCAACTCCGAAATTTCGAGCATGGCTTTGTGGACGGGCAAGCTGCGAATCTGCATGTACTGGACGAGACCGAAGATCATCCCGCCGATGCAGATCAACAGCCCGACCAGCAGCAGGTTGTGCCCGGACACGCCCACGAAATTGACTTTGCCGAGGTCGGGAATCACGAGTTCGGCTTCGCTGGCATGCGCCACCGCGCCCATCAGCGGCAGGAAAAGCGCCAGGCCGACCAGGACCAGTTTGGACCAGCGCCGGCTGGCCGATCCAAGGGGGTGAAGCATACTACAAGATTCGCTCACGTCCGCATCCTCCTCGACGCATGTTGGGTTAGAATATGGCGATCGGGGGTGAGTCCGCCCGAACTATCCTCGATTGCCCTTGTGGGGTCGCAACTATTGGAAATTGACGCTATCAATCCCTTTCTGGAGTGTCAAGCCGAATATGCCCCCGGAGTCTCGGTGAGCGGGCTTTGTCTGGACTCTCGAACTCGCCTGCGGCAGGAGATCACGGATCGAGCGCTCTTTTGCCACATGGAATCCATTTGACAGCCATCTGAGCGAGCCCTATCCTCTCGCTAGCATTGGAAAATGCGTTCCGAGCGAGCGGGAGGTTGATCGGCGCACCATATGAATGATTCACATAACGACCGCGGGACCCAGGTCTCTTTGGCTGCCGGGCCGGAAATGCAGGGCCTGTTTGGCCAGGGTGACCAGCACGCGCGACTCGTCGAGCAAGAGCTTGGGGTCCAGTTCGTCCTGCGGAACGGGCAATTAGTGATTTCCGGCAACGAGGCCTCGGTCGCGCGTGCCGAGCAGGTTGTCGGCGAATTGCTGGGGATGGTGCGTCAGGGGCGCGAAATCGGAGGGCACGAGGTCCGCCTGGCGCTCCGGCACTTCGGTCATCAAAAATCGGGCGAAGGCCACCAGAAATCAAGCGAAGCGTTTCGGCAGGTGCAGGCGCAGACGATCGAGGTTTCCCCCAAGAAGCGCTCGGTTCATCCGAAGAGCGCCGGACAGGCCCGCTACATACAGGCCATCCGAACCCATGACATCGTGTTCGGGATCGGCCCAGCCGGTACGGGGAAGACTTACCTCGCCATGGCTCTGGCCGTCTCGTTCCTGCTGCAAAAGCAGGTCTCACGCATCATTCTAACGCGGCCGGCAGTCGAAGCAGGGGAAAAGCTCGGGTATCTGCCCGGCACGTTGACCGAAAAGATCAACCCGTACTTGCGGCCGCTGTATGATGCCTTGTACGATATGATGGAGGCCGAGCGCGCCGCTCGTTTGATGGAGCAGGGCACGATCGAGATCGCGCCGCTCGCCTTCATGCGGGGCCGGACCCTCAACGAGTCGTTCATCATTTTGGATGAGGCGCAGAACACGACCTCCGAACAGATGAAGATGTTCTTGACCCGCCTGGGATTCGGCTCCCGGGCCGTGGTGACCGGAGATATCACACAAGTGGACCTGCCTGCCGGGCGCGTGTCGGGACTGATCGAGGTGCGCGCCATTCTCAAGGACGTTCCCGGCCTCCGCTTCGTCCAATTTGGCGAGGAGGATGTCGTCCGCCACGAACTTGTGCAACGGATCGTCCACGCCTATGAAGCCCACCAAGGAGCCCCCGCCGACCCCGGGGCCTAACGTGGACCTACGCTTCTCGGAGATCCTGCCCGAGGCAGACCGCCCGTCTGCCCCGCCGGTGAAGGGTTGGCGGCCCCTCGCCCCGCTCCGCGGTGTTATCGTCCGCCTGGCCGGCCGACGCTGGTTCATGTCCGCCGCCGCAGTCTTCTTCCTGACGGCAGTGTCCGAGATCCTGTGCTCCGGCTCGCCGCTGCCGCTCGGCGGTTGGTCAGTCCTGGGCATGTGCCTGCTCGTGTTTCTGCTTTCCGGTGCCTTGTATCTGTACCTTCGATATTTGCAGTCCAAGGAAATCCGGCGGCCGGGAAGCCTGCTCTTGATCGGGACTGTCCTGTTGATCGTGCTTGTGCTGACGCGGGCCGGCCTCGTTGTGCTGACCTCTTTCACCCAGAGCTTCCCCACCCTGCCCGTCTCGGCCATGCGCGCCGCCTTGCCGGTCCCGCTGGGCGGAGTCCTGCTGACCGTCCTCTTCAATCCGCGGCTGGCGTTCGCCGGCGCGCTGTGCCTGACGATCCTTTCCGGGTTGATGGCGGGCGCGCCCCCGAACTTTTTCCTGCTCGCTTTTGTCGGCAGCCTGGCTGGAATCTTCGCCGTGGCCCGTCGGCAGGAACGCACGGCATTCTTCCGGGCGGGGGCGGCGATCGCGGTCGCCAGTGCTTACACCTTGCTCGCGTTTGGGTTGCTGGACGGCAACCTGATGGCGATCCGCGCCGACATCGTGGGCAGCTTGGTGAACGGCCTGATTGTCGCAGTGCTGGCAACGGGCCTCCTGCCATTACTGGAACAGCCGTTCGGCCGGACGACCGATTTCACGCTGCTTGAATTGTCGAACCTCAACGAGCCGATGCTGCGGTACCTGATCCTCGCCGCCCCCGGTACGTATCACCACAGCCTCTTGGTCGGCACGTTGGCCGAAGCCGCCTCCGAGGCGATCGGCGCGAACGCGCTGCTCAGCCGGGTCGGCGCGTATTATCACGACATCGGGAAGACCCGGCATCCGAACTACTTCATCGAGAACAATCCCGATGCGGGCATCCGCCACGAAAAGCTGTCGCCCAATCTCAGCCGCGCGATGGTGATGTCGCACATCAAGGAAGGGCTCGAGATGGGTCGCGCCTATGGCATCCCCGAGGTCCTGTTGGATATGATTCCGCAGCATCACGGGACCCGGCTGGTCAGCTTCTTCTACCAGCGCGCCCGCGAGTCGGCGGATCCCGACCTCCAGGAGGTCAAGGAAGAAGATTATCGCTATCCCGGGCCCAAGCCGCAGTCGCGCGAGGCGGCGATCCTGATGCTGGCGGATGCCGTCCAGGCGGCCTCGCAGACGCTGACTGACCCGACGCCCGCCCGCATCCGCGGGGCCGTGCAGAAGATCATCAACAGCATCTTCGTGGACGGCCAGCTGGACGAGTGCGACCTGACGCTGCGCGACCTGCACATCATCGCCAACAGCTTCGTTCGGATCCTCACGGGCATGTTCCATCACCGCATCGAATACCCAGAATCCGCACCGGACGACGGCCGCAAACGGAACGAAAATGGGCATCAGCATCCGAAACCAGCAGGCGAAAATTCCCGTCGAGACAGCGTGGCTAAGAAAGCTGGGGGCCGAGATCCTGCGGGCCTTGAAACGTCCGACGGCTGAGGTCAGCGTCGTGCTGGTTGACGACGCAGGGATCGCGCGCCTCAACCAGACCTACCGAGCCGAAGCCGCCCCCACCGACGTGCTCGCCTTTCCCATGCAGGAGGGCCGCTTTGCTGGGCTCTCGGCGGCGTGTCTTGGAGACGTCGTGATCTCGGTGGAAACCGCCAAGCGGCAGGCCGGGGACGGGCTGCGCGCCGAACTGGCCCTACTGCTCGCTCACGGGATCCTCCACCTCCTCGGATACGACCACGGCACGGCCCGGGACCGGACACTGATGTGGAGGAAGCAACGCGCATTGCTGGCCCAAGCCGGCCTCGCCGTCCCACGGGCCTGGCGCGATAAGGAGCGCGTCGGCGCGTGACACGCGTTCTCGGCTGCCTGCTTTTCTTCCTCTTGTCGGTTGGATTCCCCTCGCTCGGTCACTCCGAGACCGCCGCGCCGGCCTGGAGGGTCGTGCCCGAAAGGATCATCCAAGGCGGCATCGTCACGGTGACACTTCAATCGGCATCCGCCGTGCGGACGGCAGCCCTGCGTCTGAATGGGCGAGACATCCCCCTGCAACCGGACATCGAGGGGCGGTTCATTGTCTGGCTCGGGGTGGATCTGGACCAGCCCCCGGGTGCTTGGGACCTTCCCACGACTGCCGTGTTTGCGTCTGGCGAGTCTGTGAACGGGACCGTCCGCCTGCTGGTCGAAAACGCCGGCTTCCCGATCCAGCGGTTAATCGTCCCGCGCACCTTCACCGAATTGGACGCTCAAACCCTCGAGCGCATCGCGCGGGAAAAGGACACACTGGACCGCATCTGGGAAACCTGGACACCGGAGCGCTATTGGCAGGGAGCGTTCCAGGCGCCGGTCGGTGGCACCGGCACAGGGTTCGGCGTGCGGAGAATCATCAACGGCGAGCCGCGATCGCCTCACACCGGGCAGGACTACGCAGCACCCGCAGGCACTCCGGTCGCGGCGGCCAATGCCGGACGGGTCGTGGTTGAGGCCGACCAGTTCTTCTCGGGGAAATCCCTGGTCATCGATCACGGCCAGGGGCTGTATACGATGTACTTCCACCTTGCGGAGTTCCTGGCCCCCGCGGGACATCGCGTGGCGAAAGGCGACATCGTTGCCCGCGTTGGCAGTACCGGGCGCGTGACCGGCCCGCACCTACACTGGGGGGCGCGCCTGAACGGCGCCCGGATCAATCCCGAAGCGTTGCTGCGACTAGCGGACTAACAACAGCGTTATCGACCGGCTGTCAGTCACCCTGGAAATCGAGCAACCGCTCCTTAAACTTTGAACCGTGATCGTGAACCTCGAACATCGGACGCCCATGACATCTTCGACCTCGGACATTGGATCTCGGACCTCGGACGAACCTTTTCGCGCCGGCTACGTCGCGATCGTTGGACGCCCCAACGTGGGCAAATCCACCCTCATGAATCGGCTGGTGGGCCAGGACCTCTCGATCGTGTCCTCACGGCCGCAGACCACCTGGCATCGTATTCTCGGCATCAAAACGCTCCCGACGGCCCAGCTTTTGTTTCTGGATACGCCGGGTATGCACGAATCTTCCGCCCTGTTCAACCAGACGCTGGTCCAGGCCGCCGAGCGGGCCATGGCCAAGGCCGACGTGATCCTCTGGCTTATTGACGCAACAGCCAGGGACCACCCCGACGATCATCGCATCCTTGAAAGGCTCCAGGCCGAGCCGCCGCGCGGCCCTGTCCTGCTCGCTATCAACAAAGTGGACCTGATCGCCAAACCGCTCCTGCTCCCGATCATCGACCGGTGGCGCACCGCGTACTCCTTCGCAGAGATCGTCCCCATTTCTGCCGCCACCGGCGAGAATGTGGCCCGACTCGAATCCCTGCTCGCGCAAACCGTGCCGGCCGGCCCGGCGCTCTACGACCCCGACGATCTCACCGATCGCCCTGAGCGGTTCTTCATCGCCGAGATTCTCCGCGGCCAAGCCTTCGCCCTCCTTCGCCAGGAACTGCCATACGCCGTGGCCGTCGAAGTCGAAGCTGTCCGCCCGCGTGAAGGCCAGAACCTGACGGACGTGCAGGCCACTCTGTACGTCGAGAGGGCCTCGCAGAAAGGCATCGTGATCGGAGGCGGGGGACAGATGCTGAAGCGCATCGGGGCTGCCGCGCGGCCCGCCATCGAGGAGCTACTGGACACGCGGGTGTACCTTGAGCTGCACGTCAAAGTCGAGGAGGCCTGGCGCCGGGACGCCAACGCCCTCCGCCGCCACGGTTACTTGGAGTCATAACCAATGCTGGCACACTTTGCCTTCACCAGGCGGCTCAAAAAGGCCCAGATGCCAGGCGCGGTGCCGGGTACCCATCCGTCGGGATGGGTGGGGGCGCGAGGCGTACTCTGTGCGTACGTCGCAGCGCCGCGCCGGGTACCCATTCCGATGGGTGGCCGCAACGCTGCAGATGGGTCTTTTTCGGCAGCCTGCTGACATGCCGGTTCAGAGCACCGACGCCATCGTGATCGGCGGCCATGACCTCGCCGAGGCGGATCGGATCATCGTGTTTTACACGAAATCTGCGGGCAAGGTCCGGGCCGTGGCGCCTGGCGTCCGCCGGTTGCGCTCGCGGTTCGGCGGCAGCCTCCAGCTGTTCACGGCCGGCCGCCTGGTCTACTACGAACGGCCGAATAAAACGTTGCACAAGGTCAACGAGTTCGGCGTCGTGCGGGCGCACCAGCGGCTGCGCGAAGATCTCGAGCGGATCGCGTTGGCCTCAGCGGCCGTCGAGGCGCTCTCGCTTGGCGCCGACGAAGGCGAGCCCTCTCCGGACCTCTATCGCCTGCTCGATGAAGGCCTGGATATCCTGGAGGAGGCTGCCCGTCCCAGCGTCGTCCTGTATGGATTGTGGCTGCACACCCTCCGCCTGCTGGGCTACCTACCGGAGCTGACCGCCTGTGTGCGCTGCCGAAAGCGCACCGCGGAGCCGCTCTTCCTCAGCCCCGCTCAAGGCGGGCTCCTGTGTGCCGCCTGCCGTCCCGGCGTCCCGGAAGCCTTGCGCGTGTCCCCGGACGCTCTTGGCTTCTTGCGCGGCGCCAGCGCCAGCGCCCCCCGGCTCTGGGACCGAATCGTCCTCGCCCCCGACACCCAGGACGAAGTCGGGCAGCTCCTGCAAGCCTTTCTTCGCCAGGTGTTAGGCCGCCCCCTGCGTTCGGCAGACTTCCTCGACAGGCTCTAAGTTACTATCAGATGGGGTTTTTGGCCATTTCGCAGACGGCTTTTCGCTTGACACTTGCTGGACGAATTTGTTAGCTTTCCTGTTTACACCGACCCGAGATTCCCGCCGGAAAGGAATCAGATGACCTTTCAGGAGCTGGTCCTCGCCCTGGAAGCTTACTGGGCGAAATACGGCTGTGCCATCCTGCAGCCCTATGACGTGGAGCTGGGCGCCGGGACCATGAACCCGGCCACCTTCCTCCGCGTGCTGGGGCCGGAGCCGTGGAACGTCGCCTACGTGGAGCCTTCGCGTCGGCCCGCCGACGGCCGCTACGGCGAGAACCCGAACCGACTGCAGCACTACTACCAGTACCAGGTCATCCTCAAGCCCTCGCCGGCAAACATCCAGGACGTCTATCTGAAGAGCCTGCAGAGCTTCGGCGTGGACCCCCTCAAGCACGACATCCGATTCGTCGAGGACGACTGGGAAGCCCCCACGCTCGGCGCCTGGGGCCTCGGCTGGGAAGTGTGGCTGGACGGGCTGGAGATCACCCAGTTCACCTACTTCCAACAGGCCGGCGGCATCGAGGTGCGGCCCGTGGCGGGCGAATTGACCTACGGCATCGAGCGCATCGCCATGTTCCTGCAAGGCGTGGACAACGTCTACGATCTCAAGTGGAACGCGACGCTGACCTACGGCGACGTCCACAAGCAAGGCGAAGTCGAGTGGTCGGTCCACAATTTCGAGGCCGCCGACGTTCCGTTGCAGCTCCGCTTGTTCGACGAATACGAGCGGGAGTCGCGGCGGCTGATCGAGCGAGGGCTGGTGCTGCCCGCATACGACTACTGCTTGAAATGCTCCCACACCTTCAACATCCTGGATGCGCGGGGCGCGATCAGCGTGACCGAGCGTACGCACTATATCGGCCGTGTCCGCAGCCTCGCCCGCAAAGTGGCGGAAGCCTACCTGAAGCAGCGCGAGGACATGGGTTTCCCGCTCCTGAAAGGGTCGCGCTGAGTGGTTGAGCAATCGCCGAAGGACGCCATGAAGGATCTGCTGTTTGAAATCGGCACCGAGGAGATTCCCTCCGGCTATCTGCCCCCGGCGCTGGTTGAGCTCGCGGCGGCCGCAACCCGTCTTTTGACCGAGCACCGGCTCACCGCCGCTGCAGTCCGGACGTTAGGGACGCCCCGCCGACTCACCCTGATCGTGGAGGGCTTGCCCGACCGGCAGGCCGATTCTCGGCGCGAGGTCGTCGGGCCGCCCAAGGCGGCCGCGTTCGATGCCGAAGGCAAGCCGACCAAGGCGGCCGAAGGGTTCGCCCGTGGACAGGGCCTCGCGGTCGAAGCGCTTAAGGTGCGTGCACTCGAGCGCGGGGAATACCTGGTCGCCGTCCAGGAAGAGCACGGAGCCAAGACGCGCGAGGTCCTCTCGCGCCTTTTGCCCAAGCTGGTCACCGCGCTGTCGTTCCCGAAATTCATGCGCTGGGGCGAAGGAACCTTCCGCTTCGTCCGACCGATCCGCTGGCTGCTCGCGGTCTTCGATGGCCGGCTGGTGCCGTTCGACATCGACGGCCTCAAGGCCGACGTGAAGACGTACGGGCATCGGTTCCTGGCTCCGCGTGCGTTCCGGGTCCGCGGGGTCGAGGAGTACCTGACAGGCCTCGAGGAGCGGTCCGTGATCGTGGATCCGGCGCGGCGCCGCGAGATGGTCCGCACGCTGGCCACCGAAGCGGCGGCCGCCGTGGAAGGTGTTCCCCTTTGGGATCCGTCGCTGGTCGAAACAGTCGCGGATCTGGTCGAGTACCCGACGGCGGTGTGCGGCGCGTTCCGGCCGGAGTACCTCGAGCTGCCGCGCGAGGTCGTCGTGACCCCGATGCAGAAGCACCAGCGGTATTTCCCGGTCGCAGATGCGGAGGGCGCCCTGCTCCCCTACTTCGTGACCATCTCGAACATGCGGGGGAAGGACCTGCACCTCGTCCGGCAGGGGAACGAGCGCGTGCTGCGCGCTCGGCTCAACGACGCCGAGTTCTTTTTTCGGGAAGACCTCAAGCGGCCGCTGGCAGACCGCCTGACCGACCTCGACCACATCATCTTCCAGGTGAAGCTGGGGTCGGTGGCGGATAAGGCGCGGCGCCTCGGGCGGCTGGCCGCCTGGATCGCCGACCGCCTCGACCCTGCCGCCCGGGACACCGCCGAGCGCGCCGCCCGGCTTTGCAAAGCAGATCTCGCCACCAACATGGTGAAAGAGTTTCCGAATCTGCAAGGTGTGATGGGGAAAGAGTACGCTGCCCGGTCGGGCGAGCCGGCGGGGGTGTGCCAGGCCATTGCCGAGCATTACCTGCCCCGCTTCACCGGCGACACTCTGCCCGCCTCGACGGCGGGGGCCGCTGTCGCGTTGGCGGACCGGTTCGATTCGATCGTTGGCTGTTTCGGAATCGGCCTGATACCCACCGGATCCGAGGATCCGTACGGCCTCCGCCGGGCGGCCCAGGGCATCGTCCAGATCCTTTTGCAGCGGAAAGCCCGCTTTTCCCTGTCGGCGGCGATCGCCGCCGCCCAGGACGGTTACGGCACCTTGGCGGCGGGCGCGTCGGTTGGACCGCAGGCGCTAGAATTCCTCCGCGGGCGCGTCCAAGCCCTTCTGACCGACCGCGATCTGCCGGCCGAAGTGGTCGATGCTGTCTTGTCGGCCGAATCCGACGACGTGGCGGACGCCGCCCGGCGCACGGAGGCCCTGGCCGTGCTCCGGCACGACGCGGATTTCGCAGAGCTGGCCACCGCCTTCCGCCGGGTGGTCGGCATTATTCCGAAAGGCTTCGAGCGGAGCGTGGAGCCTGCCCGGATGGTCGAGGGCGCCGAGCGGGCGCTCTACGCGCAAGCGCTCGAACTGAAGGCTGAGGTCAACCAGTTTGTGGCCGCCCAGGACTATCTTGGAGCGCTCCGGCGGATCGCGGCGCTCAAGCCGATCGTGGATATGTTTTTCGAAGAAGTGCTGGTGATTGGGCCGGATGAGGCATTGACGCAAAATCGTTTTGCGCTCCTCAAGACGGTCGGGGACCTGTTCGCGAAGATCGCGGACTTCACAAAGTTCTCAGGGTAGGGGGACGGAGGCATCTATGGCAGCGACGAAAAAATGGGTCTATTTCTTCGGGAACAAAAAGGCGGAGGGGCGGGCCGAGCAGAAAAACCTGCTGGGCGGCAAGGGGGCTAACCTCCACGAGATGACCCGACTGGGCATTCCGGTCCCGGCGGGCTTCACGATCACCACGGAAGCTTGCATCTACTACACCAAGAACAAGAAGCAGTATCCGCAGGGGATGTGGAAGCAGGCCGAGGAATCCCTCAAGAAGCTCGAGAAGGCCATGGGCGCCGTCTTCGGCGACGCGACCAATCCCCTGCTGGTGTCCGTGCGCTCCGGCGCCCGGGTCTCCATGCCCGGCATGATGGACACCGTGCTGAACCTGGGCTTGAACGACACCAGCTTGCAGGGCCTGATCGCCAAGACCAAGAACGAGCGGTTCGCCTACGACTCCTATCGCCGCTTCATCCAGATGTTCAGCGACGTGGTCATGGGGATCGCCAAGAAGGAATTCGAGAAGCTGATCGAGGCCAAGAAGCACGAGAAGCGGGTCACCCAGGACACCGAGCTGACTGCCGAGGATCTGAAGGACCTGGTGAGCCTGTTCAAGCGCGTGTTCAAAGAGAAGACCGGGAAAGAGTTCCCGCAGGATCCCAAAGAGCAGCTGAAATACGCGATCAACGCCGTGTTCGGCTCCTGGGATAACGAGCGCGCCGTCACCTACCGCCGGCTGAACAAGATTCCCGGCGACTGGGGCACCGCCGTCAACGTGCAGGCGATGGCCTATGGCAACATGGGCGACAACTCCGGGACCGGCGTGGCCTTCACCCGCGACCCCGGCACCGGCGAGAAGCGCTTTTTCGGCGAGTACCTGATCAACGCCCAGGGCGAGGACGTGGTGGCCGGCGTGCGCACGCCGCTCCCGATCGCGGCCCTGCAGAAGCAGATGCCCAAGATCTATGCCGAGTTGGAGGCGATCTACAAGCGGCTCGAGAAGCATTACCGCGACATGCAGGACATCGAGTTCACGATCCAGGAAGGCAAACTCTACATGCTGCAGTGCCGCGTCGGCAAGCGCACCGCGGCCGCGGCCGTTAAGATTGCCGTGGACCTGGTCAAGGAGCGGTTGATCGGCAAGGAAGAGGCGGTCCTCCGCGTGGCGCCCAGCCAGCTCGATCAGCTCCTGCATCCGCGCGTTGACGCGACGGCCAAACCCCAGAAGATCGCCAAGGGCCTGCCGGCGTCTCCGGGCGCTGCGGTCGGCAAGGTGGTCTTCACCGCCGCCGAGGCGGAAGAGGCGGCCGCCAAGGGCGAGCGCGTCGTCCTGGTCCGGCTCGAGACCTCGCCCGAGGATATCGGCGGCATGCACGCCGCTCAGGGTATCCTCACGGCGCGGGGCGGCATGACTTCCCACGCGGCCGTCGTGGCCCGCGGCATGGGCAAGCCCTGCGTGGCCGGCTCGGGCGACATCACGGTGTACGAAGAGCACGGCTACTTCTTCGCCAAGGACGTGAAGGTCCAGCGCGGCGAGTACATTACCCTGGACGGCGGCACTGGAGAGGTGATGCTGGGCGAGGTGAAGCTGATCCAGCCCGAGCTCTCCGGCGACTTCGCCACCTTGATGGCGTGGGCGGACAAGTTCCGCGAGATCGGTGTGCGCACCAACGCCGACACCCCGACCGACGCCCGCGTGACCAAGAAGTTCGGGGCCGGCGGCATCGGCCTGTGCCGGACCGAGCACATGTTCTTCGAAGGCGACCGCATCGACGCGGTGCGCGAGATGATTCTGGCCAAGGACCTGGACGGCCGGAAGAAGGCGCTCGGCAAGCTCCTCCCCATGCAGAAGCAGGACTTCAAGGCCATCCTGGACATCATGGGCAACCTGCCGGTGACAGTCCGCACCCTGGATCCGCCGCTGCACGAGTTCCTGCCCAAGACCGAGGCCGACATCCAGGATCTCGCGGCCAAGACGGGCATTTCGGTCGAGCAGCTCAAGGCCAAGGTGGACGGCATGCACGAGTTCAACCCCATGCTGGGCTACCGCGGCTGCCGCCTCGGCATCGAGTACCCCGAGATCACCGAGATGCAGGCGCAGGCACTCTTCGAGGCCGCCTGCGAGCTGCGCAAGGAAGGCAAGAACCCGTATCCCGAGGTCATGATTCCGCTGGTCGGGACGCTGCAGGAGCTGCAGCTCCAGCGCGACCTGGTGGAGCGCGTGGCCCAGGAAACCATGAAGAAGTATAAGGTCAAGGTCCGCTACATGATCGGGACCATGATCGAGATCCCGCGCGCCTGTCTAGTGGCGGACCAGATCGCCCAGACGGCCGAGTTCTTCTCGTTCGGCACCAACGACCTGACCCAGACCGTCCTGGCGCTGTCCCGCGACGACGCCGGGAAATTCCTCCCGCTTTATGTGGAGAAGAAGATCTACACCGAGGATCCGTTCGTCAGCATTGATCAGGAAGGCGTCGGGGCCATGATGAAGATGGCCATCGAGAAAGGCCGCAAGACCCGCAAGAACCTGGAGCTGGGCATCTGCGGCGAGCACGGCGGCGAGCCGCGGTCGGTCATGTTCTGCCACGAGATCGGTCTCGACTACGTCAGCTGCTCCCCTTATCGGGTGCCCATCGCCAAGCTGGCGGCGGCGCACGCGGCCTTGAAAGACAAGGTCAAGATCAAGGAAATGGGCGAGAAGTAGGTCGCTCGTCTGATAAGAAACAAGAAAGGGGTCCCCACCGGGACCCCTTTCTTGTTTGTGAGCGGCCGTCGCCTCCGATGACGATCGAGGTGATATCGGCTTCGCGCAACTGCTTTGCATGGCCTGCGCAGACTGGAACGGGCCGAGAATCTCACGACCTGGGGCGCGCGGCTTTTGCCTTGACTCATGCTCCGAGTCGGCTTAGCGTTTGGTTTATGGCTCCGCAAATTGCTGTTGATCAGCAGAAGGTTGCAGATTTTTGCCGTCGAAACCATATTCGCCGATTAGCGCTTTTCGGATCTGTTTTGCGAAGCGACTTCCGCCCGGAAAGCGATATCGATGTGCTGGTTGAGTTCGCACCGAGCCAGAGGATTGGATTACGACTTATCCGTATGCAGGAGGAACTGTCTACAATACTGGGAAGAAGAAAGGTTGACCTGATCACGCCGAAGTTCCTGAATCGGCGTATCCGCGATCAGGTGCTGAGTTCCGCTGAGGTTCAGTATACAGAAAGATGATCATGTGTACGTCGGGCATATGTTGGATCTGTCGCGGAAAGCTGTAGAGAAGACGAAGGGTATCGGCCGGGGTGAACACGACCACGATGAGAACCTTCGATTAGCGCTTGCGCACTTGATTCAGATCATCGGGGAGGCCGCTCGTCGAGTTTCTGCCGATTTCCAACGAAAGCAACCTGACATTCCGTGGGCAGAGATGATCGGAATGCGTCACAAGATCGTCCACGACTATTTGGAAATTGACGAAGATATCGTTTGGGACGTGGTCATTCAGGATCTTCCCTTGATCGTCCCTGTCCTCGAAGAGATTATTCCAGCCGAGGGCCCATAACACAGCGTGCCGTTTTGACTCACGTCTCGTGCCTTCTGCTTGACAGCACCTCCCGCCGGCGATAGCGTGTACAGGTTCTCATCCCGCATCTACTCAGTGCGCTCTGAAGGAGGCTCCCGATGGATATCGGCAAGACGCATTTCATCCACATGACCCCTCGCCTCGTGTTCGGCGTGAACACGGCCCAGCAGACCGGGGAGGAGTTGGCGCGCCTGGGCGTGTCGCATGCCCTGGTCGTGACGGATTCGGGCCTCGTGCAGACGGACGTTCCCGGCATCATCACGAAAAGTCTGGATGCGGCGGGCGTCAAGTGGTCGCTCTTTGGCGAGGTCGAGCCAAACCCGAGCATCGAAACGGTCGAGAAAGGTGCAGGGTTGTACAAAGAGAAGGATTGCAATGGCATCGTGGCGGTCGGCGGAGGTAGTCCGATTGATGCCGCCAAGGCCATCGGCATCCTTGTCACCTCGGGCGGCTCGATGCGGGACTACTTCGGCGGCAAGAAAGTGGAGCGTCCGCTGCCGCCACTCGTCGCCATCCCCACGACCTGCGGGACTGGCTCCGAATCCACGCAATTCACGGTCATCACCGATACCGAGAAGCACTTCAAGCTGGGCATCGGCAGTCCCTTCGAAATCCCCAAGGTGGCCATCGTTGACCCGACCCTGCTGGCCAAGCTCCCCGCCCGGATGATCGCTTCGACCGGCATGGACGCGCTTTGCCACGCCATCGAATCGTATACCAGCAGCCTCGCCCAGCCGGTCTCGGATGCGCTCGCCCTCCATGCCATACAGCTGATCGCCCAGCACCTGCGGCCGGCGGTGGCGAACAGCAACCTGCAGGACCTCAGCGGCATGGCCATGGCCAGCACGCTCGCCGGTATGGCGTTCAACAACACCCGAACGACGCTCGTGCATGCCATGTCCCACGCGGTCACCGGTCACGCCAAAGTGCCGCACGGCGTGGCGAACGCGATCCTCTTGCCGCACGTCTTGGAGTTCAACCTGATCGGCAGCCCGGACAGGCATGCGGATATTGCCGTTGCGCTCGGGGAAGACGTGGATGGGCTTTCGACCATGGATGCGGCCCGACTCGTAGTGGACGCCGTGCAGGAACTGGCCGACGATGTGGGTATCCCGCATAATCTGCGCGAGGTCGGCGTGACCGAGGTTCTGCTCGACCGCATGGCGGATGACGCGATGAAATCCGGCGGCATTCCCCTCAATGCGCGCCGGCCCAGCCGCGACGACGTGCTGCGCCTCTATCGCATCGCTCTTGGCTAGGAGAACACAGAATGCAGGTCGCATTCGAACAGGTGGATGTTTTCACGGATCGCGCGTTCGCCGGAAACCCGCTCTGCGTCGTGCCCGACGGACGCGGCCTGTCGTCCGAACAGATGCAGGCCATCGCGAAAGAAATGAATCTGTCCGAAACGACATTCGTGTTGCCGCCCACCGATCCACAGGCGACCTATTGGATGCGGATCTTCACGCCCGCGAAGGAGATCCCTTTCGCCGGACACCCAAGCATCGGAACGGCGTACGTCATGGCGTGCGCCGGCCGATTTCCGTTGCAGGCTCCGATCACGCGGATCGCCCAGCAGGTCGGCGTCGGCACCCTGCCGTTGGAGATCGAGGTCGCGGGCGGCAAGCCGGGCCGCGTGATCATGACGCAAGGCACCCCCGTGTTCGGCGGCGTCATTCGGGACGTGGCGCCGCTGGCGGCCGCGCTCGGCATTGATGATAGTATGTTGGCGCGCTTGCCGTGGCCGCCGCAAGTGGTCTCGACCGGCCTCGAACATCTGCTCGTTCCGATGCCTACCCTCAAAGATGTCGCCGAGCTTCGGCCCAACCTGGCCGCACTTGACCTCGTGTTGAAACAGAACGGGGCGTTGGGATGTTTCGTGTTTTCGCTCGAGACACCCTCACCGGATGTCTTCGCCCACGCCCGCATGTTCGCGCCGGGAGCCGGCGTCCCGGAAGATCCCGCCACCGGATCGGCGGCTGGCCCGCTGGGCGCCTATCTCGCCGCCCACGGCGTTCTCCCCCGCGACCGGGCGAGCTTCGAAGTCGAGCAGGGTGTCGAGATGGG
>DATJQT010000465.1:0-11220 GCA_035505475.1 Vulcanimicrobiaceae bacterium
CGCGATGGACGTGGCCAAGGCGACGGCCGCCGCGCTTGCCAATACCGTCCCCCTCCGCGACATGTGGGGGATCGGCAATGTGCCCAATCCGGGATTGCCGACCGTCCTGCTGCCCACCACCGCAGGAACCGGCAGCGAGGTGACGCCGAACTGCGTGCTCACGGACGTGAAGCCGGACGGTGGGCACATGAAGAAAGGGATTGTCAGTCCCCACATCCTGGCGCGGATCGCCATCGTAGACCCGCTGCTTACGGTGACGGCACCTCCCGGCATCACCGCTTCTTCGGGCATGGATGCGCTCACGCACGCGGTCGAAACCTGTGTATCGCGGAGCGCGACCCCTTTGACCAGGCCGCTGGCCTTTGAAGCCATCCGCTTGATCGGCGCCTCGCTGCGGCGCGCGGTGGCGAACGGCGAAGACCTGGAGGCCCGCACGAACATGGCCAATGCCAGCCTGATGGCCGGCCTCGCCTTCGCAAACGGCTTCCTGGGCGCCGTGCATGCGATCGCCATGGCCATGGGCGGGCAGTTCGACGTCCCGCACGGGATCGCCAATGCGCTGCTGCTGCCTTACGTCATGGAATGGAATGAGATGGCGTGCACCAAGCAATTTGCCCAGATTGCCGTCGCCCTGGGCGAGCCCATCGAAGGCCTCTCGGACCGGGATGCCGCGCACGTCGCCAGCGAGGCCGTACATCAGTTGGTGGTGGATATCGGGTTACCGCACACGTTGGCCGACCTGGACATCCCCCGAACCGGGATTGCGCGCCTGGCCGAAGAATCTTTTGGGAACCAACGCCTCCTCAAGAACAATCCCCGGACCGCCACCGTGAAGGATTTGACGGGAATTCTCGAGAGCGCGTCAGGCGCCGCCTGAGCAGGGCGGAACATTCGCCAATCTAGATGAGGGAGCGGTTCAGATGCCGAACCTGCGATGGTTCTTCCTGGGATGTTCGTTCTTGGCCCTTTGTGCATGCGCCAGCCAGCCTGAGCAGTTCGTCCCGCTCACGAATCCACTGCCTGACCTGAAAACCCTCACCCATCAGGCAACTACGCCCGATATCGAATTGTTATGGTCCTGCGCCGGATTGGGTCCGGACAAGACCCGGTTCACAGGCGTGGCACGAAACATCGGCAACCAGCAGGTGCAGTCGGTCGAGGTGCAAATACAGTCGACTGGTCTCGGAGGCGAGGCCGAATTGAAAACCGCGCGGGCGCTGCCCGCGATCATGCTTTACGGGCGGGACTACTCGCCGGTCCAGGTGGACCTCCCACTCATTACCAACAAGGTGCGCATCGATTTACTGGTCCTGTATACAGTGACCCCCGCCGTCTATACGCCGAATATCACCGGGCCGCCGCAGTACATGAACATCGAGGACGCCTGCTCCCCCGAGCGGAATTTGCGCACAGCGCCGTAAATCCTCGCCCCGCCTTTCTCCTTGCCAGCGGCAGTGTCGCCGCCTATCGTAGCTTTTTAGCCACGTTGATTTGCAGCGACTGACGATTGGAGATCATTGTGCCGGAAAGCGCCAATGAACAGTTTGCGCGGCTTGTCGAGATCATGGCTCGTTTGCGCGGCGAGAACGGGTGCCCGTGGGACCGGAAGCAGACGCACGCGAGCGTCAAGCCCTACCTCGTCGAAGAGACGTATGAGGTGCTTGAGGCGATTGACGAAGGCAGCGCCGCCAAACTGCAGGAGGAGCTGGGCGATCTGGCGCTGCAGATCGTGTTTCACGCGCAGATGGCGCAAGAGGCCGGCTGCTTCACGATCGGAGACGTGCTGCGCTCGATTAATGACAAGCTGGTCCGGCGCCACCCGCACGTGTTCGGCGATGTGAAGGCGGACACCGCACAAGAAGTCCTGTTCAACTGGGAGCAGATCAAAAAGCAGGAGCGAGAGGACACGTTGGGGCGCGCCTCGGTGCTGGATGGGGTACCGCGCGAGCTGCCCGCGCTCCTCCGCGCGCATCGCCTGCAGGAGAAGGCGTCCCGGGTTGGTTTCGACTGGAACGAGGCGCGCGAAGTCTTGCGCAAAGTGGATGAGGAGTTGGCAGAGCTGCGGTCCGCCATGGAGGGACATGCGCCGGAGCGGATCGAGGCCGAATTGGGCGATCTCTTGTTTTCTCTCGTGAACCTCAGCCGCTTCATCGCCGTCAACCCGGAAGAGGCGCTCCGGAAGACGATCGCCCGGTTCATTGCGCGGTTCCAGTACATTGAAGAAGCGTTGGCGCGGCAGGGAAAGAACCCCGACCAGGTGACGTTGGAGGAAATGGATGCTCTCTGGGAGGAGGCCAAGAACCTGACGCAACGGCGCCGGGGCGCAGGGGAGCAGGGGCGAAACGAATCCGATGCGCATGCCTAGTTGGATGTGATGGTCAGCGAGCTTGATCGGGTATTCGGCCCTCGCGGTGCCCTCGCCGCGGCCATTCCAGATTATGAAGAGCGCCCCGGCCAGCGCAAGATGGCCCAGGCGGTGGCCGACGCGATCCGGACCGGCGACATCCTGCTGGCTGAGGCGGGCACCGGCATCGGCAAGACCTTGGCCTATCTGGTCCCCGCCTTGCTCTCCGGCAAGAAAACTGTGGTCTCGACCGGAACGAAAACCCTTCAGGATCAGCTATTCCTGAAGGACATTCCCCTCCTCGCACGCACACTTCCGTTCCCGTTTGCCGCCAGCCTGATGAAAGGAAGGGGCAACTATCTTTGTCTGCGCAGCCTCCGTCGGGCGCTGGCCGAGAGGCACACCCGGCCGGAGCGGCAGGCCCTCGCAAAAATCCAGCGGTGGTCCGCGGAGTCTACGAGAGGCGATCGGGCGGAACTGGATTTTCTTGCAGACTCGGACGCGCTCTGGGACGAGATCGCCGCCTGGTCCGAAACGTGCGTCGGGAGCGTCTGCCAGGATTTCGATCGCTGTTTCCTCACCCGGATGCGCCAGGACGCCGCGGCCGCCGACCTGGTCATCGTCAACCATCACTTACTGATGGCCGACGCGGCGCTCCGCGACGGCGGCATGTTTCACCTGATTCCGCCAGCGACCCTGCTGATCCTGGACGAGGCGCATCTCCTCGAGGACATCGCCACCGAATTCTTCGGGTCCGAGATCAGCACCGCCCGGATCGAGCGACTCGTGGCGGACACGTACCGAGAGTGGACGGGCATCGGAGGAGAAGACCCCTCGTTTGCATCGCATGTCCGGCATGTGGCCGAGGCGTGTGCCCGGTTCTTCGGCATGCTCCCCATCCCGGCTGGCACGCAGCGCCTCCGGCCGGAAGCATTAGAGGGCGTCCCCACCACTGCGGGACGGGAATTGCACGAGGGGCTGGTCCTGCTGCACGATCTGATTGCTGCACTGCCGGGAAAACCCGAAGGGCTGTTGGGCTGTGCGCGGCGCGCCCGGGAATGCGCGGTGACCCTCCACACATTCCTACAGCCCCCCGATCCGACCGGACCCCCGGTCGTGCGCTGGACCGATCGGCGGAGCCGGTCGATCCACCTCCGCACCTCGCCGCTGGACGTTGCCGATGAGTTTCGCCGAACCATCCTGGAATCGGCCGAAGCCGTCGTCCTCACGTCGGCAACGCTCACGGCCGGCGCTGAATTCGACTTTATCCGCAATCGGCTGGGCATCGAGCGCGCCCGCGAACTCCGGGCCGCATCGCCGTTCGACTACCGCGAGCAGGCGATCCTGTACACCCCGCGCCACCTCCCCGATCCGCGGCACCCGGCCTTCCTTGACGCGGCCGCCGACGAAGTCCAGGCGATCTTGACGATCAGCCGCGGGCGCGCACTCGTCCTCTTCACCAGCCTGGAAGCGATGGAGGTCACGTACAGGCTCGTCCAACACACGCTGCCGTTTCCGATCATGATGCAAGGAGAGGCACCCCGCACCGACTTACTGGATCGCTTTCGCCGGGATGTCGCCTCGGTGCTCTTCGCCACCCGGAGCTTCTGGCAGGGTGTGGACGTCGTGGGCGAAGCTCTGTCCTGCTTGATCATCCACAAGTTGCCGTTTGGGTACCCCGGCGAACCCGTGTTGCAGGCGCGGCTGGAATATCTCGCCGCGCGTGGCGAGGACCCGTTCTGGTCGTATCAAGTGCCGACCGCGATCATCGCCCTGCGGCAAGGACTCGGCCGCTTGATTCGGAGCCAACTCGATCGCGGCGCGCTGTGCATTTTAGACGGTCGCCTTCAGAGCCGCTCCTATGGCCGGGCTTTCCTCGACAGCCTCCCACCGTGTCCGGTGACGGAGGAACGGAAAGATCTCGAGGACTTCTTCGCGGCTGCCGGTCCGCGCGGCCAATGAGCGTTCTGCTGATCTTCGTGGACGGCCTGGGGCTTAGGGCACCGGACCCCGCTAGTAATCCAGTCGCCCGTGCCCGCCTCGACCGCCTCCGGGTGTTTCTCGACGCCCCGACGCCGGATCCTCGGGCGATTCTGGTGGCGACCGACGCCTGCCTCGGCGTGCTAGGCCTGCCGCAAAGTGCGACCGGCCAGACGAGCATCTTGGCCGGCGTCAATGCCCCGCAAGCGATGGGCCGCCACATCAACGGCTATTGCACCAAATCGTTGGCCGCCCTGCTAAACGGCCGATCGCTGTTCAGCCGTGTGAAAGCCGCCGGCCACGCAGCGACCTTTGCCAACGCCTACACCCCAAAGTATTTGGAGAAGCCGCCCCGCTTTCTGTCGGTGACAACCGTTGCCACCAAGCAGGCCGGCCTCCGTTTTCGGACGCTTGACGACCTCGCCCGGGGCGAGGCCGTATTTCACGATTTTACCAATAGCTTGCTGCCCGAGCGCGGCTACACGTTGCCTCAGGTCTCGCCCGGGGAGGCGGGCCGCCGGCTGGCCCGGTTAGCATCGCAGCACGCGTTTACGATGTACGAGCACTTCCTCACCGATCTCGCGGGGCATGCGCAGGACATGACTCGCGCCGTTGTTGTCCTGGAAAATCTCGAGGTGTTTCTTGACGGCGTCCTCTCTCATCTCGATCTGAGCGACCATCTCGTGATCCTCACCAGCGACCACGGCAACCTTGAAGACTTGTCCACAACCCGTCATACCACCAATCCCGTGCCGACGTTGCTCTGGGGGATCGGGGCAGACGCCGCGGCAAACGGCATCCGCACAATTGCCGATATCGCGCCCGCCGTGCTGCGTCACCTCGGCATTGCCGGCGCGATTGACATCCCCAGTGCAGCAGGCTACCCTCCCCGCCAGAAGGAGACAGATGGGCACAACAACGATTGTCTTGGCTGACGATCATCCCATCGTCCGCCGCGGGTTGCGGGCCCTGCTCGAAGCGGACGGCGCATGCACCGTCGTGGGCGAGGCCGGCGACGGCCTGGAGGCGGTCCGCCTGGTCGAGCAACTCCGCCCCATGGTGTTGCTGGTGGACCTCAGCCTGCCTACCATGCCCGGATTGCACGTGATCCGGGAGGTGCACGAGAAGGTCCCCGCCACCCGCATCATTGCCCACACCATGCACGCCGACGCGGAGCATCTCCAGGCCGCGCTGCGCAACGGTGCCGTGGGATACGTTCTCAAGAATGCCTCGCCGACCGAGTTGGCGGAAGCAATTCGGAGCGTCGTGGCTGGACGCCGCTTCCTAAGCGCACCGCTCGCGGTGATCGCGGTGCAGGATTTCGTCGCAGGCTTCTCCCCGGACGAGGACGATCTGCACAACACGCTGACCGATCGGGAGCGCGAGGTGCTCTATCTGGCCGCCGAGGGCAACACGAATGCGGGCATCGGCGAAAAGCTGGGCATCAGCGCCCGCACGGTGGAGACCCACCGCAGCAATTTGATGCGCAAGCTGCACTTGCGCGATCTGACTGACCTCGTCCGCTACGCGGTCCGCCGCGGACTCGTCCCCCCGGAACAGCCTCCCTCACGCTGATCACCGGCTCGATCGCGGCTCTTCTCGGCCCCGCGCTCGTGAACCCTCCCGGGTTTGTCGGGAAGCGCGGCCGTCTCGGTAAACGCAAAATGCCGGGGGTGCCATAGCATCCCCGGCATTCTCGTGAGCCTGCAGGTGTTAGGCTGCTGTTTCGGCTGTCGCAACCTTGGCGGGAACCTCGACCTCGTCCCAAATGCGAACGTGCGCCGTCTCTTTCAAGTACAGCCCGCCCACCACAAAGGTCATCAGTGCGACCGCAATCGGAAAGGCCAGCCCCATGTAGATGTTGCCCGTCGCGGCCACCAAGCTCGAGGCAATCAGTGGCGTGAATCCGCCGAACCAGCCGTTGCCGATGTGGTACGGAACCGACAGCGAGGTGTAGCGGATCTTCGCCGGGAACAGCTCGACCAAATAGGCTGCGATTGGCCCATAGACCATCGTGACGTAGATAACCTGAATGAACATGAGTATGGTCAGTGCCGGCACATTCATGGGACTGGAATATGCCTTCATGGCCATGTAGATCGGGATATACGTGATCGCCGCAATGAGATTGCCGGCCATCATGATCTTTTTGCGCCCGATCCTGTCCGAGAGCCAACCGAAAACCAGGAAGAAGGGTGTGCCAAGGACTAATGCAATGGCGGCGATGATGTTGGCCGTCACTGCCGGAACCTTGCACACGGTCTGCAGGAAATAGAACGCATAGAACTGGCCTGTGTACCAGACCACCGCCTGCCCCGCCGTGGCCCCAAGCAACGCCAGCAGAATCAACTTCCAGTTTCTGCCCGTATCGCGGAGCGGCTGGGCGGACGCCTTGCCGGATTCCTTGAGGCGGCGGAACAGCGGGGTCTCGCGCAGGCTCCACCGAATGTACAGGCTCATTGCGACCAGCACGATGGACAGGAGGAACGGGATACGCCACCCCCAAGCTGCGAAGGCGGCCTCGCCCATCCCGAGGCGGGTTCCGAGGACGATCAAGAGGGAGACGAAGAACCCCACCGTCGCCGTGGTCTGGATGTAGCTGGTGTAATACCCACGCTGACTGTCCGGCGAGTGCTCGGCGACGTACACGGCTGCGCCGCCATACTCTCCGCCCAAGGCGAGACCTTGCAAAAGGCGGAGCACGACCAAGATCAGCGGGGCCCAGAAGCCGATGTGACTGTACGTGGGCATGATGCCGATCAGGAACGTGGACAAACCCATGATCGTGATCGTCACCATGAACGCGTATTTCCGGCCGATCAGGTCGCCGATGTGCCCGAAGAACAATGCCCCGAACGGCCGCACGGCGAAGCCGGTCGCAAACACGGCCAGGGTCTGCAGGAACGCAATCACTGGATTCCCGGGTGGGAAGAATTTCACCGCCATCAGTGTGGCAAGCGACCCGAAGATGTAGAAGTCGTACCACTCGATCAGCGTGCCGGCGGAAGACGCCCAGATGATCTTTCCGATCTTGAACTGATACAGTTTCTCCCGATTAGGTTCCGCTACCGAGATTGCCATTGCCCCCCTCCTTGAAGTTTGTGACGGCCGTGAGCGCGACGGTTGGTTGCCATACGAATCTTCCGAGAGCGCGGTGGACATGAGGCTCGCTTGCGTACATCACTCCTCCGGAAAATCCCTTGGAAAGGTCCGCCAGGCGATACGCCGAGCCATGAAGCCGTTGCTTTTCTTGATATATGAGAAGTTTAGTATTGTATTAAATTCCTGTCAATAGTACCAATTCTATCCTGAACCACTAAGGCTCATCGATGGAAGGCCTATCGAGCGATCCCAATAAGTGCTAGGCTATCATTCGCGCTGAGACGCTGACTCCAGAAGGGAGGATGTATGGCGGGCAGTGGAACCGTCCTCGGCCTCGTCGGAAGTCCCAATCGGGACGGTCGGACGTATCAGATGGTGCGTGCCGCCCTAGCGGGCGCGGCAGAACAAGGAGTGGCCACTGAATTGATCCAGATGGCAGACCATGTGGTCGAAGCCTGCAAAGACTGTTTGCCGTGGGAATGCCAGACCAATCGGAAATGCAGCTATCCCGATCCTGCGTTTGAATTCCTGAGTCAAAAACTGCTCGACTGCGGCGCACTCGTCCTGGGCACCCCCATTTACTGGTGGGACACCAGCGGCATGGTCAGGTATTTGATGCTCAAGATGTTTCGGGTGTTCGCCCGCTCCGCCCCGCTCGCCGGGATCCCCGCGTTCGGAATCGGAGTTGCCGGCGGCACCGGCAATGGCCTCGTTTCCGGGCTCCGCCCCGTCTATCATTTTTTCCAGGTGCTGCAGATGCGGGCCATCACGCCGCTGCCGGTCACACGTTTTAACTGGGAGGCCGCCGTGGCGCAGGCGGGCACGCTCGGCGCTTGCCTGGCAGGGACGGCGGATCGGCGGCATCCCTTTGCGGGGGTCGAGGACCGGCTGCTCTGGTTTGACCAGCTACCCTATTTGTCGCTGACGCGCGCGGCGGAACGCCGGGTGCTGGCGGCCCAGGTGACCGCGGCAACTGTCGGCGCAGAGTCGGACTTGGGAGCCGGTCTGGCCCGGGCCGACCTGTTGGCGGCGCACGGGGCGCCCCTCGATGCGCTGTGCGAGATCACTCGCGTATACGAAGCCGGCGTCAAGACATTCGAGGCACAGGAGCAAAAAGCCTGAGGCGCTGTACGGGATCGCTCGACTCGACGGCGAGTTCCGCCGTCCGGCGGTGCGATCCGCTGCACGATTCGGACGAGACGCTTTGCCACCGCCTAAAAACGCCGATGGCACAGATCCCGCGTCGCGCATTGGCCGCTTCGGCCCTCCTCTTGTTCTGTATCGGAACGACTCGGGCCGCTTCCGCCCCCGAACTGTTCCCTCTCCCGCCGCTGGCACCCGTCGAGACAGGTACCTACCGTGCCCGCGAGAGCTCGGGCGGCCGCGAGTTGTGGCGGGTCGGCTGGGTGCTCCAGCGCCATAACGAGAATGGTCGCACACTCCTGGAGCTTCGTGAGGAAGGCAGCGGCAGCCTGGACGGCACCGTGCCGCCCTCTTGGACCGTGCGGATGACGATCGACCTGTGGGGAAGCGACCCTCGCCTCACGTCCGTCCGCGAGGCCCGCGACGGCGATGGCCGCCCGCAGCAGGTCGAGCATCGTGATTTTTCCTATGCCACCGGCACCGGCCAGATAACGACCACCAACTTGACCACTGGCAGGAGCGAGGTGGCCACGGTGCGCCTGCACGCCCGCACCTTCACGGCCGAGCTGCTGCCTGCCGTCTTACGTTTACTGCCAACCACCAAGGATCAGGAAATGCGTTTTGACCTGATCACGCGCGGAGGGTATTCGTTCGGGATGCTCGCCAAGGTCATCGGGCGCGAACGGGTCGAGGTTCCGGCAGGGGCGTTCGACTGTTACAAGATCGAAGTCGATCCGACTGGGTTCTTCGGGATCCTCGCAGACCTCACCATGCAGCGCATTTACATGTGGCACACGGTGGCCGCGCCGCATTTCTGGGTCAAGTACGAGGGCCCGCTCGCAGGGCCGGCTTCGCCGCAGATCATCCGCGAGTTGGTTCGCTTTGACGCGGTTGGGGACCTTGGGCAATAGCCGGCGAACTCGGACCTACTTCATCGCCCGAATGCGCACCTCGACCTCCGGCGTATCCTTCAACAGCGCCGGTAACCGAGCCGTATCCGTGCCGCCAAAATGGTATGGATACAGCACGCGCGGCCGGAACGCCCGGGCCGCATCCGCCACGATCTCAGGGGTCATCGCAAAGGGCAGATTCATCGGCAAGAATGCGACGTCGATGTTCTGGAGGGTTTTCATCTCCGGCGTGTTCTCGGTATCGCCTGCCTCATAAAGGGGGTGGCGAAGGGTAACCCCCGCTCGTGTGAGTCACTGCCCGGTGAAACGTGCGAGATCGTGCCGAACTACGCCGAACCATGGCTCTGGGCCATCCAGCTTCGGCAGCCGGATCCATCGATCCCTTACTTTCCCACGGCCAGAGGCCGTTCATGCACGAGCCCGCCACCTTCCCCCAGACCAGGGGCAAACCGATCCGAACCCAGCGCCAAACAGGCCGCCAGTGGAGGAGTCCGATCGGCATCAGCGGGTGGTGGCGAATCATCGAGATGACGGCGTGGGACCGAGAGGCGATCGAACTCATCGGTCCCGCGTTCATCGAGTTCCACGGGCAAGGCGGCCGGTTCCAGTCATTGCGGTTGAGGGCTGGATGGGCTGCCGGTACGGGCAGCGAGGCGGTCGGCCCTGGGTCGACTTTACCTGGGAAGGCAATGACGAGTGCGATCCCGCGAGCGGCCGCGGCTGGGCGAAGCTTCTGAAGGACGGCTCGCTGGCTGGCCACATCTATTTCCACCAGGGTGAGGATTCCGGTTTCAAAGCGATCCGGATGGGCGAGGAGACATCCCGCGCGGCGGCGAACTCGACGCAAGAGGGCCGATGACGGGCACGCCACCGCGTGTTCTGACGAAGCGGATGGGGCGGCCGATTGAACCGACGCTCATGCCAGAATGCTGCATTTCCCACCACGCGGACCGCTCGTTCGTCGAGGAGCTTGGCATCGTCGAGAGGCAGCTGGCGGGACTTGTCGCGACGGATCCCGCCCAGGCCGTGTGGCTCTACGCGACGTTCCTTGCCGGACGGCTACGAAAAATCGGGGAGATCGACGGATCGAGCGGCGGGTTCGGGTGGTTCGTGGACAGTTGTCAGCAATGCTGGTCAAACGGGCGCACGCTCGGACCTCGCCCCCAATTGTCTCGCGATGGCCTGAGCAATGGCATCAAGGAACGTATCTGCTGATGTAGGCGGCCGGCGCGCGCGCCGAAAGCCTCCAACGGCGAAAAGCTACCCGGCCCGCATCGGGTGGGTGGAAGTCGTTCGGAGACGCGTCATCACTGGTCTGTGTCGCTATCATCGCAATGCCGCTGCTGCGGCTAACGTGGACATGCATGGCGCGATGTTCGGAACCGTCGCACGCAGATCGTGAGTGGGAGAAACACGCCGAAGCCGGGCCCGCGCTCAACCCCACCCCCACCCCGGACAGCGCGAGCAGCACGGCTGCCAGAAGGTCTGCGGAGTCAGGCCGCTCAGCGGGCGTGGAACTCGTCAGCCAGGCCTCGTCGTTCCGCGTCCTGCACGCCGCGCCAGACCATTTCGAGGGCGACGACGAGGAGGACCACGAAGACCCGGCGGATCACCGTGCCGCGGAGCCGCAGCAGCAGACGGGTCCCGACGATCGTGCCCGCCAGGATCCCGAGGGCGACCGGGGCGGCAATGAACGGGTGGATGTCCCCGCGGAGGAAATAGATCCCGGCACTCGCGGCC
>DATJQT010000466.1:0-1822 GCA_035505475.1 Vulcanimicrobiaceae bacterium
TCCTTGAGCAGGACGTAGATGCCGTCCTCGGCATGGCCGCCGTTGCCCAGGCGGCCGATGTACATGCCGGGGCGCAGCCGGATGTGTTCGGTCGAGGAAAGGGTCTTGATGCTGGCTTCGGTGTAGTTGTGGTTGGCCATCAGAATTGGTTTTGGGTTCAGAGTTCCGGGTTCAGGGTCCGCCTGGAGCCGACGTCAAATGGTCACCGGCAGCACGACCAGGCGGGCGGGATTGCCGGCCAGGGCGCGCATCCGGCCGTCAAACGTGACCACGACGCCGTCGTGATGTTCGGCCAAGCGGAGCAAATAGCTGTCCGAAACCTGGGGCGGACCGAGCGCCCGGGCAAAATCGACCGGCTGCGGCGCCGGCTGTTCGAGCCAATAATGATGTTCCGGGCGCGTGGTCCACTGGGCGAGCAGGCGGCAGGCCTCAAACGGAGTCACCGGGCGGGACGTGTAGGCGGGATTCGCCGACAGCCGGACAAAGGCCAGCTGGGTCAACGCGCACGTCGCCCATCCGTCGGCGGGCATGCGCCCAAACCACTCGTGGGCGGCGACGTGGAACTGATGGTTGGGCCACGCGAGCGCGAGCAGCACGTTCGCGTCCAGCAACGCCACGCTCACCGCTCCTCCTCCGCCAGGATCTTGTTGGCCAGCCCGCCGGGGATCACCGGAGCGTCGGCCGGGACTTGAAACACCGGCAGGCCATTCCGGGCGCCGAAGGATTCCTGCAACTTGAGGCCTTTGCGCGCCAGCGTGGATACCACCACCCCGAGATTCTGGCCTGATGCGTCCGCCAAGGCCTTGGCAGCATCATAGATGTCGGAATCCAGAGAGATCGTCGTCCTCACCTCGGTGATTCGTGATACTGTGATGTATCAATGTCAATACATCTACGAATCTCTGAATCACGCATGACTTACGCCTGATTTCCGCACAACACTATAGAGCAACGTGTTGCAGACTGCACGCCATTGACTATCGATAGTTCTCAAGAAGATGAAGGCCGTCTTTTCAGCAATTCCTTTTTACGTATACCCAGTGACGGATATGGCCCGCGCCAAGGCATTTTATGGCGGAGTTCTCGGCCTGAAGCCCGGCGAATCGTGGGAAGACAAGTGGGTGGAGTTCGACGTCGGCACGTCGACCCTGGCCCTGTCGACCCTCATGACCGGCGCGCAACCGGGAGCGAAGGGCGGCGCCGTCGCGCTGGAAACCGATGATTTCGACGGGGCGGTCGCTCATCTCAAGGCGCAGGGCGTGAAGTTCGCCCTCGAGCCCATCGATTCCGGGGTCTGCCGCTTCGCCCGGTTCGAGGATCCGGACGGCAATCATCTGGTGCTGCACCGCAAACATGCCGCCGCGCGCTGAGGGCGCCACGGGAATATGGCGCCGCGCCGCGACTCGCACGAATGTACCCGCGGCAAAATGCCGCCACCGTTTGCCTCCCTCAACCGTCCGAACCTCCTTTCCCCATGCGCCGTCTTCCCGTCCTCGTCACCATCCTGGCCGGCCTCGCCACCTGGGCCGTCTGGGGATCCGGGTCGGGCCGCGCCGCCGAGTCCGCCATGAAAGCAACCACCTCCCCCGCCGCCGCCGGCGCCAGCTGCACCATCAACGGGCCGAAATCCGCCTGCGGCCTGCCCTCGAACGTCGTCATCGACATGAGCCAGGCCACCGTCCGCCACACCGATGCCGAGTGGCGGAAGCTGCTGACGCCCGACCAATTCGAGGTCACCCGCAAGCAGGGCACCGAACCGCCATTCCGCAACGCATACTGGGACAACCATGCCGACGGCGTCTATTTTTCCGCCTGCAGCGAC
>DATJQT010000467.1:0-2013 GCA_035505475.1 Vulcanimicrobiaceae bacterium
CTGCATCAGCCGGGTGGTCACCTTGCCTCCAGTCAGCTGCACTTGCAGCGCAGCATGACGCCTAACGAATCGCGCCTCAGCGGCGGGCAAGCCAACCCACCGGGCGCGCAACTCTTCCACTACCTCATCTTCCACCGCCCAGCGCCTCAGCCCCGATCCGCCCGCCGCTGCAGGCGCTAGTTAGACGGAGGCGCCACCACGGCCGCCCTAGCGGCCGACCGGCGGAAGGAACCGGACTGTCCGGTACACCATCAGTTGCAGGGAGGCCGTGCCGACGCTATGCGCCTCGCCCTGCAGAAACACGGATGAGTCGGGCCACTGCGCATCGGTATAGTGCTTGCCGTCGCAGTCAGTGTCGCGCAAGTCCACCGTCTGCCCGTCGATGCGCTCTTTGGAAAGGCGCGTCGAGCACAACGGCACGTTCTCCCCTTCCGACGCCCCGACCGGTGGCAAGTCTCGGCTTGTGCTGCCCGGAATCCGAACTCCGGCGGGGCTGACGTCATCGGGCCTGAACACCTTGAGGGGCAGAGGGCCGGTGCCCCACCTGATCGAGCCACCTCCGCCCTCCCACCGATGGCTGTCGCGAAGCCGCCAATCATGCGGAACACAGAAGGTGAAGCCAGCGCCTGTGACCAGGATCCACGGAGCGGTAGCGGATGCGCCTGGCGCGTTGCACGACACAGGACTGGGACGCTCTGTCGGGGCCCACGGCGCGGGCCCACTGGCACACGCCTGGAGAAGCAGGAGAAACGTCAGACCGGCGCACCGCATGGGGCCTCCGTGAGCGTGGTGGCGCCCTCCGCCTAACGAATCGCGCCTCAGCGGCGGGCAGACCCGCCCACCGGGCGCACAACTCCTGCCCTCCCTCATCCTCGACTGCCCAGCGCCTCAGCCCCGATGGGCCCGCCGCTGCAGGCGCTGGTTAGGCCGCATGTGCTCTCGACACTGTCCAGAGGAAGCCGTCCGGATCGCGTACCCGGAAGCTCCGCGCGCCCCATGGCATGTCCCTCGGTTCCGACTCGAGAGCACTGCCGTGTGCCTTGACTCGCCGGGCGACCGCGTCAATGTCCTGACCGGTGCTGATCGTCAAGGAAATGCCGGCTCCCTTGACGCGGTCCCAGCCTTTCGCCCCGTCGTCCTGGTGCAGCACGACACGCACCGCGCCGGCTTCGACGGTGACGGCAAAGAGCTTGCCGTCCTTCTCTGACCGCTGCGCAACGGTGAAGCCGAGGACGTCCGCGTACCACGTGACGCTCCTCGGGAGATCTTTGACCGTCAGGGACGCCTGCAGAGATTGCCCTTCAAGCGGAGCTTCGGGCATGCAGCGGATCTCCAGCGCTCGGGTTCGGCCACTCCCCCGGACACAGACCCAGACGGGCTAGCCCAGGTGCGCAGCACATGCGGCCTAACGAATCGCGCCTCAGCGTGCGGGCCGGCCGCGGGACCCGCCACGAACCACCAACCAGCCTAAACCCCGAGCGTTAGGCGGGCGTCACGCGGCCGTGCCCGCCGCTGCAGGCGCTAGTTAGACCGCAACGCGAGAGCTGGGGCTATGGTCCGCGGGTCGGGCGCGCCCGCCGGAGCACCAGAGGCGTCACCTGCCCCTCGCTTTTTGCGGTCCGAAACAGCTGTGCGGTTCCCCGTAGGCTTCGGCACGTCACGTGAAAACGGTACACGTTCGAGTAGTCGCTACGAATCACCACAATTCGGACGGAGTCCCCGGAGGCTCCGACTTGGAGGGAGTCGACCGGATGAGCGGTCCCGATCTCGCCTGCCGCCCTCCGATATCGAGCCACCAGCCGGCCTTGTTGAATTGCGAATGCGAACTCCTGTCCGGAGACGTCGCCATCCGACGCCGTGTTGAACTTGCTGTAGGCTATCCAACCGGAATCCGGGCTGAAGCAGGTCAGCCTCAGAAGGCGCGCCGGTTGCTGCAGGTGTGCGGCGCCCGCCAGCCAGAGGATTCCGGTGATCACGAGGGTCTTCATCGCTGCCTCGCGTTGCGGCCTAACG
>DATJQT010000468.1:0-1269 GCA_035505475.1 Vulcanimicrobiaceae bacterium
GCCGCCAACAGCTCCGGCCGCATCGTTCCGACGCTAAGCGGGAACTGCGGCGGAGTCAATCCTTGCTGACTGAACCTGGCCACGGCGGCGGCGGAGTCAGCGCCGGGACAATGCGAACCATCGGCGGGCGCGCGGCCACGGCGCCGCGGCATCGGCCAGTATCGGAGTGCCAGATCCGCATGGCATACCACCGGGCGGGCTTCCTGGTGTTAGCGGTCGGTCAAAAGGGACCGGGAGGATCGGAAGTGGCCCCTGTTGGATGATTCAAGATTTCCCACCTTAAGGCGCTGATAGCGCTCGGCGGAGTTCTCACTGGAGAGCATATCCGTCGGCACTATGGCGAATATCCTTAAGGTGCACGAACAGAACACGATACAACAGTTGGCCGCGCTTGGTTGGTCCCGGCGGCGCATTGCTCGCGAGCTCAAACTTGATCGCAAGACGGTGCGGCGTTATCTGAGCGCGGCGGCAAAATCCCCCACCATTTCGACCCCCGGCTCCCCGGAGCCAGCAGAGTCAAAATCCGCCATTTCGACCCCCGGCGAACCGAGCGGCGCAGACCTGGTCACGACGGCGTTGGAGGCTGAAGCCGGTCGGCCCAGCTTCTGTGATCCGCATCGGGCGCGGATTGCTGCCAAGCTGGACGCGGGCCTGAGCGCGCAACGGATTCATCAGGATCTGGTGGCCGAAGTTGGTTTTAGCGGCTCCTATCAATCGGTCAAACGGTTCGTGCGCCGACTCCGCCGCCAACAGCCCGACCGGGTGTGGCGCATCGAGGTCCAGCCGGGTGAGGAAGCACAAGTTGATTTCGGCACGGGGGCACCGGTGGTCGATGCCGAGGGGCGACACCGTCGGCCCTGGGTCTTGCGGGTGGTCTTGAGTTACTCGCGCAAGGCTTACAGCGAAGCGGTCTTTCACCAGACCACCGAGAGCCTCATCCGTTGTCTGGAGAATGCGTTTCGCGCCTTCGGGGGTGTCCCCAAGGTTCTAAACCTCGACAACCTGCGCGCCGCGGTGCAGAAGGCCGACTGGTGCGACCCAGAACTCAACCCCAAGCTCATGAGCTTTTGCCGGCACTACGGTTGCGCCCTGGTGCCCTGTTTGCCCCGAACCCCGGAACACAAAGGGAAGACCGAGCGCGGGATCGGTTATCTCAAGGGCAATGCCTTGCGCGGGCGCACCTTCAAGGGGCTGAGCGCGGAAAACGAGTTTCTACGGCACTGGGAGAAGACCGTGGCCGATGTGCGCATCCACGGCACCACGCGCCAA
>DATJQT010000469.1:0-1836 GCA_035505475.1 Vulcanimicrobiaceae bacterium
GCCGGCCGAGCTGCCCCGGCCGCCGCTGGTCCTGAACAACCGCAGCTTCGCGTGGATCACCGACAAGATCTGCGGCATCATCGAGGGGCCGACGCCCCGGTGGTGGTGGATCAGCTTCGGCCTCGCCCTGTTCGTCGCCTCCTTCACGGTCGCGGGCCTGACCTACCTGGTCGCCACCGGCGTGGGCGTGTGGGGCTTGCGCAGCCCCGCCAACTGGGGCTGGGCGATCGTCAACTTCGTGTTCTGGATCGGTATCGGCCACGCCGGCACGCTGATCTCCGCCATCCTCTGCCTGCTCCGCCAGAAGTGGCGCACCTCGATCAACCGCGCCGCCGAGGCGATGACGATCTTCGCCGTCGTGTGCGCGGGCATCTTTCCCACCTTCCACGTCGGCCGCGTGTGGATGGCCTGGTACCTCTTCCCGCTGCCCAACTCCAACGGCATCTGGCAGAACTTCCGCTCCCCGCTGGAGTGGGACGTGTTCGCCGTCTCGACCTACGGCACCGTTTCCGTGCTCTTCTGGTACGTCGGCATGATCCCGGACCTGGGCGTGCTGCGCGACCGCTTCACCGCCGCGGGCAAGAAGTTCCGCGCCTGGTTCTACGGCTTCTTCGCCATGGGCTGGCGCGGCTCCAACCGGCACTGGAGCAACTATGAGATGGCCTACCTCATCCTCGCCGGCATCGCCACCCCGCTGGTGCTGTCCGTGCACACGGTGGTGTCGTTCGACTTCGCCGTCTCGCTCATCCCCGGCTGGCACACCACGATCTTCCCGCCGTACTTCGTGGCCGGCGCCATCTACTCGGGCTTCGGCATGGTCCTGACGCTCGTCCTGCCGCTGCGCGCGGTCCTCAAGCTCGAGGACCTGGTGACGCAGTACCACATCGACAACATGTGCAAGATCGCTTTGGCGACCGGGTCGATGGTCGGCTACTCCTACATGATGGAGTTCTTCATCGCCTGGTACGGCGCGAACCCCAACGAGGGTTTCACCTTCATCAACCGCGCCTTCGGCCCCTACGTCTGGGCCTACTGGACGATGGTCACCTGCAACGTCGTCGTGCCGCAGTTCTTCTGGTTCAAATCCGTGCGCCGCAACACGGCGTTCGTCTGGATCCTGTCCATCCTGGTCAACGTCGGCATGTGGATGGAGCGCTTCGTCATCATCGTCACCTCGCTCACCCGCGACTTCCTGCCCAGCAGCTGGGGCTACTTCACCCCCACGGTCGTCGACATCTTCACCTTCTTCGGCACCTTCGGCGTGTTCTCGGTGCTGTTCCTCCTCTTCGTGCGCTTCCTGCCGCTGATGCCGATGGCCGAGATCAAGGCCGTCACCCCGCAGGCGGACGCCCATGCCCATCCCCGCCATTGATTCCGCCCCCATGTCCGCCAAATCCTACGGCCTGATCGCGATGTTCGACTCCCCCACGGAGATCATGCACGCGGCGGAGAAGGTGCGCGACGCCGGCTACAAGTTCTGGGACGTCATCACGCCCTTGACCTCCGCCAGGGCGATCATCGGCAAATACCGGATGAACAGCATGAAGAGCGTCAGGAACAACCCGAACGTCCCGATGAATGTCGTCACGTCCACGAGCGAAGGCTTGAAATAGCCCCAGCTCGAAGGCAGGAAATCGCGGTGCAGGCTCGTCACTATGATGACGAAACGCTCGAACCACATTCCCACGTTGACGAACAGCGCGAGCACGAACGTGCCCCAGACGCTCCTGCGCACGCGCTTGGACCAGAAGAGCTGCGGCAGGAAGACGTTGCAGGTGATCATTGTCCAGTAAGCCCAGGCGTACGGACCGAAGGCGCGGTTGATGAAGGCGAACT
>DATJQT010000470.1:0-1394 GCA_035505475.1 Vulcanimicrobiaceae bacterium
CCGACGCGGGAGGTGCTGGAGCGCTATCTCGGCAAGCCGCTGGAGGAAAAGGCGGAGCCGCAGCTCCTGCCGTCGCTGTAATACCAACCCGCGTTGACGTTGACACACACTCTCTCTGGGGGGATTCCCAGCGCGGCTTAATTCCGATTCGATGTCCTGCTGCGACGATTCGCATCACGGAGGCATCGGATGGGCGCGACGTTGAGGATCACACGGACGGAGCACACGAGTGCGGAGCTGCGGGCACTGTCCGGCAAATGCGCGGATGGTGCGCAGGTCCGTCGTATGCTCGCTCTGGCGTTGGTTCTGGACGGTCGTCCGCGGAGCGAGGCGGCCGCGCTCAACGGCATGGATCGACAGACCCTGTGCGATTGGGTGCATCGCTACAACGCGGCCGGTATCGAAGGCCTGAAGTCCCGCAGCAGCCCAGGCCGGGTGCCATTTTTGACCGAGGCCCAAAAGGCCGAGCTGCGCGAACTGGTTGTCAAAGGCCCCGATCCGGCAACAGACAAGGTTGTCCGCTGGCGGTGCGTGGACCTCCAAGCAGAAGTAGCGCGCCGGTTTTCGGTAGAGGTGCATGAAAGCACGATCGGCAAATGGCTCAATCAACTCGGCCTGACCCGGCTGCAACCGCGGCCGGTCCATCCGAAGAAAGACGCCGTGGCGGAGGCGACTTTTAAAAAAACTTCACCAGCCTGATCCAAGCGGCGCTGCTTGGCACCACGGCCGGGACGCCGATAGAAATATGGTTCCAGGATGAGGCCAGGGTCGGCCAAAAGGGAACCCACGCCTATATCTGGGCGCCGATTGGCTCGCGGCCGCTGATGGTGCGCGACAACCGCCATGACTCCGCCTACCTGTTCGGCGCGATCTGCCCGCAGCGCGGCGTCGGTGCCGCCATGATCTTACCCTATGCCAACACCGCGGCGATGAACCTGCACCTGGCGGAAATCAGCACGCAGGTGGCACCGGGCGCCCACGCCGTGCTGGTCTGCGACGGGGCCGGTTGGCATCAACGGGGCAAGCAATTGCAGGTGCCCGACAATATCACCCTGCTGTCGCTGCCGCCCTATAGCCCCGAGTTGAACCCGATGGAGAAGGTCTGGGACTACCTTCGGCAGAACAAACTCTGCGCCAGGGTCTGGGACACCTACGACGACATCGTCGACGCCTGCAAACACGCTTGGAATTTCCTGATCGACGATCCAGACCGCATCCGCTCAATCGGCAGCCGCGACTGGGCGTGTGTCAATCTTTAGGCGGGTTGGTATTAGGTCCGGACGAGATCGTCCGCCCGGCCATCGACCAGCGCGGCGCGCGGTATGACCTGCCGATCGCGACCGGCGACCGGCTCCGGCTGTTCCGCAAGACCTGGGGCACGGTCGAGGGCCGGC
>DATJQT010000471.1:0-11245 GCA_035505475.1 Vulcanimicrobiaceae bacterium
CGTTCGTACTGGGCTTGTCGAATTACGAACGGCGGCTATCCGTCGTGGATAAAGGGAGAACCATGCTCTCAGACGGCTTCACCCCTCGAGAAATTCGGAGTCTTCGGGCCTTGCGCTCGCCTATCGGTATCCAGCGCAGACTGGATGCGATGCCGTATCACCTGGCACAGACGGCCTGGTCCCCGAGGCGTGTGCTGGCGGGTGGTACCGCGCACTGCCTGGAAGGAGCGATCTTCGCTGCTGCGGCGTTGCGGGTGCTCGGATTCCCGCCGCTCCTCCTCGATCTCGAAGCTGTCCAGGATACGGATCACGTCATCGCCGTGTACCGGATTGACGGACACTGGGGGGCGATCGCCAAATCGAATTTTTCTGGGCTCCGCTTCCGGGCGCCGGTGTACCGCAGTCTCCGAGAACTCGTGATGAGCTATTTCGAGGACTACATCAATCTGCGCGGCGACCGGACGCTCCGAGCGTATTCGAAACCAGTCAACCTGGCCCGTTTTGATCGACACCACCCTAATTGGATGACCTCGCCGGACGATCTCTGGTGGATTCCGGAACACCTCATACACATCCCGCACACCCGCCTGCTCACGCCAGAGCAAGAGCAGAGACTCGCCCGCACTGACCGCCGAAGCCTGCACGCAGCGGTCGTCGGCCGCCGGACCAAATGATCCGTCAGCCGCTCGTCCCAAGGCTTCTGATTGACAAGTCCCGCCGACCGGCGTCATGCTTCCCGCTACGTCGATTCTCAGGCTGCGCTGACATCGTTCCAAGGAGGCGTTCATGCCAAAGCGCGCGCTGATCATGCATCCCTACGACAACGTGGCGACTGCCGTCGAGGAGATCCAGGCCGGGGAAGATGTTGCCGTTCCGACCGGTGCAACGACGATATCGCTGCAGGCGCTCGAGGCGATTCCGTTCGGGTTCAAGATCGCCATTCAGGCGATCCCGAGCGGTCAGATTATCAGGAAATACGGCGAGACGATCGGGACCGCGAACACAGAGATTCGAAAAGGCGCGCTGGTTCATATTCACAATCTTGAGGGCACGCGGGCCCGCGGCGATCTCGCCAAGCGAGGTGCGGCATGAGTTTTCTCGGCTATGTGCGGCGCGACGGATCGGTGGGGACGCGTAATCATGTGCTCGTGATTCCGCAAGGGATTATTGCCAAGAGCGTCTGCGACTTCGTGGCCGGCACCAAGGGCCTCCTCACGACCGACCACGGTTCCGGCCGGACGGCGCACGACCGCGAGCAGATCGCCCGCGTGCTGATTGGGCTCGGCAGAAACCCCAACGTCGCCGCGGTGATCGTGCACGCGGCCAGCCCCGGCGCGGGCTATCCGGAGGTAAGCCCCGAGCGGATCGCTGACGAGATCGCCAGCAGCGGCAAGCGCGTCGAAATGCTCGATCCCGCCAAGGATGGGGGCACCTACGGTGCGATCGTGAAGGGCATCAAGCTTGCCCGCGAGCTTGTGTATGAGGCGTCGAAGCAGCGCCGGGTCGATGTCGGCGACGAGCATCTCTGCATCGGGGTCAAGTGCGGCTACTCCGATACCACCTCTGGCATCGCCGGGAATCCGGCCGTCGGCTATCTGTACGACAAGATCGTGGGGGCCGGCGGGACGGCGCTCTTCGGAGAAACGACAGAGATCATCGGGGCCGAGCAGGCGCTGGCCCGGCGTGCGGCGACACCCGAAATCGCGCAGGCGATCCTCGACGCCGTCGCCGCGACCGAAGAACGCGCCAAGGCGAGCGGCCAGGACATCCGGACGATCAATCCTGTGCCCTCCAACATCAAGGGCGGGATCAGCTCGCTGGAAGAGAAGAGCCTCGGGGCAATCCACAAAGCGGGGACGGCGCCCATCCAGGGGTTGCTCCAGTATGCGGAGCGCCCTCCGAAAAAAGGCCTGTTCTTCGTCAACAACTGGATGGGGCATCTGTCCATCTTTGCCGGGTACGCGGCGGCCGGCGCTAACATGGTCCTGTTCCAGTTAGGCGGTGGCGGGGTGACGGGCCGGACGCTGCTCGAAGGGTCGCCATCCATCGTGGCGCCGTTCCTCTGGGCAACGGCCAACCCCCGCACCTATGCGGCGGCGCAGGACAGCGTTGACTTCTACTCGGGGACGGTGATCGAGGGGAAGGAAACGCCCGAAGAAGCCGGCGAGCGATTCTACCGGATCGTGACCGACATCGCGTCGGGCACGCTGTCCCGCAGCGAAACCCTTTACTACACCGAGCCGGTGGACATGTACCTCGAAGAACCGCGTTTCTGAGCGCAGGCCGCTGAAAAGAGCCCATCTACGGCGTTGACTCACTCGCGCGGCACTGCGGCGCACCCATCGGAATGGGTACCCGACCAAGTACGCCTCGTGGCACGCGTTGCTCGCCACCTTGTATCTGGGCCCTTTTGAGCAGCCTGATGGAGATCAGACGAGGGCGACCAGGCTCGAGAAATTCACCCGCTTCGCAGCGATCTCGCCGCAGCGACTGCTTCGTATGTCCCATTCATGTGATATTCCTGCCTCATAAATTGCGTTTCGAACTAATCGGTGATACGGATACGCCTACGGGAGGGATCCCCAGCCGGGCTGCTTTACCGTTGCCTTTCCTGCGCTATCCCCAACCGATGTTTCATTTGAGGGAGAGGGATGCAGACCATTTTCGTCGATCCGGACCTGTGTGTTGCCTGCAAGAGTTGTGAGATTGCCTGTGCTGTCAACCGTTCGTCATTGAGCAAGCGGTTGCCCGAGGCGATGTTCGAGAGCCCGTCGCCTCTATCTCGAGTCCGGGTGGAGGAGACGGGGACGGATTGCGGCTTTCCGATTCAGTGCCGCCACTGCGAGGACGCGCCCTGCTTGGATGCGTGCCCTGCTAAAGCGCTCTACCGGGATGACGAGGGCTTGGTCCTGCTCCATGACGAGCGCTGCATCGGCTGCTGGATGTGCGTGATGGTGTGTCCGTTCGGGGCGCCCCAGCCGTTCCGGAACATTCGCAAGATGCTCAAATGCGACCGCTGCGTCGGGATGGATGCGCCGTTTTGCGTCGAGAGCTGCCCGACCAAGGCCCTCGTCCTCCTCGATCCGGAAGCGATCGCCCGCGGCGCGGTCAAGCTTCGCCGCGGCGCTATGAAAGGGTTGGATTTCTTGACGGGTCGCGGGCTGACGAAGGCCTGACCCCTGGCTGAGCTTTCGCATGAGGTTTCCGCCTCGGGGTCTCATTCGACGAGAGGATATCGATGGACCGAATTCATAAGAAGAGCGCGTTGCCTGAGGCTACGCCGATCCTGCTGGCCGCTCATGATGCCGGCGCGACGTTGGCGTGGGGTCGGTATGAGCAGCAGTTGCCGCTCTGCGGGTTCACGACCAACGGCCTGAACTGCCGCAAGTGCTTCGAGGGCCCGTGCCGGATCAATCCCTTCGGGGACGAGCCGACTCGCGGCGTATGCGGCGCGGACCGGGATCAGATCGCCATGGAGAATCTGTTCCAGGCCACTCTCGACGGGGTGCTGGAGACCAGCCGTGCATTGCACCAGTTGGGTATGGATGAAAAGCTTCCGGATATTTCCGGCAGCGTAGGCCAGAAGGTCGCGGAGCGGCTGACCCGTTCCGGCCTGCTGCCCGTCCGGCGCTCGGATCTGTACGCGGTCCAGAACAGCTACTTTTCCGACAAGGCCTACCTTGGGCAGACGCTCGTAGATTTGACCCGACTGGGGCTGATTCAATATGCCTTGCTGCAACAGGCCGATTCGTCAGTTCCCACGATCACACCGGGCGCCGTCAATGTGCTCGCCCTCGGTCAGCCGTCGCGGGAGTTCTTGGCCGCCTTGCACACAACAGCACAGGGAGCAGGAAAGGGGCTGAACGTGTACGGCCGGGCGGACGGCCTCTTGCCGGTTGCGGATCAGGGATCGCCGGAACTGGCGCTGCTCATGAACGTGAGCGCGCTCCTCATCGCCCCGAATGCCGCAATGCCCGGGGCTGCCGAGCTTGCGCGCCAGCGTGGCATCCCGGTGATTTGCCTCGATGGGACGGTCTCCCCAAGCGAAGCGTTCTCGCAGGCGGCTCGCCATGCGGCGCAGGCCGCATACGCCACGAGTGCCGAGATCGTATCGCATCCTGTTCCGGATGTCGTCTCGTGTGCAACTGCAATGGCGGACGCAGCCCGGTCCGGCCGGATTGCCGGCATCGTCGTGTTGTACGGCGAGGCGAGCGTCAAACAATCATTCTTCGAGCGCACCTTGGCATTGATGGAATCCGCCTTGGTGGGCCGAGTGCTGGTCGTCCTTGGCGGGGAAATTGAGGCGCATGCGGCGTGCTTGAATGCGGAGCTGGGCCGGCGAAAACCGGGCCTGCTGGACGCGTTCACGACCGATTTGGGGAACGCCATGGAGCCGGTCGCTGGAATCGGTCCGTCGGGCATCCCCGGAATCGTCTCGCTGCTGAACACGCCTGACCTGCAGACCGTCCCCAGCGTGTTTTCATTCCCGGAATTTTTCCGGGCGTCCACCTGGGCGACGGCCGTGGCTGTCTTTGCGCTGGGGTTCCCTGTGCAGATCGGGATTCGGCTGCCGTTCTGGGGTGCCACCCCCCTCCCAACCATCTTCGAGCAATGGGGCCAGCTCACCGGCGGAAATCTCTTGACGGCGGCGAGCGTCCCCGGACCCGCGGCGCAGGCGGACGAGCTGCTGGCGTGCATCAAAGCCGGGGGCACGCGCTGACATGCCACGCGGAAATTCGAGCCCGATGAGACCGCATATGCTCAAGCACCTGATCCTGGGCAACAGTGTGGCCGGGATTGCCGCCGCCCAGGAAATCCGTAAACACGATCCGGCCGGACAGATCGTGATCGTGGGTGAAGAAAAACTCTTCGGCTATTCCCGCGCGATGCTGCCGCTGTACATCGCCGGGAAGCGGACCAAGCGGGAACTGGTGTTTGCGCCGGCTGCATTCTATAAGGCGCACAATATCCGCCTGATCCGGGGCGACGTTGCCGACGCGGTAGACGCGGGCGAACGCCGCGTCCGTCTGGCGAGTGGAAAGGTTCTGCCGTACGACCGCCTGCTGATCGCCACCGGCTCTTCGTCACGGCTGGTCGAAGCTCCGGGAATGGAATTGGCCGGCGTCTATCCGCTCCGGAAATTTGCCGATGCCGAGGCCATCAAGAAGGCCTTGCGGTCGTGCACTGGTCCGATCGCGATCATCGGCGGCGGCCTGGTTGGGGTGAAAAGCCTTGAGGCGCTGACGGCGAAGAAGTGCGCCGTTTATCTCGTGATCTCGTCGAATCGCATTCTTTCGCAGATGTTGGATCGGACCGCATCCGATTTCTTCCTCAAGACCTTCGAGCGGCACGGCGCCCAGGTGCACTTCCAGACGGATGTGACGGCATTTGATGGGACGGACCGTTTGATGGGGGTGAGCCTGTCTAGCGGTGTACGGATTCCGTGCGAGCTGGCGATCATCGGCAAAGGCGTATATCCAAACATCACCTGCGTGAAAGACACGGGCATGGCCCTGCAGCAGGGGATCGTCGTGGACGAGCGCATGGCGACGACCGTGCCGGGGATCTATGCGGCAGGAGATGTTGCAGAACCCTTAGACGTCTTGCACGGACGGCAGATGCCCAGCACCATCTGGCCCTCGGCCACTGAGGGGGGCCGGATCGCCGGCCTCAACATGGCGGGGGTGGCTGCGAAGTTCAGCGGTGCGGTGCGGATGAATTCCGTCGAGATCCTGGGCGTGCGCGTCATTTCAGCCGGTGCGTTCGAGGGCGAGCAGCAGATGACCGTCCTCCGCCAGGAAGTTCCGCTCTATCGCAAGCTCCTGTACGGCGACGGGCGTCTGCTCGGGTTCGTGGTCCTCGGGGACGTGCGCTGTGCAGGCGTGCTCACGTCGCTTGTCAAGAATCGCACGCCGGTCTCTCCGGAGGTTCTCGCCCGTGAATTGGACCGAGGCTTCTCGTTTCGACCCCGGCTGCGGGCCGTCGACGGGGCGATTCATACCCGGGAATTGGGAGGCATGGGACTGTGAGAATCGACGCGCACAAATGCATCGGCTGCGGATCGTGCAAGTCCTACTGTACGATGCTGGGCGGGATCATGTATTTCGAGCGAGACCGCAAGAACCCGACCCGGATCTATTACGTCATCGATGAAGACGAGTGCGTGGAGTGCAGCGTGTGCCTGCGCAGCGGTTGCTGCCCCGCGGACGCACTCTACCAGCCCGAACTGGTGTGGCCGCGGACGGTCCGAAAGAATTTCAGCGACCCACTCAAGATCCATCCCGAGACGCGCATCCCCGGCCGCGGCACGGAAGAGATGAAGACGAACGAGGTCACCGGCCGCTACCGCCGCGGCAAGTACGGCATGGCCTGCGAGCTGGGCCGACCCGGCGTGGGCGCCCGATTTCATGACGTGCAGAAAGTGGCGATGGCGCTGGCGGCGCTCGGCATCGGGTTCGAAGAGAATAACCCGGTCACCAAGCTGATGGTGGATCGGAAGACCGGCCAGATCAACCCCGAGGTGCTCAACGAAAAGGTGCTGTCGGCGATCGTGGAGTTCATGATCCCGGCCGAGCGGCTGCCCGAGGTCCTCCAGGTGCTCGATCGCGTGTCGCGAGAGATTGACACCGTCTTCTCGGGCGACATCATCAGCCGCATCGCCGAGGATGGCTCCGTGCCGTACCTTGAACCGGTGCGGCAGCAAGGGCGTTTCCTCTCCATAAATGGCAAGAGCAATGTCGGTCTCGGCCGCCCTCTGGCGAACGTGAAATAGGCTGCTGAAAAAAGTCCATCTGCGGCGTTGGCACGCTCGCGCGACGCTGCGACGTACGTGGAAAGTACGCCTCGCGCCGCGCATCGCTTCCGGCCTTGCATCTGGACCATTTTGAGCAGCCAAGGCGAAATAGGCTTTTCAGCTAAGGAAAACGATCCATGACGCACACACTCCACCGACGCGGCACGCGGGACAGCCTGAGCGAGGACTACATCGTCTTCACCATGTCGGCGAAGAACTTCAATGAAGAGGGGTCGGCCGAGCGGATGAAGAAGTTCCTCGGCATCCTGCTCAGCCACCATCCAGTCAACTACGGAGACATGGTGACCGGAAACTGCCACGTGAAGTCGCAGGAAGAAATCCTGAACAATATCCAGACCACCTCGATCGTGCACGGCGTGTTCACCGATCCGGCGGAGGTCGTTGAGATCCTGCGAGAGCTGAAAGACACCGAACTCGGCATGTCCATCGTCGTCACCGGCATCCACGACGAGACAGAGCGGAGCTGTCAGCAGAGCGGGATCGCGAAGCACACGGTCGAGAACTCACTCGGAATCTTCGGTCAATACAAGAAGCTGCCGGCGGACGAGGTGCTGCAGCTGACCACGATGTGCGGACATGGCATGGTCCCGGCGAATCTGGTCGAACGGATGCTGGCCCAGATTAAACGAGGCAAGAAGACGGCGCGCGAAGCCGCTCTGGAATTGACCCGTCCTTGCCATTGCGGGATTTACAATCCGGTGCGGGCCGAGCGCCTGCTCAACCGGCTGCTCCCGCTGGTGACCTTGGACGCCTGATTTCTCTCCGTCGCGGCGATCGGCCCGGCTGCCGGTACACAAGCGACTAGATACGGGAGGAGAATCGCATGGCGATCACACTGGACGAAGCCCTCAAGACCGCCCTCGAGTTCGAACACAAGGTACTGACGGTGTACCAGGAGGCGGAGAAGCATGCGGTGAACCCGGTGGGGCAGCAGGTTTTCCGCCAACTGGCCAAGGAAGAGACGGGGCACATTGCCTATCTCGAGAGCCGCCTGACCGAATGGCGGAAGAGCGGGCACATCGCGCAGGAGGAGCTCAAGACGGCAGTCCCGGACAAGGCGCGCATCGCCGAGGGCCGAAAGCGGCTGGCCAAGCCGCTGCGCAGCAAGCCCGCGTCCGCCAGAGAAGTCGAATACCTTCAGCAGGCGCTGGCAGCCGAAAGGGAAACTTCCGCCTTTTACCAAAAGATGGTCTCCGAGTTGCCGCAGGAACGGCGGAAGCTCTTTGCCCGGTTCCTCGAGATCGAAGAGGGCCACGTCGCCATCGTCGAGGCCGAGCTGGACGCCGTCACGGGCTCCGGGTTCTGGTTCGGGATAAAGGAGTTTGATCTCGAGAAGGGCTGAGCATGAAACAGCGCGGATGCCCTGTGTCGGGTTCAGAGTAGCGGAGATCACGAAATGCGAATGAAGAATCGAGTGGCGATCATCACCGGGGGCGGTCGCGGTATCGGTGCGGCGACTGCGAAGATCGTGGCCGCGCAAGGCGGGAATGTCGTTCTCGCGGACCTGTTGGACGCCGAAGGCGAGGCCACAGCTGCGGCGATCCGGGCCTCCGGCGGTGACGCCCTGTTCGTGCGGACCAATGTATCCAGCGAAAAGGACTGCGCGGCACTCGTGCAGGCTGCGGTTGAGAAATTCGGCAGAGTGGACATTCTCATCTGCTGTGCGGGCATTCTGCGCGGTGCCATGCTGCAGGCCGAGGCGCTGGACGAATCGGTGTTCCAGAGCGTCCTCGACGTCAACCTCAGAGGGACCTTCCTGACTGTCAAGGCGGCGCTGCCGCAGCTCAGAAAAGCGGAAAAGCCGGTGGTCATCCTGCTGGCCTCGGAGGCCGGTACCAAGATTCCCAGCTCGTCGCTCGCCTACGGCGCGAGCAAGGGCGGCGTGCACGGGTTCGCAATGACTCTTGAGGCGCAGCTCGCACCTCACGGCATCCGCGTGAATGAAGTGTGTCCTTCGAGCATCGCCACTCCCATGCGCATTGAAAATTTAGTGGACCGGGCGCGGGCAGCCGGCAAAGACCCCGAGCAGGCGCGGATTGAGGCGATCAAAGACGCCGGTGACCCGCAAGGCGTGGCCGAAATCCTGGCCTTCCTGGCCTCCTCCGAAGCGGACTACGTCCGTGGGGCGATATACACGCGCTAAATTCGGCTCTCTAGGCCGACAACGCGGGTTCAAATACCGCTGAGGATGCTACAACTTAGCTCGGCCCTCGCTCCCGCTGGTTGCCATTTGGTTGCTACGCCCTCCCCGAGCCCCCAGCGATCGACGGAGATTGCCCGTTGCTCCCGGCTGCGAACAGCCACGGGAGGGGACGTATATCACCTTCCTTCGCCCCGGCACGACGCCCCCCCTGCCCCGCTCCAAGATGCATCATGGCCAAGAGGCACGGGGGGCTTCGGGCACGCGCCCCGATCTCTGCTTCGAGGGCGGTCAATGGCCTCGGGCATGCTAATTTCGCCCCGGGTGATTGCCCCCATCCTAACAGTTGTCCCCTGCAAGGCATTGATTACGGTCTGCTAGGCGCCGGGGACAATACTGGTACCGGCAACGCCGGAGTCACGGGTCACGGACCGTTGATCCAAGACTCCGTGCAGTTCACTCTTACGGCGGGGTCGGGGTTTTCTCTGAGCGAGTTGGGAGACACGGTGGTGTTCCAGTACGGCACCAGCCTGACCGAACCCTTTTACTCGAGCACGAGCACGGTCACCACCCCCGAACCCTCCAGCCTGCTCGTGTTCGGTTCGGCCATCGGGTGGCTTGGTTTTGCGTTGAGGCGGTATTTGTAGAGCTAGCTCGCGTAGATCAGCATGATGCTCCGAGCGTCGGGGATTTACTCGACGCTCGTTGTGTTTGTGGCGGCATCGGGACCAGGCCGGGAGGCGGGTCTGTCGGCGGTCTCAATATATTCGAACCCGGCTCATGGTTCAGATCGGATCCGCCGTTATAGGAATGGGGGCGCAAGCGGAAACAGGCACCGCATGACGCCTCACTCAGACACGAGCGTCGGGGTTTTTGCGGTCTCCTTTTCCACGGCGCTCGTGATGTTTGGCCTCTCCACCTTCCAGGGCGCCCTTATCACTTTCCTCGCGGCTCGGCTTGCTCCAGGTTCAGGATGCCAGGGATTATCGGGGCCAGCGCTTATCGCAGATGCCCCGCTCTTCCCAGTTCCCAGATTCGCCCCGCTTGGCGAGCCGCGATGAAAAGGCGCGGGAGCGGCCCTGTCGCTCAAGACCCTTTACGGATTTTGTGTTGGCTCACAGAGGCGCGTGCGATAGCGTTTTAATTACCTTCGCAGACGAATCTCGCCTCGGCCCCCTTCGGTTGTTCGGGGCGCACGCGGGTCCCTGCTTCATATAGCCACCTATCATTCCCGCAAACGCAAGACAGACGACTCGGCGAGACCCGAAGCGATGATCCTAGGCAGACCACGTGAGATAGATCGACGAATCCATCCACGATAGATTATGATACCAAGTTATCGAGACCCACAGCGCACTGACACCCAGGCAGGAAAGTGAAAGGAGGCACGCGCATGGAACGAAAACGAGCGACGGACTTCGATCCGCAACTGCTGGCGCTCTTCCACCAGTATGTGCATGGCCATATCAGCCGCCGCGAGTTCCTGGATGGCGCGTCCCGGTTCGCCGTGGGCGGCCTGACGGCCACGGCCTTGTGGGAGATGCTCCGCCCCAACTATGCGCTGGCGCAGCAAGTCCCCAAGACCGACCCCCGTATCCGGGCCGAGTATACGCTGTACCCCTCGCCGCAGGGCAATTCGCCCACCGGGATGATGCGAGGATTACTGGCCCGGCCGGCGAGCGGTTCCACCTTCCCCGCCGTGGTGGTGGTCCACGAAAACCGCGGCCTGAATCCGTATATCGAGGATGTCGTGCGGCGCCTGGCCGTCGCTGGGTTCCTGGCGCTGGGGCCGGATGCCCTGTGGCCGCTGGGCGGCTATCCGCCCGTGGACAAGTACGGCGCGGAGGCCGATGAAAAAGCCGCGGCCATGCAACGGACGCTCGATGGCCGGAAGATCACCGCCGACTTCGTCGCCGCGACCGCCTTCCTGCTGACGCATCCCCAATCGACCGGCACACTCGGCGCCGTGGGCTTCTGTTTCGGCGGTGGGATGGTCAACACGTTGGCCACCCGGGTGCCGCAGCTGGCCGCCGGGGTCCCTTTCTATGGCGCCGCGCCACCGCTGGACGAGGTGCCCAAGATCAAGGCCGCGCTGCTGCTGCACTTTGCCGCGGTGGATCCCGGCATCAATGCCGGGTGGCCCGCGTACGAGACCGCCCTCAAGGCGAACGGGATCAAGTACACGGCGTATGTCTATCCCGGCACGAATCACGGCTTCCATAACGACACGACGCCACGCTATGACGAAGCCGCCGCCACACTCGCCTGGCAACGCACCATCGACCACCTCA
>DATJQT010000472.1:0-8841 GCA_035505475.1 Vulcanimicrobiaceae bacterium
AAGGTGTGGAGTGGAGGGCGGCTACGCCGCCAGAATTCGGCGGTGGAGGAAATTCTGCAGAATGCCTTGCGGAGCCCGAAACGCGTGCACCGGAGGGAGGCTGGGCTCGATTTGCCCGCTCTTCGCGATGTACCCATCTGCCCCGGCGCGGTACGCGGCCACTGCCTCCATGGTGATGAGCACGACCTTGCCGGGCACCTGCGCCGGCGTCTGTTTGAGCTGGCGACAGATCTCCCATCCGGAGAGCTGCGGGAGGTCCGGGTCGAGAAAGATGAGGTGCGGCCGCTGCATGCGCGCCTGGTACAGCGCATCAACGCCCGTGCGCGAGATCAGGACCCGGTAGCCTTCGGCCCTGAGTAGCTCCGCCAGCCTGCCCGCCCAGTGCATATCGGAAGTCGCCAGCAGGATATCTCCCCCGCCCATGTGCGCTCCTCTCATGCGTCGCATTTACTGCCCCAGATTCGCAGTTCGAAATGACAGGATCATGAATGCCGCATGAATTCTTTGGGACTTGGCCAACTGGGAAATGGCGCCTCTACGCGACGTCTTCTTCTCGATCGCACGCCTTGTATCCCACTCCCCGGACCGTAAGGATCAGTTCGGGATTCCGGGGGTCCGGCTCGATCTTTTCCCGTAGGCGGCGAATGTGGACGTCAACTGTCCGGGCCTCCACCGTGCGGTCCTGCCCCCAGACGAGCGATAACAGATGGGTCCGGGTATAGACGCGGCCCCGATGCCGGAGAAAGAACTCCAGCAGCCGGAACTCCATGGCCGACAGATCGAGGTCCTTGCCACCCCGGAGAGCCTGATGGCGGGAGGGGTACACGCGCAGACCCCCCATCGTCAACGGCGCTTCAGTGGCCGGCTGAGGGCCCGCCGAGCGCCGCAGCACGGCTTTCACTCGGGCGATCAACTCTCGGGGGCTGAACGGTTTGCAGACGTAATCGTCGGCCCCCATTTCGAGCCCCACGATGCGATCGACTTCTTCGGTTTTGGCGGTGAGCATGATGATGGGGACCGTCCGGTGCCTGTCGTCGGATTTTAATTGCCGGCACACGTCCAGGCCATTGATGAACGGCAACATCAAATCCAAAATGACCAGGTCCGGGTGCTCGCGTTCCACGGCTTCGATCGCCTGTTTTCCGTCTGGGGCGACCCGCGCCGCGTATCCTTCTTTCTCGAGATGGAACTTCACCAGTTCGGCAACGTCCGGCTCGTCTTCCACTATCAAAATGCTGCGCATAGCGCCCCCGACACAAATCAGCGTCCCCGAATTGCAACCGAGAGTATGCGTATCCTTAACACCTATTTGTGACAAAATGATGACTGGTTGATGACTGATGGATGTTATTTTGGAAGGCATCCCAAGCACAGACTTGGAGAATTTCGTAGCAGAATTAACAAGATACGACCGATTATCGCAGGAAGCGACCTGATTCTGCTGCTGTTACGTGTCGAGCAGTCCCCGGACCTCGTCTGTGCGCCGCCAGAGGACCCCCGGACCGTCCTCGACGGCTTCGGACGTGCGGGAGGCCACTGTGATGCGGCGCGTGGACAACGCGAGGCGGTGTTGATAGGCGTACTCGAACAGATCGGACTTCCGCTCGGTGGCCCACACTTCAGTGGAGGCATCCCCCCACACGCGGCACTCGACCTGGACCACGCCACGCCTCAGCCTGCACTGGAGGCCGTGGACGACCTGGGTCCGGCTGCGCTCCAAGTACTCCGCCAGCCGGAGGAGCGCCCCGAGCCGGGCGATACGCGCCTGGTCGGGGCGCTTGAGCAGGCCAGGAAACGGTGGGCGCTTGCGGATGCCTCGGCGGTGGTACAACGCGAGCTGCGCGATCAGGGCCACGTCGCGGTGGCTGAAGCCCGGCAGGTCGGCGTCCAAGATGATGTGGGCCGAATACTTGTGGTGCTGGTAGTAGTCGATCGCCAGGCCGACATCGTGCAAGAGCGCTGCGGCGCTGAGAAGGGTGCGTTCGGCGCCGCCGTACCCGTGCAGCGGCCGGAGTTGGTCGAACAAGGAGGCGGCCAACCGCTGCACATGGCGGGCGTGGGCCCAGTTGATCCCGTACAGCAGGCTGAGATTGGCCAAGCCGAAGGCGCGCACGTCCGCGACCGTGTCGGCCTCGTAATCCTGCAGGAAATGTTCGTAGAACACGCCTTCCCGGAGACCCTGGCCGCAGACAGTGACCGCCTCGTACCCGCCCCAATCCATGACGGCCAACAGCGCGATTGTGGCGGCAATCGTGACATCGGCCCGCTCGCTGCTCAGGCCCGGGAACTTGCGCCGTTTGCGGAACGGCTGTGCGGAGAGGCGCGCGAGGATGGCCTCGATCGCGTCGCGGGTGAGCGCGTAGCCGTGCACCCGATCGAGCGGGTAGTCGTGCAGGCGCTGGTCGATCTTGGCCAGCGTGCGAATCGTGCCCCCCATGCCGACGAGCACGTCGCCCGGTGCGGCCTTGATCCAGCCCGCATCGCGCATCAACAGCTCGACATGCCGGCGCAGGGTGCGGAGTTCGGCTGGGCGAGGCGGGTCGCTGTGCAGGAACTCTTCGGTGAGGCGGACGGCCCCGGCTGGCAGGACCGCCGTTCCGCACATCCGCCGGTCCTTCACGCGCACCAATTCTAGGCTGCCGCCGCCGATGTCGAGGACGGCGCCGCTCGAAAAGGCGAGGCTGTTGGCGGCTGCCAGATAGCCGTAGCGCGCCTCTTCCTCGCCGCTCAGCACCCGCAGAGTGAGGCCTGTCTGCTCCCGGACCAGTGCGACGAACTCGGCCTGATTGCGGGCCTCCCGGACCGCGCTGGTGCCCACCGCGACGATGGTAGTGATGCCGTCCCCCTCGCACAATCCCCGAAAGACGCGGAGGAGGCGCACCATGCGCGCCATCGGGTCGGGGCGCAGCAGACGTTCAGGCCCCATGCCCTCGCTCAGGCGCACCTGTTCCCGGATCTGGTCGATCAAGCGAAATGCGACGCCCGGATGATAGGCGAGCACGATCAAGCGGCTGGTGTTCGAGCCGACGTCGATGATCCCGACCTTCTGCAAGGTAGGCTTCGCAGCGGCCCGGGGGGCCAGGCGCACGACCCGGCGCGGCTCGACCAGTCGGAGTGACGGCTCGGGCAGCAGATGGACCGATGCGGGGACCATGGCGTGTGCCGGCTTCATAGGATGTTCGCCGCCACTTCTGCGAGCTCGGATCGCTCGCCCTTCTGCAGCTCGATGTGCGCCGCGATCGGGTGCGAACGAAACTTGGTCGCCACGTAACTGAACCCGTTCGACGAGGCATCCAGGTACGGATTATCGATCTGGTAGGGATCGCCCGTCAGCACGATCTTGGTCCCGTGGCCGACGCGGGTGACGATCGTTTTGACCTCGAGCGGCGTCAGGTTCTGGGCCTCGTCGATGACGATGAACTGATTGGCGATGTTGCGCCCCCGGATGAAGCTTAACGCCTCCACAGCGATCAGACCGGATCGGATCAATTCGGACGGGCGCCGCTCGTCCCGTCCCATGTTCAAATCGCTCAGCATCTCCAGGGCATCGTAGATCGGCTGCATCCAGGGCTCGAGCTTCTCTTCCAATGAGCCCGGCAAGTACCCGAGCTCCCGGCCCATGGGGATGGTTGGCCGCGCGACCACCAGCCGGCGGTAGTCCCGGTCCTGGGCGATCTTCCGCAGCCCGGCTGCGAGCGCGAGCAGCGTCTTGCCGGTTCCTGCCTTCCCCATCAGCGTGACCAACCGCAGGTCCTCGTTCAAGAGGGCATCCAGCGCAAAGTATTGCTCGCGATTCTTGGGGCGAATCCCCCAGACGCCGTCCCGGACATCGAGGAGCGGGACCAGTTTTTGCCCGCTGCTATCCACACGCGTGAGCATGCTGCGTTTGCCGCTGCTGGCATCGACCACAGTGCAATACTCGTTCGGCGAGCGGGGGCCGGCCCCGTTCAGAATCACTTCCCGCGTGCTCCGCAGCACGGCGAGCGCCTCGGGCGCGAGCGTGAGCTCGAAGGCGCCGGTGTACAGGTCCTGCGTGCAGACCCGGTCGGTTTCATAGTTCTGCGCCTGCAGCCCGACCGCATCCGCTTTGATCCGCAGGTTGATGTCCTTGGTCACGAGGACGGTGGGCTGGCCGGCACCGCTGTCCTGCACGTCCTGGGTCAGCGCGATCAGGCGGTCGTCCACCGTAGTGCCGTTGGCCGTCACCGACGCCGTCCCGTTCTGCCGCTGCAGGAGGATGCGCAGGCTGCCACCGCCGGGCAGGGGCACCCCTTCGCTCAACCGGCCCTGGCCGCGGATCTGGTCGAGCATGCGCGAGACCGTGCGGGCGTTCTGGCCGCGGTCGGTCGTCTCGCGTTTGAAACGGTCGATTTCTTCGATCACCTCGATCGGGATCAGCACCGTGTTGTCTTGGAAACTCCAGAGGGCATTCGGATCATGGAGCAGCACATTGGTGTCGAGGATGAACGTCTTGATCACGGTGGGTTGCGCGCCTCCTCACGCGATGCCGTCGGATACGATCAAGCCAACATAGCAACACCGTGTGACAATACGGTTACCGATTGATGAAGATCGGAGGTGCTCACGATTGGAGACTCGCCGATACCGATTGCCGATAGCTGGTCCAAGCCGGCAGGGTGGCGAGCAACAGCGCAGCGGCGATCAGACGGAGCCCATTTCTCGGAAGGCTTTATTTTCCAATAGCGAATACGCTGAGGCAGTCCATGCGAGACGCGGGCAGTTCCGTCCGCCCAGACCAGCAGCAGAGGATCCGCATAAGGACGGTAAGTGGTCGGGTTGAGCGATAGCCACGGGGTCAGCCATCTTGAACACCTCATCCAAACGGTGAAGCAGAGAATCGTCACGGCTGACGACAACGAGCGTGGCACCCGATTCGCGACAGAGGTCGAGCACGAGGTCAGTGATGGCGCGACCGTTCTCGGCATCGAGGCCAAGAGTCGGTTCATCGGCAAGAAGAATTGACGGTGAGAACAGCAATGCACGAGCGATTGCCACCCGCCGTAACTCCCCGCGCGAGAGGGCGTCCACCGGTGTGGGCCCGCAGGACAACCCAACTCGCACCAGCAGCGCACGCGCCCGTTCCCGAAATGCGAATGGAACCCGCCTGCGATCGAAAGGGGCGACCCACAAAACCTGTTCGAGTGCGGTTGCGCCGGGAAGCGGGAGAAAATCTTGTAAGATCGTGCCGACGGAATGGCGCCGCCAGCGGTCCCGCTCGGAGTCGCAAAGATCGGTAATGGTCGTCGGTCCCCAGCGAATGGTCCCGCGCTGTGGATGTTGCAGCCCTGCCAACACACGGAGAAGTGCGGTGTTCACCGCGTCCGAGGGGCCGGTGATGCCGATTCTGCATCGGGACGGAGCGCGTAGCCACTCGATGTCGAGCACCGAGGAGCATCCGCCGCCCGCGATCGGGCACATCACCCTGAGATTGTGGATCTGAAGATCGGCCATAAGAAAGCCGTTTCTCACGCAGGGCTGTGCTGGACTATTCTCCAATCACTTGAACAACGCGGCGCGACACGACGCGGGCGCACCGGGTGCACCAATGGGTCACTTCAAATGCCAGGAAAATCGAGGCGACATCGCGGGCGGGCAAGGGCTCGGTGGTCATCCGGCACACCGGGCACCGGGGCGGCTGAAGAGAAAGGTGGCTCAATACATACGCGCACGATACCAGGGCGACCATGTATCCGACCATCAGTATAAGCATCGCTAACTCTCCAGGCACGTGCGTGAACGCCAGCAGGCAAAGGGTGCCAGCAAGCGCTCACTTTTGCGCCGCGACCTTCTTCGTCGTTTCGTTCAGATCGCGAATGATCTGGTAGCGGCTATCGTCGGCTTTGGCAAAGCCTCCCAGGAAGGCGCCACCCTCTTTGAACGCGTCAGGGTGCTTGGCCTTCATGTTGGCCAACGATTCCTGGATGGCGGTGCGCAGGCTGGCGGGCAGGTCCTTGCGGACCACCACGGGATCGAGCGGGATCAGCTTGGACACCCAGATCACGCGCAGGGCCCCGCGCGGCACCTTGCCTTCGCGGACGAGCTGTTGCAGGTCGGGTAAGTTGGTGGAGGCAATATCCACCTTCTTGTTGGCGACGGCTGCAATCGAGGCCTCGTGGGAGCCCGAGAAGGTCAATTTCGAGAAGTAGGCCTTCGGGTCCATACCCATCTCGGTGTGGAAGAACGTCAGGGGCACGAGATAGCCCGAGGTCGAGTTGGGATCGTTGAAGGCAAACGTTTTGCCGGCCATATCCTCAGGGCTGAACATGTCTGAATCGGTATGCACGATCAAACAGGAGCGATAGCCGAGGGCGCCGTTGGCCTGCTGCACCTGCACGACCGGCTCGACGTTCGCGTAGTTGTTGTTGGATGCTTCGACATACGCCTTGGGCCCGAGGTGGCCGATCTCGGCCTTCTTGAACTTGAGCGCCTCGATGGATCCGCGGTAGTCGGTCGCCGACACGTATTTCACGGTGATGCCCAGGTCCTTTTCCAGTTGGCTCAACACCGGCCCCCAACGGCGGATCACTTCGTTGGCGGCCTCGGTCGAGAGCAGGGCGAAGGTGATCTCCTTCGGCCAGGTGGGGTCGGCCGCGCGAGCAGCCGGGGTCAGCACGGCGACGAACAACAGTGTGACGAGGATCAGGCGACCGATACGCATGCTGGGCTCCTTTCTAGATGGCAAAGCGGCGAATACGAGAGGAGAGCACATCCACGCACATGACGATGGCCACGATGAGCAGGATGACCGTCGCGGCCTCGCTGTCGTTGAAAGAGCGGATCGTATCCCAGAGGTAGAACCCGATCCCGCCGCCGCCCACCATGCCGATGACCGAGGCGGATCGGATGTCGGATTCGAATCGCAGGAGGATGTACGACAGGAAATTCGGCGCGACCTGGGGCGCGACCCCGAAGGCGATGACCTGGAGGCGGCTGGCGCCGACCGACGTCACGCCTTCCACCTGGCCCGGATCGATCGCCTCGATTGTTTCGCTGAGCAGCTTCCCGAGCACGCCGCCGGTGTGGATGCCCAAAGCCAGCATCCCGGCAAACGGGCCAAGCCCGACGGCCGTCACGAACATCAGCGCAAAGACAAATTCGTTGACGGCACGCAGCAGGTCCATCACGCGCCGAGCCAGGTGATAGACCACCGGGTGCGGCGAGATGTTGCGCGACCCGAGGATGCCGAGCGGGATGGCAAGCACGATCGCCAGCAGGCTGCCCCAGAGCGCGATGCAGACGGTGACGACCGCCTGCCAGGCGTACTCCCCGATGTGGGCAAAGGAAGGCCGCAGGAAGCCTTTCAGGAACACCAGGATGTTCCCGCTGTCCCGGAGCAGCTCCAGCGGCCGCAACTCGACCACGCGCGCCGCCCAGGCCAGAACCAGGGCAAGACCGGCGGCGGCCACCAGCGACCGCCCGACGGCGGAGGTGTGCGGCGGGAGCTCCAGCGCGGGACCGCGGTCCACACCCGCCAGGGTACCCGTCATCCCGCGACCCATTCCAAGGCTCCAATTGCGTTCAAGGCTTCGTCGGCAATCTTGGCCGGCCGCCCCTCGTGAAACACGTTCTGCACTTCAGCATCCGTGAAGTCCGCGACCGGACCATCGAAGACGAGGTGGCCGGCGCGGAACGCGAGGACCCGGTCCGCATATCGGCGGGCGAAATCCACATGGTGGAGCGTGGCAATCACCGCGAGGTCGGAATCGGTGGCGATGTGACGGAGGGTGTCCATCACCTGCTCGCTGTTGGCGAGGTCGAGGCTGGCGATCGGCTCGTCCGCGAGGATGACCTCCGGCTCCTGGGCGAGGATCTTGGCGATCGCTACCCGCTGTTGCTCGCCGCCGGAGAGGGTGTCGGTGCGCTGCCAGGCGCGCTCGAGGAGCCCGACATGCTGCAGGCAGCGCGCAGCGATGTCGCGGTCGGCCGATGGGAACCGCCGCCCCAGCGCCAGCAGGCGCGCGACGCCGCTCAGGTGGCCGAGCCGCCCGATCAGCACATTGTCGAGCACGCGGAGGCGTCGGACCAGGTTGAACTGCTGATAAATCATGCCGACGCGCCGCCGGTGCCGGCGCAGTGCTGCCCCGCGCAGCGTGGCCAGATCGTCGTCCCGGAAATAGACCCGCCCGCCGGTCACCGGCGTGAATCGCGCCAGACAGCGGAGCAGGGTGGTTTTCCCGGCGCCAGACCGGCCGATCACCGCGACGAATTCGCCTGGTTTGACGGTGAGCGAGAGCGTCCCGAGAGCGCGACGACTGCTGTAATGCTTGCTGACGTGTTCGAGTCTGAAGATCGGTGCAATGGTTTTCATAGTGGGCCGATCATCGCCGCTCCGTGTTACCTGTTCCTGACAATTGAGTGAATTCTTTCGGCGCCGCAAGTCATCCAATTGTCATTTGCCTGTCATTATTCCAGCGTGCAATGCTCTCATACCCCTCGCTGCCCAGCGAAGATTTCACGCATTCATCATCTGGCGGTCACACAGATTTGGTGTAATCCCCCTGCCGCAACGACCGCGGCTACCCCTCCTCCTCCCACCCCGGGGTGTCTTCGGACACGCCGGGGGCGGGCCCGCCCGCAGCGCAGCTCTTTACCGGCATGTGCGAGGAATCATCGCAAGCGGTGGCGTTTGGGAATAACAAGCATCAGGCACGAACGAGTGGGTGAGGGCGGCGGCTCGCTCACCGATCTGTCGCCTGCGTTGCTCCGCATTTCTCGCAGACCTTCATCATCCGGGGCCGCGGATTGATGACCCGAGTCCAGACGAGCTCTCCGCCGCACGCACAGTGCCCGATGGAGACGCGGACGGCCCCCTGACGGGCG
>DATJQT010000473.1:0-14802 GCA_035505475.1 Vulcanimicrobiaceae bacterium
GCACCGGAGTCGGTGTACTGCACCAGCTCGACAGACCGGGCGCCCAAGGTGCGTGCGGCGACCAGCATCGCCGCGGTCGGAGCTGCCCCGCACATACTGATCGCGTCTTCCTGGACAACCTTGTAGAGCCGCTCGGGATCGAGGGCCAACATGGCGTCCAGCGCCCGACGGTCCTTCGCGATCGCCACGCGACGAGAAACATAATGACTCATGTCGGTGCTGGCAACGAGGACGACCCTGCGGCCGGTCTGCCCAACGGCAGAGGCAATCGCCTGGCCGACGTCCGAACAGGTCGCATAATCACGCGCAAACAACGTGATCGGCACGAAACGCACTCCCGGATCGCGCCGTTGCCAAAACGGCAGCTGGACCTCGATGGCATGCTCCCGGGCATGGCCCAAATCGTCTTCTTGGAGCACCTGTGAGCCGTCCGCGATCGCCCGGGCGAGGTCCGCGTCAATGGGTAAGGCGCCGAGCGGAGTCTCCCATTCGCCCGCGCAGACGATCGCCGCCCGCGCCCCCAGCCCTGTGTGGTTGGGCCCCAGTGCGACCCAGGTTTCGGGCGGAACGATCCGAGCGTACACGGCACCGGCGACCTGCCCCGAATACATGTAGCCGGCGTGGGGCACGATTGCGCCAAGGGCCGGCATGGCCTCGGCGGGACGCATCAAGCTGTCCAGTTCCGAAACCAGTCGGTCTCGTTGCCCAGGATAAAATCGTCCCGCCACAACCGCCTGCCGTCGCATCCTGTACCTCCCACCAAGCCTGGCCCGATGTTACGCCAAACCGCGACGTAGTTCAATCGCAGGCGGTGCTGGCTCTCCATCTTTTATCATGCTATAGAGCATCGCAGCTTCTTGCTACGTAGCCCATTCCAGGTCTCTTGGAGGCGATATGCAAAGGGCCCGAGCGCTTGCCACCGCCTGCTCAGCCGTGACGTTCTATATGCTCTCGCTCGCCTGGATCGGCCTCGTGCCCTCGCCGACGCATGCGGGTACGCCGCTCCCGGATCTGATAACGAAAGGCAAGTACATATTCGCCGCGGCAGGCGGGTGCGGGTGTCACACAGAGATGGGCAAGACGGCGACGGGGCTCAATGCCGGTGGACGACGCTACGACGGGCCGTTCGGAACGGTGTACGCCACGAACATCACTCCCGATCGCGAGACGGGGATCGGCAGCTGGACCGATGATCAGATCATCACCGCCATCCGCCTGGGGCGGCGGCCTAACGGAGAGCGCCTGATTCCGGTGCATCCCTACTTCGTCTTCAACGGCATGGCCGAAGAGGATCTCCGCGCCCTAGTCGCATACTTGCGGAGTCTGCCGCCGATCAATCGTCCCAATAAGCCGAGGCACATCACCGTCCCCCTCTTCGAGAGCGTCTTCCTGCCTGCCTGGCTGGCGATGTTCGCCGCCAAGGAGGTCCCGCCCGCCACGGCGCCCAGCGCCGGCTTGGCACGCGGGGAGTATCTCGTGCGCGCCTTGGCGCACTGCGGGGAGTGCCACTCGCCCCGCAGCGGCGTGACGCAGGCCACCGATAACACTCGCTTCCTGGCCGGCAATGCGCAGGGTCCCGAGAATTCTTCTGTTCCCAACATCACGCCGGACCGGCAAACCGGCCTGACCTGGTCGGTTGATGAAATCGCGGAATATCTCGGCACCGGGAACAAGCCGGACGGGGACGTGGCGGGCGGTCTGATGGGCGAGGTGATCCAAGGCACGGCCGCTGGATACAAGGATTTGACCGACGCCGATCGCTTGGCGGTTGCCCAGTATCTGAAGAACCTTCCGGCGATCCGAAACAAGATCGGCAAATAGCCGAAGCCTCGAGGTAAAACCCCCGGCGCCCGGCATTGTGGCCGGGCCAGCAGAATGGAGGACACGATGAAAGCGATACGTGTGCATGCCGTCGGCGGACCCGAGGTGCTGACCTATGAAGACGTTCCCGTGCCCGAACCGGGCCCCGGCCAGGCTCTCGTCAAGGTGGAAGCAGTCGGGTTAAACTTCATCGACTGCTATTTCCGCGCCGGCATGTACCCCACCGCCCTCCCCTTCACGCCAGGGAACGAGGGCGCCGGGACCGTCTCGGCGATCGGCACGGGTGTGAGCAGTGTGCGCGTGGGCGATCGCGTGTGTTATGCGCCGGCGCTGGGCGCCTATGCCGAATACCACGCTGTCGCCGCCGATCGGCTGATCCCCGTCCCCGAGGGGGTGGAGCTGAAGACCGCGGCGGCGGCCACGCTGCAGGGCATGACCGCCCAGTACCTCACAACCAGCACGTATCCCCTGAAGCCCAGCGACACGGCCCTGGTGCATGCTGCGGCGGGAGGCGTGGGATTACTGCTGGTCCAGATCGCCAAACTGAAGGGCGCGCGTGTCTTCGGAACGGTGTCCACCGAGGAGAAGGCCGCCGTGGCGCGCGAGGCGGGAGCGGATGCCGTGATCCGCTATACCGAGCAGGATTTCGAGGCGGAGGTCATGCGCCTCACCGACGGCAAGGGCGTGAACGTCGTGTACGATTCGGTGGCCAAGACGACCTTCGACAAGAGCCTGAACTGTCTTGCACTGCGCGGGATGCTGGCCCTGTTCGGCCAATCCAGCGGGCCAGTGCCAGCATTCGAACCGTCGCGACTGGCGAAAAAAGCTCTCTTCCTCACCCGGCCAGGCCTCGGTCAATACACCGTCACGCGGGAGGAGTTGCTGGCCCGAGCCAAGGACCTCTTTGGCTGGGTCGCTTCCGGCAAGCTCAAGGTTCGAGTGTCACGCACCCTGCCGCTGCGCGAAGCACCTGATGCTCATCGGCTACTGGAGGGCCGGAAGACGACGGGGAAGGTATTGCTCGTACCGTGATCGACTGATTCCACGCTAACCCCGGGATCCGAACGCCCTTCGTACGCCGACACACTCAGCGCAAGCGCAGTGCGAACGGCGTTCTTGCCTCTGGGGTCGCGGCCTACCGGCCGGGAGACGATTCCGGGGCTGGTGCAAGCGGGAACACGGGCGATCGCGGGTCGGGGATCAGCGGGGCCGTGGGAAACGGCTTGGGCAGAGGATTTTCCCCTGACAGGTTCGGCTGGTCATCGGGTAGTGTGCCGCTCTCACCGACGTCACCCCGAATAAAGTATGCCGTGATCGCCTCTGGATCGGTGCGATCGGTCGGGACGCCGGTCTTGATGTTGATGAGAGCCGGAAAAACGCTTTCAGGGATGGCGAACGTCTGCGGCGTCTGGTTCGCCAGGGCCCGGCGCATGAACGCGGCCCAGATCGGGGCTGCGAGCCGGCCAGCGCTTTCCTGTGAGCCGAGCGTCCGCGGCTGATCGTATCCGATCCAGAGGCCCGCCGCCAACCCGGGCGTGTAACCGACAAACCACAGATCGCTCGCATCTTGACTGGTCCCGGTCTTGGCCGCGACGTTCCGGCCTGGAACCCGTCCTCGCTTGGCGGTTCCGCGCTCCACGGCGCCTTGCAAAAGAGTCGTCATGATGAAGGCGACATCTTCAGACAACACGCGGGGCGCGTCGGGGTTGGCCGCGGGGATGTCCTCCGCTGCCCGCGTGATCCGCCGGATGCCGGTCGGGGGGACACGCACTCCGCCATTCGCCATCACGGCGTAGGCGCCCGTCAAATCCAACAGCGTCACTTCCGACACGCCAAGGGCGAGGCCGAGTTCGCGGCGCAGCTCGGTGTGGATCCCCATCCGACGCGCCAATTCGCTGACGGCGTCCACGCCGACGGCTTCGAGCAGCCGGACGGTCGGCACATTGAGCGACTCCTGCAAGGCGTACTCCAGCGTCACGGGACCACGATACTTCCGGTCAAAATTCTCCGGACGCCACTGGGTTGTTTGGCCGTTCTGGAGGATGTCATAGGTGACGGGCGCATCGTCCAACAGGCTCGCCACCGTGAACTTGTGCTCCAACGCCGCCGCATAGACGAACGGCTTGAATGCCGATCCGGGCTGCCGCCGCGCCTGCACGGCGCGATTGAATTGGCTGCGCGCAAAATCCATTCCTCCGACCATCGCGCGCAGCGCACCGCTCTCGGGTTCGATCACGACGAACGCGCATTCGAGGCCCGGGGCAGCAGCGGGCACCGCAGACGATGTTGTCCCGGAGCGGCGCGCCGTCAGACTCTTTTCAATCCCCTTGACGCCGTTCCGGACCGTTTCGTCCGCCTGGCGCTGCAGCTCAACATCCAGCGTGGTGTATATCCCAAGCCCGCCCCTGGCGAGGACGGTACTGCCGAAACGAGGTTCCAGCCCACGCCGCAGATACTCCACAAAATACGGCGCGAGCCCCCGCTGCTTGAAGAATGGCGTGAGGGTCAGGGGTGTATTCTGTGCGGTGCGGGCCTGTGCCGGCGTCAAATGACCGACGGTCTGCATCCGCCGCAAGACCACGTCGCGCCGCTCGCGAGCGCGCTTGGGATCGGTGAACGGCGAGAGCGATGTCGGTGCCCGGATCAGGCCCGCCAAGAGGGCCGCTTCTGGCAGCGTCAATTGTCCCACCGACTTGCTGAAATACGTCCGCGCCGCCGCTTCGATCCCGTAGGCGCCGCCGCCAAAGTAAATCGTGTTCAGGTACATCTCGAGGATCTTGTCCTTGCTGTAATGCTGCTCGACGTCCCGCGCCAACTGGATTTCTTTGACTTTGCGGAGCAGCGTGCGTTCGGGGCTCAGAAACAAGCCCTTGACGAGCTGCTGGGTGATCGTGCTGCCGCCCTCTTTCACCTTGGCAGAGGTGATATTCCGTAAGGCCGCCCGCGCCATTCCTTTGATGCTGATGGCGCCGTGTTCGTAAAATTGGGTGTCCTCGATGTCCAGGACAGCCTGCTGTATAAGCTTGGGAATGCGCGCGAGCGGCACGAAGATCCGATATTCCTCGGCAAGCGTGGCGAACGGCTCATCGTTTCTCGCGTACACGATGCTCGGCTCCCCGGGCTGGAAGATTTCCAGCCGGTCCAGCGTGAGCAGGTCCTTCTCCGGATCGGCCAGTGCGGCGCATGCCGGTCCGGTGAACGCCAGGGTCGCGCCCAGCGCGGCAATGAGGAGGAGACTGCGAATCCAGCGACCGTTCCACATAGCCGGCATGCTACCACACGATGCTGGGAAGTGCCGCTGTGGAACAAGCGCAGCGCCGCAACTTGTTGCCCTCTCCAAACGAACGGCCCGTGCTCTGGGTGGCTTCCGGGATACGCGGCTCTGTGCTACGATACACGCCGACTCTCAACCTGACGGAGGACACGATGGGAACCGCCCTCTTTGAGACCCAACTTCCCGGTTTGCCCTTGAAGGGCCGCGGCAAAGTCCGCGACATCTACGACCTCGGCGACGCACTTCTGATTGTCGCGTCGGACCGCATTTCCGCCTTCGACGTGATCATGAACGACCCGATTCCCGACAAGGGAAAAATTCTCACCCACATTTCGAATTTCTGGTTCGCGCAGATCAAAGATATCGCCCCGACGCACTTGCTGGCCACCGAGGTCGCCGACTTCCCCGTGGCGTGCCGGCCGTATGCCGACCAGTTGAAGGATCGCTCCATGCTGGTTCGCAAGGCTCAAGTGATCCCGTTTGAGTGCGTCGTCCGCGGGTATCTGAGTGGATCAGGCTGGAAGGAATACCAGAAATCGGGCAGCGTCTGCGGTATTCGCTTGCCGGCAGGGCTCGTCGAATCCGACCGTCTTGGGGAACCGATCTTCACCCCAGCCACCAAGGAAACGGTCGGCACCCACGATGAAAACGTCTCGTTCGAGCGCATGGTCCGCGACCTGGGAAGCGATCTGGCGGACCGCCTGCGCGCTCTCAGCCTGGCTGTGTACACACGGGCGCGCCAGATTGCCGAGACGAAAGGTATTGTCCTGGCGGATACGAAATTCGAGTTTGGCCTGGCCGGAGACACCCTGATGCTGGTGGACGAGGTCCTGACGCCGGACTCGTCCCGTTTCTGGCCCAAGGACGCCTACCGGCCCGGCGGGCCGCAGCCATCGTTCGACAAGCAGTTCTTGCGCGACTACCTGCTGTCGATCAAATGGCCCCAGACCCCGCCGCCTCCCCCACTCCCCGCCGAAATCGTCGCCAAGACACGGGCGAAATACTTGGAGGCCTACGAGCGGCTGCTCGGGCACGCGGCGCCCTTCGCTTGAGTGTCTAGTCTATTCTGCAGGGAACGACGCGCGGATGTTTGGCGGCACTTCGACGGCCTGACCGAGGCCGTAGTCCATCCAGACCAGGACCGTGCTGCCGTCCCCAATAACGTTGTCGCTACCCGTGGGAAAGATGCCGTAGGAGAGAACGTAACTTCGGCGACGGAGTTCACTGCAGGCGATTCCTACCTCGATCTCCGCGGGATAATGGAGCTGCTGGCGGTAATTGAACGTCTGCGACACCACGACTGGACCGCAGCGGTCCGGCCCCATGTCTCGGCTGACCCAGCCCAGCCGTTCGAAGAAGGCAACGCGCGCCGATTCCATGTACTGGAAATACACCGCGTTATTGACGTGGCCCATCGCATCCATGTCGCCCCAGCGGACCGTCTGGGGCCACCAGAAGCTAAAGTATGCGCGGGCGGGCGGCGCCTGCTTATTCACAAGTCTCCCTCCTTCGGAACAAGAAATGGTCGGTCATTTTCCTTTGGCGGGTTTGATCTTGCGCAGTTTGGGAATGCGCTTCAGAAGATCGCCGGCCGGCCGGTACGGTTGGAGCCGGGGTGCGGGGGTGTTCTGTTGGCGGTTCGATCGCCCCATTGACGTCTGCCGCTTGTCCACGCTCAGAAAATCCCGTACAGTATGCCAACGAACGTTCATTCCCGCGGACCACATCTATGACGCACGAACATTCGGCCGGCGTTATTGTATTTCGAGCGCGTCCCGAGCGCGAGTATCTTCTCCTGGACTACGGGTCGCACTGGGATTTTCCGAAGGGCCATGTCGAGACGGGAGAGTCCTCGCAGACCGCAGCGTGCCGAGAGCTCGCAGAAGAGACAGGCATCCGCGATGCCCAGATTCTGGCGGGATTCATGCACAACATCCGCTATTTTTATCGGCGGCGCGGCGAGCGGATGCACAAGGTGGTGACCTACTATGTCGCGGAAACCGCCACGGATCAGGTCACGCTGTCCCACGAACACTGCAATTACACTTGGCTGCCCTACGAAGACGCCCTGAAGCGGCTGACCTTCAAGACGTCTCAGGACCTCTTGGCGAAGGCTCACACGTTCTTGGACACTCGACAACTGCCCTAGCGCGCGGGTGGGCTACTTGCGGACACTCTGGGGCGTCTGTCGCGCCTTCTCGTCTTCTTCTGCCAAGACCCGCTGATAGCCTTCGCACTCCGCATAGCGCATCGCGCACACGTCTTCGACGGTCTTCTGCGCCATGACCTTGATCTTCTTATGGCAGCCCGCGATACAGTATCCGCCGGCCGGGTACATCGAGGCAAAATCCGATGCCACCTGGTGCCAGTACGGGCAGATCTCAGCGGCTTGTTCGTCGTTACGAGTGGGGGTCGTCACGGTCTCTCCTTCTCGCACACCGTTTCACACACCAGTACTATACGTCGCTTTACCGGCTGCGTCAAAAGCTTCCCGGCGCCGGCACCGACCTTGTCCCGGGCAACACGCATCTGAATGACCCGGGCATCGGCAGGCGCGGCCGGTCGGCGCGGCAGCCTCATCAAATGGGTCCGGCACCGGCAGTCCGACGACCCGAACCCTGGGCAGGGAAGATCGGCCTCCGGCAAGCGTTGCACGCGGGCGTTGGCACGGCATTCGCGGCCGGGAGACCAAGGCCATATCCATATCTCGTGAACGATCGCCGGCGGCGTCAGGGCGTCAATGTGCCAGTGCAACTGTTTGTGGCGCGACAGGTGGCGCTGCAACCGCGTGCGAAGCGTCCGCTTCGCCGATCCGACATACACGTACCAGCCCGGAGCCAGCGAGAGTGCACCGAGCCTCGCGACCGGCAGACGAACTCGCCTTCTGAGTTCCAGGATGAGAGCGTACACGCCGGAGGTGCCCAGTCCGCCGCACCACGGGTCAGATGTGGAGCTCGATGATGTCGCCTTCCTGGACGCGATAGTCGCGTTGGACCCGCTGGCCATCGAATTTTCCCGACCCCCAAATCCGCGCAAATTTGAGTTGCCGCGCAAAATCTTTATGAATGTTCTCCGCCATCTCCAATACCGTACTGCCGCGCGGCAGGACGACGGGGGATTTCATGGAGGGCTCGGCACCCGGGGGTTTGCAGTACACCCGAACGATCTGCAGCCCGTCGTAGATGGCGCGCCGCAGCGGCTCCAGTCCCAGTCCTGCCGTGGCAGAAACGGCCAGCAGCGGCAGGCGAGCGCCGTATTCGGCGCGCAGAATTTCGAGCGTCTCTTCTGCCCCGGATACATCCTGCTTGTTGGCGATCAGGAGGGTCCGCTTGGACGCCCAGCCAATCTCCGAGGACGGCGTGTCCGTCGGCGCGACCAGTCGGACTTTGCTGCGCTCGAGAATCTGGAGCACGGCGTCAAGGTCCTCGAGGATGCTCCCGCTCGATAGGTCCGCCACGAGCAGGCAGAGATCGGCCGGGCGCACGAGCGAGGGCACCCAGGGCTCCATGAAGGTCGGAGAGATCGCCGGAAGATCCACGAGCTGGATCTGCACATTCACGAAGGGCATCATGCCCGCGAAAGGCTTCCGCGTGGTGAAGGGGTACTCGCCCACCTCCGGCCGCGCGGTGGTGAGGGCCGCCACCAGGGCAGATTTCCCGGCGTTGGTGGGCCCGGCCAGAACCACCTGCCCGGCCCCCTCTCGGTCCACGGAAACCGAGAAGCCCCCGCGCCGGTGGCGTGCCTGTTCCTGGTCCTCTTTCAGCTTGGCGTAGCGGCGCTTCAGGTCGCCGCGCAGATGCTCCGTCCCCTTGTGTTTCGGAATGACGGCCAGCATCTCTTCCAGGGCAGCGAGTTTCTCTTCGACACTCTTGGCGTCGCGGAATCGGCGCTCAGCCTCCAGGTACTGCGGGGTCAAATTGGCGGGCATCGAGGGATCCTGGGTCAGGCCGATTGTGCGCCGCGGGTTGCCATCGCCCGCAGGTGATGCGGTAAGAGACAGGCGTAGATCGCTGCGTTCAGCGGTGTGGGGACGCCCACCTCAGCACCGTACCGGACAACGGCTCCCACCAGGGCATCCACTTCAAGACGGTTGCCGTGCTCGAGGTCATAGGCCAGCGAGGAGCGCATCGTGGGCTGCAGCGTCTGGGCCCAGCGCAGCGTGCGTGCGACCGTGTCGTCAGGCAGGCGAACCCCCTTGGCCCGACCGACGGCGGCAATTTCTTCCATCACCCCTCGGTAGAGCCGGGCAGTTTCCGGGCAACCGAGGATCGCGCCGATGTCCAGTCGGGCCAGCGCGGTCACGCCGCCCTGCGCGCAGATGAAGACGAACTTCTCCCAGAGATCGATCAGAATCTTGGAGGAGACGTCCGCATGAATCCCAGCCTGCTTCATGACCTCAAGGATACGCGTCGTCCGGAGCGATCTCCGCCCGTCGCGTTCGCCGAAGCGCAGGGTGCGCGGTCCCCCGGTCTGGGCGATCACGCCTGGCGCCTTGATGGTCGACAGCACGTGCACAACCCCATACAGGATCCGGTCTGCGCCCACTCGCGCCTCGAGTTTCTCTTCATTATCCACGCCGTTTTGAACGCAGAGTACGGCAGTGCCCGGTCCGATCAGCGGGCGGATCTGCTCCGCCGCCGTCTCGGTATCGTACGATTTCACGGAAAAGAGGATCAGTTCGATCGGCCCGACAGCCGCCGGATCGTCGGTGGCGGCGGGCCGGACGTGGAAGTTGCCCGCCACGCTTTCGACGCGCAACCCGTCCCGCTGGATCGCCGCCAGATGCGCCCCGCGTGCGAGGAAGGTGACATCTTCCCCGCCTTTGGCCAGCAGCCCCCCAAAATACCCTCCGATGCCACCGGAACCCATCACGGCGATTTTCATCGTGGACTCCTCAGAGGTCGGTCAGCGCGGCAGAATCCGGCGCGGCTACCGGCTACTCACCTTCGAAGCGCAGCTCGCGGGTCATCAGGTCGCTCAGCGCTTCGCGCGGCTCCTGCCCATCGAACAGAACGCGGCACACCGCCCGGCTGATCGGCATGTCAACTTGGTGACGCTCGGCCAGTGCGACGACCGACCGGCACGCGTTCACGCCTTCGATGACGGCCCGAGAGGCCGCCAGAATCTTTTCGAGCCGCTCGCCCATTGCGAGTTGCTTGCCGAGTGTCCGGTTGCGCGACAGATCGCCCGTCGCGGTGAGAATCAGATCCCCCATCCCGGCCAATCCAGCAAAGGTCCGTGCATCCGCGCCGACGGCAACGCCGAGCCGCGTCATCTCCGCGAGCCCCCGCGTAATCAATGCGGCGCGCGCGTTGGTGCCCAGCCCCAACCCGTCCACCACGCCGGCCGCGATGGCAATGACATTCTTGACCGCCCCGCCCAACTCCACGCCGAGCGGGTCGGTTCCGGCATACACACGGAGCGGGCCTCCGCTGAGCAGGCGCTGCACGCGTTCCGCGATGCCGGCATGCTGCGCGGCTGCGACCACCGCGGTCGGCCGCCCCAGCGCGACTTCCCGGGCAAAGCTCGGCCCGGAGAGGACGCAGATATGGTGATGGTGTCCGACCGGCAAGACCGTTTGGAGGATTTGCGACATCGTGGCGAGCGTGCCCGCTTCCAAGCCCTTGGTCGCACTCACGATCAGCGCGCCAGGCGCGAGCTGAGATTTCGCCTCTTCGACGACACGCCGGAACACATGGGACGGGACGACGAAGAGCACCAGGGGGCAATCGGCCAGGGCAATGCGCAGATCGCCGGTGGGGTGCACCGTGCCGGGGAGCCGCACGCCCGGTAAATAGAGGGCATTCTCCCGGCTGCCGATCATCGCCGCGGCGAGGTCCGCTTCGTATACCCACAGGCGGACGTGCGCGAATCGCCGGCCGAGGACCGCGGCGAGCGCGGTACCCCACGCGCCGGCCCCGATCACCGCCACGGGCTCAGGCAGAGCGCTGGCGTTCAGATCGGTGGGGCTCAATTGTTGGACATCCCGCCGGGGCCCTGGATGTCGTACTCTTCCAGATCGATACCGACGCCCAGCAAGGCCGTGTCCGCCGTGTCCACGCCGTAGCGCTCCAAGACGGTCATGATCAGCGCTTTGCCGAGCGCGCCGACCTCGCGGCTTTGCATCAGCTCGATCAAGCGCTCGCTTGGGTATGGCTCGGTCCATCCCTTCAGGGCCACCGTTGCCACGGCGAGCAGCGTGGCATCCTCTTCTGGGTCCAAATACTGCGCCAAAACAATGGGAAGTGCCGTGGCCCCGCCTGCTACCAGCCGCCCGGCGGCCGCCTCGACCTGTTCGTCATCGAGGTCTTGCCCCCGGAACTGGCGCAGCCAGCGGGCCAATTCTTCCATTTGCGGATCGAGTTGCACGACACGCCTCGCTGCGTGACACCATCCGCGCACGGCGGATGTCAGACCGCTCAGCCCCCGCCATTGAATCCCGAGGTCACCTTGCCCTCTTCGACAATAACCGGGACCGTGCGATCGCCTTTGGAAAATTCAAGCATGCGCTTCATGCCCGCCGCATCCTTGGTCACATCGATATATGTGACTGTAACTTTCTTCTGGCCGTACTCCTCACGGGCGGCCCGTGTGTAGGGTCAGGTGTCCTTCCCGAAGATCGTGACGGATTTCGGCATGCTGCCCTCCTGGCGTCGGTTACAGATCCACGACCACCCGCGCTTCCCAGCCGCCGGCCGTCGGGGAGATTGCGAGCTGGTTGTACGTAACCGCTTTGACCCCACTGCCGAGCGTGTGCCGGTCGGGAGCTATTGTCTCGCCCCACACGTTGGCGGTCAACCGGGTCTCGGTGAGCGCCGTGATGGCGCAATCGGCCATCGCGAAGTGTTCCGTTTCCGCGACGAACACCAATTCATTGAGCCATGCAACCAGCAAGCTCTCCCGGTCCGCCGCGGAAACCGTGACGACCACGCTGCGCTCAGTGCGAACGCGCGATGGCTCGAACATCACACTCAACAGACCCCGCGCCGCCTGCCGAAACAACTCGACACAATCCAGCGCCCAGGCGTGAATCCCCAGATCCGCCGTGACCGCGAAAATGGCAAACCCCGCGGCGCCCTGCTCCACGGAGATACTGTATCATGGGACGCGCAATGTCGGAAGCGCGTCACTCGTATCGCAAGGCTTCGATCGGATCGAGATAGGCCGCTTTGCAGGCAGGAAGATATCAGAAGAAAATACCGATGAACGCCGAAGAGTCAAACGCGATCGCAATGGAACCCGGCGTGATCAAGGTGGACCGTTGCGCGAGCAGCGCGATCAGGGCCGAGCCGCCCACGCCCAGGGCGATTCCCAGAATGCCCCCGACCAGGGCGAGCGTGACCGCCTCGATCAGGAACTGGCAGAGGATGTCCCGGCTTCGCGCGCCGACGGCCATGCGCAGCCCGATCTCCCGGGTTCGCTCCGCGACCGAGACGAGCATGATGTTCGTGATCCCAATGCCGCCGACCAAGAGCGAGACCGAAGCGATCGCACCCAAGAGAATGGTCATCGTTTTCGTGCTGGCCGCCTGCACGGCGAACATCTCGGCCAAGTTCCGCACATCGAAGTCGTTGTCTCGGTATGGCTGTAGCCTGGCAATCTGCTCCTGGATTCGGGCGGACGCGCCAGTGCCGACGGCCACCATCGCAATCACGGCCCCGACGCCGATCACGATGCCAAGCATCGTCAAACCCGAGCGCAGCTTATTGACTCGCAGCGCACGGAGGGCAATCCGAATACTTTGTAACACGAACATGTCTTGGGCTCCAGCCTACGCCTTGGCGACCATTTCTGCCGTAGCGTCGCGTGGGGCAACGTCTTGTCGCACGACGTTGACCTTCGCGTTCGCTACGTCAGCCTGGACACGTGCCACTGCGGCCTGTTGGTTCAAGATCGAAGCCCTGCTGCTTTCCAGGTCGGCCTGCGCCTGTTTTTCCTTGGCGTCAAACGTGGCCGGATCGATGCGGGCGATCAGCATGTCTTTTTTGACCGGCGAGTTGAAGTCCACCAAGAGTTGCGCGATGGTTCCGGACACCTGCGTCCCGACTTGGACCGTGATCACTGCGTTGAGCGTTCCGGTCGCCGAGGACTTTGACAATAATTCGCCCTTTTCTACCGCCGCCGTCCGGTACATGGGTGCGCGGGTGCCTCCCGCAAATCAGTAGAATCCCGCCGCTCCACCGAGAATCAGTATGAAGAGAATGATAATGAGTCCGACCTTCCGACGCGCCATCGAATATTTCCTTATCGACTGCCGACTGGAGGGAAACCGAGAAGAACTGCAAAGTCGCGTGAGTCTAGTCAGGATACGGCATCCAGTCAAAAGGCATTCCGATGTTCAGGGTGCCTTTCGCTCCGGCCCCCCTGCGCCGTGGCCGCGATTGGCTCGCTCTTCCCATTTTCGGACCATCTCCTCGAATTTTGCTCGCTGTTGCGCGTCCAACACACCGCGGATACGGTCGCTCGTCCGAGTCCGGATTTCGCGAAAGCGCGGCTGCATTTCCTCCCGCAGTTTCGCGAATTGGTCACCGCTCTCCCGGAGGATGCTGCCGATGGCCTGTTGTTGATCCGGGCGCAGTTCCAAATCCTTGGTCATCCGGGCAAGAATGGATTCCTGGAACCGGGCGCGCCCTTCAGGCGTGTGCCAGTCCGGACGAGACCGGAAAACGCCATACCCTAAGACACCGGCCGCCGCCCCGAGGACAAATGCCACGAGCAACAGCAGGGTACCCTTGGTTCTCGAGGTCATCTGCCACCCTCCAGAATGACGGACAGTACGTCATCCATTGTCGGGGGTGCCGCGCCGAGCGCCAGATGCTCCCCCGCCGTGAGGCTGTCTGTCGGGAACAATCCGGTCGGCTCCGGCATCGCGCTGGTCTGATAGACAATGAAGAGCGCCAGGACGAGGGCACCAAATGCCGGCACAAGCTTCCACGCCGAACGCCACGGGTCTGCCTCCGCCAGAGGGACTATTCGCGGTCGCAACCGCGCCGCGATGCGCATGGCGAAATCGTCGGGGGGGTCGATGGGAACGGCGACAGATTGGAGCAGCCCGGCCGTCAAACGCTCCGCCTGCAATCGCTTCGTGCAGGCTGCACAGCCTGCCAGATGGGCGGCTGCCCAATCCGGGATATCGCCCGAAGCGCGCGCGGCCAAATCCGGCAATGCATCGAGAATTGGCTTGCAGGCTGTCATGACCTCTCCCCCATGCCCTTGAGTAGGCGCGCAGCCGCTTCGCGGACCGCGCGCTTCGCGCGATGCAGCCGGAGCCGAGCGGCCAGCGCGGTGCAACCCAGGATCTTTGCGGTCTCCGCCGCGCTATATCCCATCGCTTCGCTGAGGATCAACACTTGCCGGTCCCGCGGCGACACCGTGGCCAGCAGGCGCTCGGCAAGATCCCGTGTCGCTGCAGGATGTTCGTGCGCCGGTTCATGGACCAACGCTTCTGCGGTTTGCCGCTCGGCAGGCGAAAGGTCTTCCCAGGTGACGTCGCGCCGCGCCATTTTCCGTAACCGGTCATAGCACAGCCGTGTCGCGATCTGGGCAATCCACGGAGCAAACGGCGAACCGATGCGGAACCGGGGCAAGGCCTCGTACGCACGGAGAAACGCGTCTTGGGCAATATCCTCGACCTCGCCGCGGTCCCGCAGGAACCCTCCTGCGATCCGGAATACCAGCCGCTCGTACCGCCGGACCAAGGTCTCGAA